>CAZYLK010000232.1:0-2119 GCA_964648365.1 uncultured Phycisphaeraceae bacterium
GCGAAGCTGCGGGCACATGAATCCGACGATGCCGATGTCCATGAGGGCGACGGTTCGATGGGCTGACGGAGATTCATCGCCGCCGGAGTCCGGCGGGTCGGACCTGTCCGCCGCGGCCCCGCGGGGATGAGTCGATTTCTGCTCGTTCAGCCATCGGGCCAGCGCCATGTGGCCGCGGCGGTAGCCTCCCGCCCGAACGCGAACTTCGTGCCGGTACGTCAGCCAGATCGGAACCTGCACCGCCGCAAAGAGCAACGGCAGGGCGATCGCGGCCGCCGTGATCACGCGCGGACGGCGTCGCAGCAGGGTCGCTGCGACCAGCGCCGTCAGCGCGGCCCACACGGGGATGTAGGGCGCGACCAGCCGATAGCCCGGCATCCAGTCGGGACCGGTCAGAAACACGGAAACCACCGCAAAGGCGGCGACGCCAACCGCCGGCCAGCCGTGCCCGCGCACCGCCCTCGGCACGACGAGCGGCGCAACAAACGCGGGAATCCACAGCACGTATCCAAAGTGGCGCGCCGCCATGTCCCAGAGGTATCCACCGGCGGTCCGCCCGCCCATGCCCTCCGCCTTGGCGTAGTACGTGTTCGGCAGCCACTCGCCGTCGTACAGCCGCGACCGCAGCAACAGCATCGCCGCGACCGCCGCCGCCACGATGCCTGCTTCGATGGCCAGATCGCGCCGCGCCGCCGGCATCCGCCATGCGCCGGCCGCCAGCCTGCACGCAACCACGACGCCGAACACGGCCACGCCCTCCGGACGCGTCAACGCCGCCAGCGCGAACAGGCCGCCGACCAAGGCGGACCGCCGCCCCCCCCGGGAGCTCGCTGACGCGCACAGCCCGAGCGCGATCCAGGCCGAGAACAGCGACGTCTCCAACCCCGTCGTCGTGTTGAGCATGAAGCCGGTCTGAACCGCGACCAGCGCGGCCGCGATCCACGACAAGGCGTCGGCGTCGTCGGGCTTCCATTCGAGCCGCAAGAGCCATCGCCGGCACAGCGCCCGGCTCGCCACCAGCGCCGCCAGCCCTGCGGCGACGCCGATGACCTTCGCAGCGGGCAGCGCGGCGTCCGGTCCCGCGACCGCGATGACGATCGCGATCAGCGGCATCATCAGGAAGTTCGTGAACCCCTCGACGTGTTCCCCGTCGTTGAAGTACGGCCCGCGCCCCTCCGCGAGAAAGCGGCTGTAGCGAAAGGTAATGAAAGCGTCGTCGTTGATCTGTACCCAGTAGTCGGCGGCATGAAGCCCGTAGAGCAGGAGCGTCGCGGCCGCAAGCCAGCGGGCGCGACCGGATCGAGGTGCCGCCGCAGTCATGCGGCTATTCAATCGGCCGCCGCGTCGAACGCAACCGCCGCAGGAGGCCCGAGCGCCGTGTCCGCGGCGCCGAGGCTCGCGCCCCGACGCTCATCTCGCCACCGCCGGCGCGCGCGCACCTGCGCGACGACCCAGCTCAGGCAGGCGACTGCGAGCCACACGCCCCACAGGTCTACCCAGGCGCGGACGGGGACGACAAATCGCGGCGTCGCGCCGGGGGCGATGCCGGGCGGCACAACCTGCAGCGCGACGACGAGCGCCACGACGCCCCATGCGAGCCGTCGCCGGGTCGCGAGCACCACCACGCCACCAAGGCAGCACCAGATGACCCAGTTCTCGTACAGATTGTCGCCCGCGGCGGGACGGACCGGATCCGCCGTGACGCACCACGCCTCGTAGCACCCGGCGATGGCCGACCACGCGGGCCACGCCGGACCTGTGCGGGGCGCGGGAATCAGGTCACGCGACCGGGCATCGGCGGCCATGCGTGTGAGGAAGTCCTCGCGAAGCACGGACGGTTGCGGCGCCGTTGGATCAACGAAGCGTCCGTCCTCGGTTGTTCGCCCGGCCAGGTAGATCGGGTCGGGAATCAGCAGCGACCTCGCGGCATGGACGATCGACCCCTTCGCGAACGCCCACGGACGGGCAGAGACAGCGCACACCGCAGCCCGACCCATCTGATTGCCCGATTCCTGGTAGGACCAGCCGTTGATCAGTCGCCCGGCCATGTGGGCATGTTCGTACGCCCGGTAGTCCAACTCCCAATGCGGGTGGAGGCGGTTCGCTTCGGCAACGCACC
>CAZYLK010000232.1:2219-8158 GCA_964648365.1 uncultured Phycisphaeraceae bacterium
GCCGCTGCAACGGCCGAGGACAAGACCGCCAGTCGGGCCGACCCGCCGCGCAGGGTGAACCGCACCCCTTGCCAGACGACGAGAGTCACCAACGACGTGTAGAGCGGCTCCGTCAACACCGTGGACGCATAGGCCGTCAGGGACCAGGCGGAGCCGGCGACGATCCCGGAAGCGACCGTCACGCCCGCACGGTGCGTCAGATCCCAGGCCGTCAGCGCCACCATCACGCCGACGAATACCACCAGCGCATGCTGAAGCACGAGCGTCGTGACGGCCATGTACGGTCCGGCGACCGACATGACGGCAGCCAGAAAGAGCGGGTAGCCAGGGGTTCTGCCGCCGAACAGTTCGTGCGAGAAGTCGCCCTGCTGAAGGATCCACTCCGCCAGCGTGAGATATCCCACGCTGTCCGGCTGCACCCAGAGGCCCCTTTCGAGCATGGATGCGATCTGCACCAGCGCGGTGACGACCGCCACCCAGACGATCCATCGCATGGGGCAGCGGTCGCTGCCGCCGGGGGCGGTGTCGGTTGTCTGCATCCCGTCTGCGCTATGGGACATGATTGTTCTCGCGCGGGCTCGCGCGGCCGGGATCGCGCTGCCTGAACCGGCATGACCGGCCCGCGCCGCTCAGCAGGTGCCCGCGGCCAGTGGCGAGCCGCCCATTGCCTCGGCGCCGGCCGTCGCCTCGGGACGGCTCGTTTTTCCGGGCCGCTTCGGCGCCGTCGAGCGCACGAACATGACGCTGCGCAGCGCCCGCAGGTTCATGCGAATGTCTTCCAGGCTGGTCATCTTGAGCAGCCGCTTGAACATGTACGACGGCCGGAAGTAAAACTCCCGGTGGGCCGTCTTGTACATCATGTTGATGTCTTCGCTCGATGCGGTCGGCAGGTCGAGCACGGCGTTGGCCAGGTCGTAATCCCGCCAGTCGAGCGTCCGCAGATAGCCGTTCTTGTGGGCCCAGTTGAACATCTGCGTGCCCGGGTAGGGCGTCGTGATGTTGAAGATGGCGATATCCGGGTCGAGGCTCTTGGCGAAGTCGATCGTGCGCCGCATCGACTCGATCGTCTCGCCCGGATTGCCGAACATGAACGCCGCCCGCACTGCAATGCCCGCCTTCTGGCACATCTTCACGGCCTTGCGGGTCAGGTCGAGGTCGATGGGCTTGCGAATCGTCTCCAGGATTTCCGGATCAGCCGATTCGAGGCCGAACAGGATCTGGTGGCAGCCCGCCTTCTTCATTTTCCCAAGCAGCTTCGGGCTGACGCAGTCGGTGCGGGCGAAGCAGGACCAGGTCAGGTCGATCTTGCGTTCGACGATCAGGTCGCAGAAGCGCGCGACGTTCTGCTTGTAGATCGTGAAGGTGTCGTCGTAGAAGTTGACTTCGCGGATGCCGTAACGCGCTTGCAGCTTCTGAATCTCGTCCACCACGCTGTCGGCCGAGCGCGTCCGCAGGGCGGTTTCCGCCGAGTTGCAGAACGTACACTTGCCCGGACAGCCGCGCGTCATGGTCATGTTGATCGACGGCAGTCGCCGATACGCCCCGACGGCGGGCCTGTAGCGATCGAACTTGATCAGGTGGTACGCGGGCGACGGGATCGAATCGAGATCTTCAATCGGCTGATCCTCGCGGTTATGCTCGATGGGCTGCAGCGGGTTTCGCCCGCGATAGGTCAGGCCGCCGATCGAGTCGAGCGGCTGACCGCTGACCAGCGCGTGAAACGGCTTTTCGCCCTCGCCGCGGATGACGTAATCGACGTTGTCGTCGCGCATCACGTCATCCGGCATGGCGGTGGCGTGGATGCCGCCGATAACCACCTTTGAATCGGGGCTGACCTCCTTGACGATGCGGGCGATCTGCCTTGCCGACGTGATCTGCGCCGTCACGGCCGTGACGCCGACGTACTTCGGCTGCCGCGCGGCGATGTGCGCCTCGATGTCCTCCATCGTGAACGCCTCCGCGTCCACGTCGAGCACTTCGACGCCGATGCCCTGCTTTTCGGCGTAGGCAGCCACATAAAGGAGCCCCAGCGGCGGCGACGTGCTGCGCACGCCGTGCCAGATGTTGCCGTCCTTGGTCAGCCAGGGCGGGTTGATCAGCAGCACGTCCAGCTTGGCGGGCATTCGCTCGTCCTCAGCATTCCTCCAAGGCAGACCGGCAGCCGACGCCGCTCCGGCCGGGAGGCGTTTTCCAGTGAGTCGCGTCGGTTTATCGGCCGATCGGTGGGGTGACTGGACTACGCGGTCGTCGGCGTGGCGGCTTGGCGAGAGACCGTCGACGGGACGGCGGCACTGCCCCTACAGTGGCTCATGCGACAGAAGTGATTCGACGTCGCGTGCATCATGGACCACCCGCGCGATTTCCAGCGGCTCGGTGCCTGGCTTATAGATAATCAAGTAAGACCACAGTGCGGCGAAACGCACCGGGGACGGGGTCAGGTCGGGCCGGCGATGTCCCAAACCGGGATGACCCGCCAGCTTCGTGAACATGGCTCGAAACCGCGCGGCGACCTGGTCCGCCCGCTCCGGGCCGCTCTTGTCGGCGATGTAGGCAAGAATGTCACGCAGGTCGGCCGCTGCCGGGGAGGAGAGAATGAACCCGCCCGGCGTGATCACGACCGGCCTTGTGCTGGCGTTTCGTGGTGCGTTTCCTTCATCCGTTTGAGCCGAGCGCTCCAGTCCGCGAAGAACGCCTCACCATCGACAACGTCGCCGCGCTCCAGCGCGTCGAGACCCTCGTCGATCTTCGCCTGAAGCCGCGCGCGCAAATCGTCACGCAGCGCGGTGGGGATCTGTTGATCCTCCTCCGGACTTGTTTCCCCCATCAGCCACGATTCAAGCTGTCTACGCCGCTCGGCTTGCTCAAGCAGACGCAGTCCCGCGCGGAACACCTCGCTGGCTGAGCTGAATCGGCCGGAGGCAACCAGCGTGTGAACCAACGCCTCAAGCTCCGGGGTGACGGAGACATTCATGCTCGCTCGGACAGCCATCAACCCATGATAGGATCCGACCGCCGGCTGTGTCAATTTGTGGTACAGTGTCGTCCGGTAATAGTGTCATTACCCACCTGCTTGCGTCACTCTCTCTCGGTTCTGCTCAGCCGATCGATCGCAGCGAGGAGGTACTTCTTGGCCAAGTCGTCATCTTCGTGGCCCAAGCACTCTCGCAGCAACGGCAGATCCGATTCGTCGCCGATCGTCTCAGCGAATGCGCTTGCGGACCGCCATCGGACCCTGTCGCTGCTGTCTCGCAGCCCCATTCGCAGCAGCGGCAGCGCGACGGTTTGCGGCAGGTCGCCCCAGTAGTCGTACGAATCGCTCCGGATCCAATCGTAGGGGTGCTCCATGCCCGCCAGGATCAGTCGCTGGAAGGCACCGTGCTCGGGCCCGATCAGCCTGAGGAGGACGCTGGTGTTGAAGTCGCCGTCGGCAACCGGCGCGCCCCAGTTCCAAAGGTCCGGATGAGCCTTGGCGTACTCCATCTTCTGCTCGACAAGCTCTACGAATGCATCGCGGCTGTGTTCGATGTCGTACTCACCGAGAAACTCGGTCGCCGCCTGCTGATCCAGCGCCGCATTGAGAAGATGCTTGCGCATCACGCCGGGGACGCGACGGTCCTGGTGGCCGTCCCAGGCGAGGTAGATCATCGCCTGGCACAGGTCACGCCATTCGTAAGGGCCTTCCCCGGGGGCGAGTTCGCAGAACCGGTCGAACGTGTATCGGAGTTCGTCGCAGGTCTGCGGTGTTCCCGCCACGTCCAGGATCCAGGCGATCGAACCACGCGGTGTCGGCAGGTCGCGGATCGTACACCAACCCGCGCCCAGCCCGCGAAACCGGCCGTCGATCAGATTCACGCGGAACGCCGTCTCCGTCAGTTCCCAACGCTCGACGTAGTACAACGCGTCCGTATCTTCCCGCTCCGGCTTGCCCAGCAGGTCGATCAGCGCAGCCCTGTCCATGCCGAGTTCGAGGAAACTGAGCTTCCCGCGCATGCCGTACGTCTCGACCACCTGTTGGCGCAGGCGCTTCTGGTCGCACGGAGCATTCTTCAGCCGCAGGCTCAGGCCGATGCGCAGGTAGACGTCCTGGTGAATCGGCAGATGCGTCCATTCGAATAGCACCGCGCGAACATGGTCGCACCGTGCCTGAATCTGCTTGATCTCGCCCGTTTCGAGAAACGAGAATCGATAAAGCGCGTTGTCAATGAAGCGACACTTCTTAAACACCACAGAACCGCAGAAGCACACGCTATCGTCGAAGGAATCGGTGCGCTCGAGCATGATGAGACAATAGGTCTCGTCACCCGCGGCCAGCCGGTAGGCTCTGAACCACTTGTGCGGCTCCGTGGACAACACGCCGCCGGACACCTTGACCGCTGCCTCCCCGTCCAGGACGGACACGACAATCCTGCCATCGTCCGGGTAGTCGAAGACGATGAACTCGTCCTCGAATCGCTTCCACGCGGCATACGCGGCCGTTTGGGCCAATGCGGAATCGTGCGGCGGGTAGGTGACACGCTTCTCTTGCAGCGGCCAGACGCGCAGCGAGGCAACCAGCCGTGCGAAGTCCGGCTCCGATGCGATCGCGGCGGCTTGCGCGTCCGTTCCGACGGACGCACGGGCGAGCGGCTCGTGATCACCGGGCGGTGGATTCCAACGGCCGGCAGGCACCGACCCGCAGGCAACCAGCGTGAGCACGCATCGTGTCAGGAGCATCGCCTGTCCCCTAGCAGAGGCCGCGAGGCTTGACCGAAGGCAACCCGCTCGGACAGCGCCTCGCACAGCTGATTCTAGGCGTGAGATTGCGTGCCCGTCTGCCCGCGCCGCCCCGCGCCCAGCAATTCGTCGATATGATCCAGGCAGATGCTCGACCAGGTTTCCATCGTGTCCCGCACGTCGCGAAGCGCGTCGAGCGTAAGAAACTCCAACTGCGTGATCATCTGCTCGCGTTTCCGCACGGCCGGCTCATGCAAGTGCCAGACGTGAACCACACCGAGGTGGACGCTGCCGACCGCGTTCGAGTCGTCATTGATCAGTGCGGCGATGTGGTCCGTGTGCGGCGCGTCGACGTGAATCTCCTCCGCCACTTCGCGCTCGACGGCCGCCAGGTACGTCTGCCGCGGATCGCCGAACAGCGGCATGTCGTCGGCGGGGTTGATGTGGCCGCCGATGCCGATGGAGCGCTGGCCCACCAGCCGCTTCTCGCCCGCCCGCGTGCCGCGGACGTAGCTGAGAACGAGATCCTGCGAACACAGGATGACGTAAGGGATAAGCTGCTTGAGCGAGGGATCGTCCTCGGCCGCGGCGCGCGGAACGAACCGCGTCACGCCGTCGGCGAAGAAGCGATCGAGGTATCGACCCGCATCGAGCGCGACGCCCTGAAACGCCCCGACCTCGTCGAAGACGCGCCGTTCGATGACCAGAACCTGCTCGTCAGTCGGCATGTGATCGTCGCTTCACCCGCCGGGATCCGACTGACGCGCCGCGGCGCCCGGCGTGCGGAAGCCTCCGCGAACCGCCCAGCGAGCCGCGTGGCTTCAGCCCGCGCGGAGTTCCGGCCCGAGCCGCGTGGCTTCCGCCGGCCCGGCGTTCCCGCCCGGACCACGCAACCATCGGAGAGGGGGGGATTCGAACCCCCGGTACGGAGAAAACCGCACACCGGTTTTCGAAACCGGCTCCTTCAGCCACTCGGACACCTCTCCAAATCTACATCCCAAGACGGCTTACAATCGCACCGCGACCGGCACGTGTTGGCCGCCGCGACCTGAACGACAACCGGCCACGCGCCGTGCTCCAAGTAGCTGGAAGTGAGCAGCTTGCAGGCTTCGTCTCAGGAATCGCTCCAGCGCCTCCGCGATGTCGCCGGCGACCTTCACGCCGGCCGGCGCCCGGATGTCGGGAGGCTAGTGACGGACGGGATGACGGTCAAGGATGCCTGCATC
>CAZYLK010000233.1:0-8042 GCA_964648365.1 uncultured Phycisphaeraceae bacterium
CGTAGACCTGGGCCACGACGTTGGCCGACCCGTCGCGGACCTCAAGCATCCGCCAATTGGGATTGTATCGAAGGCGTCTCATCCTGGCGAAATCCCGGGCTCGGGCGCGCTTAGACCGGTCAGGCCGCCCAGGCTGCCAAGACCACTCAGCCCGCGCAGCGGCCTCGGCCGCCGGGCGGTACCGGAAGCAGAACCCGCCCCGGCCGCGGCGCGGTTCCGCGCAGCGGCGTCGGCGCGCCGGGCCGGCTGAATACCAGGCTTGCCGCGGGGCGGCCGTGGTGCGCGTCGGCCGGCGCCGGGGCGATCCCACGCCTCCATAGTCTGCCGCCGCCGCCCCGCGTAACGCGCGTCTTCAGAATTTTTTGCCTTCCAAACCCCGCTCCGCAATCGGCGGACCGGCGACTTTCATGGCGGTGACGTGGGTGGCGGAATCTTCCGCTCCAGATCGGACTTCCGGACGGCTCGCGTCCGGACGGTTCGCGGCGGGGGGCGTCGGGACGTTCCCGGGCGTGCATGACCGGGTTGAGCACCTTTCTGCCCTGCCACACTCTCTCTCAGTCGCGTCGCCGAGTCCAACACTCCCGGCATAAATGCTGCATAAATGCCGGGGCTCTGAGGGGCTCTGAGGGGCTCTGAGGGGCGGCGGCGCTGGCGCGTTGCGCGGGCAACGCAACACGGCCGGCGCTCGTTGGTCGAGCGCCGGCCGCTGGAGGTTTAGTCCCGCGGGGAAGGCATCCCCGCAAGGCGTTGTCAAAGCTGGGTTTGCGTTACTCGCAGCCCGGATCGCAGGGTTCGCAGGCGATCGCCTTCGCTTTGACCACGCAGGTGCCGCCGTTGCCGCAGCCGACGGTGAACTTGATGCCGGGACGGCACTCTCGCAGTTCATTGCACGTGTCCGGCTGGCAGATGCGCTGGCCGCGGGTGTAGGGGCAGCGGTCGCAGTCCTTGCCGCAGCGGTTGGCCTTGTTCTTAACCTTGATGACCTCGTAGACGCAGTGGCTCTCCTGCTGGCCGCCCGTGCATTGCTGGAACGAGCCGCACTGGCCGGGCTGCTGGCAGTCCTGCGTGTCGCGGCACTCGTCCGGCACGCAGACCGGCCCGCCGCAGCAACTGTCCACCCAGCAGGTCAACCCGTCGGGACATCGCCCGTCGATACAGGCAGGGCTGTCGCAGGAGGCGTCGGCCAGGCAGTGGGCCTGACCATCGGCGCCCTTGCCGCAGTAGCAGTCGGCCGAGGCGGTCGGCCCCTTGCCGGCCGCGGTCTTCGGTTCATCCGCATAGCTGCTCACGCCCCCCGCCATCAGCGCCACCGCCGTCAGTCCCGCCCAGTTCAACCATCGCGTCTGCATCGTCACGTCACACTCCGAAAAAGGACTCGCAAGGCCGACCGCGACCCCCGGCGCAGTGTCGCCGATCATCGCCGTGCAGCCGCGGCCGCACCGCCGCCCACCCCCCCCAGGCGCAGCGCGGCACGACCGCCCGAACAGCACCGACACTCGGTGCGTTGCCCATAGGTTACGTTTCAGCGTGGCGCAACCGGGGAAAGTGGGACGTTGATTCCCGCGCAGTCGCTACGAGATTCTCGCGGCGCCATTACGGGACGTTGCAGGGGAGCGGACCGGCGCGGCGCGGCGGAGCTGCGCCGTGGCAGATCAGCGTCGACACGCGGTCCGCATCACAGGGTTACGACGATCTTGCCGAAATGAGCGCCGGACTCCAGGTGGCGCAGCGCATCGGGCAGGGCGTCGAAGGGAAAGGTGCGGTCGATCACGGGTGCGATGCGCTGTTCCGCCAGAAAGAGGTTCATCGCCTCGAACGCTGAACGGCTGTCCACGTAGACGCCGCAGATGCGCAGGCGTTTCATCAGGACCGGGGCGATGTTCAATTCGCCCGTCAGCCCCGTGAGCGCGCCGAGCATGGCGATGCGACCGCCGGCGCGGGTGGCCGCCATGGACTGTTGCAGCGTGCGGGCGCCGCCGGTTTCGACGGTCAGGTCGACGCCGACGCCGTCGGTCAGTTCCTCGACCCGTTCTTCCCAGGCGGGGGTCTGTTCGTAGTTGATGGTATGAGTTGCCCCGAGCGCGGCCGCGCGCTGCAGCTTTTCGTCGCTCTTGCTGGTGACAATGACCTTCGCGTCCAGCGCCTTGCCGATCTGCACCACGAAGATCGACACGCCGCCGGTGCCGAGGGTCAGCACGGTTTGACCCGGTCCGATCTGCCCTTCGGTGACCAGGGCGCTCCAGGCGGTGAGCGCGGCGATCGGCAGCGTGGCCGCCTGCTCGAAGGAAAAGTCCGCGGGGATCGGCACGACCGCGTCAGCCGGCAGCACAACGCGCTCGGCTGCCATGCCCGGACCCGGCGTACCCAGCGAGTAGCGGATGTACTCGCGGCGAAAGTGCCCGTCGGTCCATCCGGCGACGAACTGGCCCGCAACGCGATCGCCGACCGCCACGCGCGTGACTTTCGCACCGACGGCCGAGATGACCCCGGCGCCATCGCTGATCGGCACGGCCGGCAGCGGCAGCCGCGGGTTGTAGAGTCCGCGAACGACGAGCAGATCCCGATAGTTCAGGCTCAGCGCCCGCACGTCGACGACGACCTCGTCCGGAGCGGGCGACGGCTCGGGCAGGTCGATGAGGCGGAGGTGTTCGATACCGAACTTGTCGAGGCTGTAGCTACGCATGAGAGGGATCCTGAATGAACGCCTGCCGACCTGGTGCCACTGCTCTTTGAGCGGTGCCGGGAGCGACTCGTGCCACGGGTGCCACTGCTCTTTGAGCGGTGCCGGGAGCGACTCGTGCCACGGGTGCCACTGCTCTTCGAGCAGTGCCCGCTGTTGGCGGACCTTCTTGCGGTTCGGCCATCACTGCTCAAGAGCAGGGGCACCGGGTGCAAGCACTGCATAAGAGGGGCACTGCTCAAGAGCAGTGGCACCAAGCGATTCCGCGATTGCCGCGACACGATCCGCGTCCCGTTACTTGATCAATTCGAGCGTCTTTTCTTCCATCGCCCGCTCGCCGGGGAATCCGACGACCTTGTCGACGATCATGCCCTCGCGATCGATCCAGAACGTCGCCGGCAGGCCGTACACGCCATACGCAACCGCCGTCTGCTCACCGGCAAGCAGCATCGTGTGCGTCAGGCGGCCGTTCTCCACGAACTTGACCACGTCCTCCTTCGTGTCGCCTTGCACGTTCGCCGCCAGCACCACCAGATCGCGGTCCGCGTATCGCTGCGCGAGGTAGGACAGATGGGGCGCTTCCTGATAGCACGGGGGACAGCGCGTCCCCCAGAAGGACAGCAGCACACACTTGCCGCGCAGCTCGGCCAGCCGAACGGTGGAGCCGTCGAGCGCCGTCAGCGTGAAATCCGGCGCGGGCTTCTTTTCCGTCTTCTTTCGCGAACAGCCGCCCGCAAGCGTCAGGAACAGCAGCAGGGCGACGCCGAAAGCAATCGAGCGCCCGAGTCGGCATGTAAGGTCGTTCTTGCGTGCATCCTGGAGCCTGATCGTCTTCGCACTCATCATGGGTCAATTATAGGCGCGGCCCGCCGGGGTCAACGCCGGCATCGGCGCGCCCCCCGTCGGCCGCGGGGAAGAGAATCCCGCGAATGCGCGCCACGCGATCGCCAAACGCACCGCTGTCCGACGACGTCCGCCGCGCCGCGCCGGACCGCGCGGCGCGATCGAACGCACGCGGACTGATCAGGATCACCGCAGGGTTCGGGTCGTTGAAGCCTGCGGCCATACCTCGCAAAACGACGCGATCGTCCTCATCGAGCGGAAGGGCTGCCAGCAGATCGCGGTAGAGCGTCGCGGGATCTCGAACGTCGCGCGAGCGGCCCAGCTTCTCCCGCAGGCGCGTCAACGCGTAGGTCGCCAGGACCGCCGCAGTGGCGATGAAGACAATGACGACGACCGTACTGAACGCGCCGCCCTTCTGGAAATGTTCCATTACACCGCGCTGGGCCGGCGTCAGTTGCAACAGGCAGATCGGGTTCAACGTTGACATCTCCAACGACGACGGCGGACGTGCCGCGCTCGCCGCTCGCAACGGTAACAACATCGGGCCCTGCCCGGCCGCCCGTCACAGCGGCCGCGCCGATTCCTCCAGCCCCCGCGTCACGCGCTGCGCCCGCCGGCGCACCTTGTTGTTCGGATCCTGACGCGCCATCCCCTCGATCAGGTGAAGGATGGAACACAGCTCCAGCCGTTCGACGACCCACAGGGCACTCAGGCGGGACGCCGGAGACGTATCCGAGAGCATGTTCAGCAGCGCCTCGCCCGCCTCGCGCACCTCCAGCCGCAGCAGCGACTTGACTGCGTTGGCCCGGACGCGCGGATGCGGCGATCCGAGTTTGCGCTGGATCACCGCGGCGCCGCCCTCCATGTTGATTGCGTCGAGCGCTTCCACGGCGTTGGCCTGCACGCGCTCGTCGGCGTCTTCGATCGCGATGCGCAGAATCCGGCGCGCGGCCGCGCCGGGGAAACGCTTCAACATCATGACGGCGGTCGCCCTGACGACCGCGTCGGGATCGTGCGCCAGTTCGAAGACACGTTCTTCGATCTCGCGTTCGAGTCCCTGCGCGGCCGCGATGCGCAGCGCGCGAACCCGATCGACCGGCTCCGGGCTGCCGAGCTTGCGCCGCAGCGGTACGAGAATGTCGATGCCGGCGCGGCGGATGGCCTCAGCGCCCTGCATTCGTTCTCCCCGTGCGGCCGTGTCGAACTGATTCCAGTAGGTATCCCACGGCGTCGCAGCGTCGCCCGGTCCATCGGCGCCGGCGGCGGCGGGTCGGCGGACCGCTTCGCGACGGATCAACTCCCGCCGCGCCACGGTCGCGATCCGCGCATCTGCATCGGCGGCCAGGTGAGAGAGCATGTGCGTCGTTTCGGGCCGCCGATCCCCGACAAGCTGCCACAGCACGGCCTGTCGCGCCGGCTCGTCCCCGGCGGCGAGGCAATCGCGAAACCAGCGGATTCGCGCGTCGCGGGCTACGCCACAGGCGGAAACGAACTCAATCGCACCGGTCATCACCTCCGCGTCGGACACGTCCAGTCCCGACAAGTCACTGTCGAGCCAGGCGGGTTCGCGAATCGCAGCCAGGCCCCGAACCACGCCCGCGTCCGCCAGCAGGCGCCGGGCGGCGAAGAGCGCCTTGATGAACTCCGGGCTGCGGCTGCGTTCGATGGCCGCGATGGCGGCCTGTTTGAGTTGCGGAATGGACACGGCGCACAGGGTAAACGCGGCCAGCCGGGGGTCGGTGCCGTGGACCATCAGGTCCAGGATCGCGCTCCGCAGCCCGCCGCGCTGTTCGGCGATCTTGCGACGGATGATCGGCTCCGTCCGCTCGATGAACCACAACGACGCCATGAGCACATCGGTGTGATGATGCCGCTCCCACATTTCGAGCGCATCGCACAGAGCGCGGGCGACGCCCGATTCGTCGAGCGGCCTTCTCCCGGTCTCAACCTGCGGGCCGTCGGCGCGGTGGACGGCGCTCGACGGCCGGCGACCGTCGAGCAGCGCCGAGGCCAGTTCGCGGAGGATCTTGCCCGCCGTGCGCTGGGTTCGCTCACACGCGCAGCGGAGCGCCCCGACCAGCAGGTCAGCCGCGCGGACGTCATCGGCACGCCGGAGCAGTTCCAGCGCTGCCAGCCGCGCCTGGAGGTTCTTGTGCTGCAACGAATCGCGAATCGCGGGGGCCAGTTCGCCGACGAACTCTTCCAGGATCGCCCGCACCGAACCCGGCCAGTCGGGAAATCGGTCGACGAGTTCACCGAGGGCACGAAGCTGCCCTCGCTGGACGAGTGTTCGCACCAGTTCCGGTCGTAGATATTCCTCTACTTCCGGCAGCAGCGCCAGCAGCGCGTCATCCGCGGCCGCGTTCGCCTGCTCGGCCAGCAGATCCAGCACGATCGGACGTATCGCCGGCGCCATGAGACCTCAGCATTTCCATCCACGGTTTCGCGGACCGCACGCCGCTCGGACCACGCCGCGCGGCCGGCTGCTGGATTCGTCGCCCGCCATGACGTTCTTCGGCGGGACGTCTGCCGCAACTTTCGCCCGCGACGCGCGCCGAGGTCGCGATCACAGCCCCAGCCACCCGGGCGCGAGCCGGATCAGCCCGTGCAGCGCGAGGCAGGTATAGACCCCGGCCATCACGTCGTCGAGGACGACGCCCCAGCCTCGGGGAGCGTGATCCTCGAACCAGTTCGCGGGCGGGACTTTCAGGATGTCGATCACACGCTCCATCAGAAAGGCCAGCACGATCAGTTGCCACGTCAGGCCGGGCAGATACGCGACCGCGATGAAGTATCCCGCGAGTTCGTCCCAGACGAGCTTGCCGCTGTCTTTCTCGGCGAGAATGTCGTCGCCGCGACCGTGCAGCCAGACCGAGGCGAGCGTGAAGGCGACCGCGAAGACCGTGTACCAGATCGGCTCCAGATGCCGCAGCAGCAGGGCGTGGACGGGGATCCCGACCAGTGCAACGGAGACCGTGCCGGACGCCGGCAGATACCCCACGTACGCGCATGAACCGGCGAACAGAAGCGCCTTCTGCCCCGGCGTTCGGACGACGTCGTCCGCCTCCTTCCGCGGGTGCAGGGCCTTGCGCAATCTTTCAGCGAGGCTCGACAACGTCTCTCCCCCTCAGGCAGTACTGGTCTCCCACCTGTGGCACCGGTTTCCAACCGGTGTAGCCCCGTGTGGCACCGGTTTCCAACCAGTGCAGCCCATGTGGCACCGGTTTCCAACCGGTGGGCTTGGGCTCGGGCGGGCTCAGCACATTCGCCGCTTCCTCCCGCGCCCCATCGACCCGGGCAAGGCCACTCGATAGAATACTGGTATCGGGGGGGATGGGGTTTCGGCTTGAACGCGATGCCGGGCGGGAATCGGAACATCTGGTGCCGAAGTTTCTTAGTCGCCGCGCTGCTGGCGGTCGCAGCAACCGCGCGCGCCGAGATCGTCTCCTTCCAGGGCACCGTCCGGACGACCGCCCAGCTCAACAGCGACGGAGCGCCCGTCAATGCCGACGTGGATACCGCCGGGTTTGAACCACAGACGGAAGCGACTCCCATCGCCGCCGAATCCGACCTGAACGCATTGCGGGACGGTCGTGTCGTCGCCCGCGCCCGCAGCGCCGCCGACCTCCTTGACCCGACCGGCGCCTCCGGCCGCAACCCCGGCGAGTACCAGTTCGAACTGGGCGCGTTCTCTCACCTTCCCGACACGGTCTACACCGTCAACGGATACGCGCGCGAGGGAAGGGAAGTCCGCTTTACGTTGACCGATCGCGGCGCGGCCAGCCTCTTCGGCGGCGGCTACGTCACCAGCGTCGAAAGCAGCGTCTTCGTCGGCGCAACGCTGGTATTCTGGTCGACGCGGGACGACGTGTCGCTCGGCGGCACGCGGGCCGTGGTCGACGTTCAAGTCACCGACAGCCGTTTGATCACCGAGTCGGAGGACGGCGCCGTGCTCAGCGCGGCGCTCGTGTTCGAGGGTCTCGACAGCGGCCGGGTCCGTGCGGTGACGAGCGATGTCGAGCCGCAGCGCGCCCCGCTGCAATTCGAGATTCTCACGCTCCCTGCGCTGCGCGGCCTGGCCACGGACCCGCCGCCGGATGCGGACCCGCTGCTGGTCGACTACGCAACCCGCCTGGTCTCCCAGGCGGACGCCGCGGGCATCCGGACGCTGGCGACCGTCTTTCTTCCCGACCAGGAACTTCGCTATTCCTACGCGCTGGAGACGAATCGCCGGTTTGACCTGACGGCCGAGTTCGAATTGACGCTGACGGGCGCTCCCGACGGCGTCGGCGTCGCGGCCGTGATGGGTCGTCCGTTCGAATCGCTGGAAGCGATGCTGGAAGAGTCCGTCACCGGCGTTGACGGCGGAGAAATGCAGGAAGCCGTCAATCAACTCGCCAGACTCGTCGCGGCCGACCTTGCGCCAACGGCCAAGGCGCCGGCCGGGTCACTTTGCGGCGCGATCGGCCCCATCGGCGCATCCGGCATGGCGTTGTCGCTGGTGGGACTCTCGCTGTAC
>CAZYLK010000234.1:0-7973 GCA_964648365.1 uncultured Phycisphaeraceae bacterium
CTGCGCCGGCGGGTCATCGGCGCTCTTCCATTTCCGGCGGGGAGTCGTCGGTGATCTTCTGCTGAATGGCCTTCTTCAGAAAGACCATCTTGGCGTTGGTGGTTTCGTCGACTTTGAGCACGACCTCGTGCTCGCGGACGGAGGCGACGGTGCCGATGATGCCGCCGATGGTCAGCACACGGTCGTTCTTGGCGAGGCTGTTGAGGAGGGTTTTCTTCCGCTCGTCGGCCTTTTTCTGCTGGCCGCGCTGCATCATGAACATGAACACCAGCATGGCCGCCAGCAGCGCCATGGGCAGAAACATGGTCGCGCCGGGCGCCTGGCCGGGGGCGGTCGTCGGAGGCGTCTGGCCCGCCTGGGCCAGGATGGTCGTTACGAGATTCATGGGCAAAACCTTACCCGTTGCGCGATTCTTCCGCCAGCCCGCCGACCGCCGCCAGTGCCAGCCGGGGGCACGACGACGCCCGCGCGCGTCTGAACGCGTCTGGCATCCAGGCGAGCGTCCACGATCCGGCGTCGATCCGCCCAAAACCCGCGTCGCAGCTACGAGCCGCACCCTGCGCGCTTACCCTTGATCTTCTTGCAGAGTCCGGGGCCGCCGTCGGGACATGAGATGGTGCCCGCCAGCTTCTTCGGGCAGTCCTTCTTCTTGGTGCAGCTTTGCTCGGAGGCTACCGTGTCGCCGGCCGTGGGGCAGGCGCTGCATCCTCCCTTGCTCTTGGAGTTCTTCTTGAGCTTGTATTGGCAGGAGTCGCCCGGCGCGCAGCCCTGCCAGGCGGCGATGCCGGCGGTTGGCGATTCGCCGGCGGTATTGAAGGTGCCGCCGACGTAGAGACTCTCGCCCCAGACCCCCAGACCAAACACCGATGGCCACGGCGGAGCCGGGTTGTTCGAGACGCCTCCACCGACGGGTTCCCACTGGCCGTCGACCAGTCTTGCGAAGTACTTCGGATCGGGCAGCGCGTTGCCGCCGAGGTAGAGCCCGGGGCCGTTGCCGTCGTCGAACGTAGCGAGGCAGGTCACGCGTCCCGTGTAGCGAGCGCCCACCGTCGTCCACCGCTGTCCGTCCCACTTGGCGACGTTGCCAACCGGCTGGCCGGGTGCGTGGAAGTTGTTTCCGCCGACGTAGAGCGCGGGGCCGCTGCCGTCATCAAAAACCGCCATCGACTCGATTCCGAAGAGGATGTTGTCGCTGATCAGTCCGCTTCCGACCTGCTCCCAGGTTCTGCCGTCCCAGCGGGCGATCAGCGGGGTGCGCAGTCCGTCCATGGTATCGAAGCGGCCACCGACGTAGAGCTTGGACCCGTCGCCGTCGTCAAATGCCATCATCGAGAAGACGACGGGGCTGAAACTGCCGGTGATGCCGGCGCCGAGTGAGTACCAATCGTCTCCGTCCCAGGCCGCGATGCCGCCCGCGGTGACGCCGCCCGCCGTCGGGAATGCCCCGCCGACATAGAGGCGCTCGCCGCCGTCACCGTCCCAGGTTGTCATGGCCCACACGGATCCCTCCAGATTCGCTCCGAGCGACGACCACGCGTTGCCGTTCCACTTGGCGATGCTGCGCGTATCCGGGACGCCAAACGCGTCGCGATAGAATCCGCCGACCACGAGTTCCGGGCCGCCGCCGCTGTCGAAGGGGACCAGCGAGGTGACGAAACCGTTCGTATTGCCTCGGTTGAGACCTCCGCCAACGCTGGACCAGGACTCGTTGATGCGATCCCAGCGAGCGATCAGCGGTGTTCCGGGCTGGCCCGCGATGGATGGGAATGAGCCCCCGGCGTAGAGTCTTTCGCCGCCGCCGTCGTCGAAGGGGCGCAAGGGACCGATATATCCTTCCGAGATGCCGGGGTTCCCGACGGTCGTGTTCCATTCGGGTTCGCACGGCTGTCCGGCGACGAAGCCGCAGCACATCGTGAGGAATACCGCGATCATACTGATTCGAGTGGTTAGTTCGCGTCGCATGGCACTTGGATCCTTTGGTTTCGCAGCCGACTGCGTACCGGGCTGTTCGTCCTCCATGTCGTCGGCCCGCCGTCTTGACCGAAAGTGGTCGATGGCGGAGTGCCCAAAAAGCCCCGTACCCTCGCTGCTTCAACCGAACTGCCCAAGCCTGAGCAGAAAACGCACGCAGTCACATCAGCGTAGCGAAATGGCACAGGCAATACCAGCCCCCGGCCCGGACGGGACAGGCCGGCCGGACGGCCCAACGGCTGTGTTTGGTAGGCTATACTACGCATGCTTTTCCATGTGGCTGTTGTTGGCCGCGTTCGCTGTGTATCCCGCCTGGCATCTGTTCTCCCGCGCCCGCGCGATGGCGGGTGCCAGAGAGCGGCGCGCCGCCGGCAAGTGTGTACGCTGTCGATATGACCTGACCGGCAATGTATCGGGGCGGTGCCCGGAATGCGGCGCGCCGGGGGAAGAGGCATGACTGAACGCGGCGCGACGAGCAGCGAGGCGAGCGAGACACGCGCCGACACCGGCCGGGCCGTTGTGCTGCTGTGGCTGTCGGCGCTGGCCTTCTGGGTCTGCGTAAACGTCATGAACTGGCTCGGCGGCAGCGCCCTGTCGGCCATGGATGATCCGGGGCGGTACGTTCTGGTCAACCACGGCGAGACCACGCAGGTCTCGCGGGCGACGTGGCGGCTGGTCGCGGCCGCGGAGTGCGGGGCGGGGGCGTCGCTGCTGTCCTCCATCCTGATGGGCGCTCTGGCATGGTCGAAGGGCGACTTGACGCGCCCTGGCTCGCGGTGGCGATGGGCGATCGTCGCCACGATCGTCGCCGGGCTGGCGGCGGCAATGGCGGCGGAGTTCGTCGGAGGGTGACGGTTCCCGCCTTCGGACGTCCGGGGGCGTGCCGAGCTGCCCCGGCGCGCGGCTTGACGGTGTTCTCAGTGCCGCGCTCCGGGCCGTGCGGACGGAAGCTGAACGCGACGGGCGTTTGCAGGTGGCGAGGTCGATCATGGGAGCGCAGGATCGCCGTCAATCGCCCGGGTCGCATGGGTGGGTGAAGTGGGTCGGCATCCTGGGACTGGCCGTAACCGTTGCGGCGCTCGGGTACCTGGCCGCGGTCGCCCCCTCCACACCGGCCTCGCGCCAGCTCTATGTAAGGCTCGTGTTTTTCGCCCTCCCGGGATGTCTCATCCTCTTTCTGTGGCCATTGCCGGTCGGGCTCCGCTTCCGTCTCCTGGCCGGCGCCCCGCTTGTCCTGCTGATCGCCATCGTCTGCAGCGGCGCGCAAAGCATCCTGAGCTACGAGGACTCCGGCTGGTACGCCTACGGGCTCGCGTGTCCGCTGGCGGCCGTGTGGGTTTGTCTCATGATTGTGAGCGCTACTGTGGAGCGCCGGCACTCGGCGGTGAATCCCGAGTTCTGTCGCTGTGGCTATCGCTTCGCCGGAAACGTGTCCGGGGCGTGTCCGGAATGCGGGCTGGGGCTTCCGGCGAGCGCTGATCGATCCCTGCCGCGTACGGCCGGAAACGACGACACGGGACAATGCACCGCCAGGGACTCGAACCCCGGACCCGCTGATTAAGAGTCAGCTGCTCTACCAACTGAGCTAGCGGTGCCGCATGGAACCGAGCCGGAGAGTGTACCGGCCGCGACGGGTGATTCAAGGGAACGGTGCCCTGATTCCGCCTCATGCGCCGCCTTCGGGGGCATGAGCGGCCCGCACGCGCGTGGGACCGGGAGTCAGGGTCCGGGAACTGCGGGCCGTGTGGGCGGTTCGCTGCCGCTGCGCGCCTCCCCGAGCTTCCGCTCGACTTTCGCCAGCACGTGCTCCAGCCGTTCATGGCCGGCGAAGTGCGTTTTGAGCCTTTCCACCCACGGTGCCGCCTGTTCGCGGCGCCAGGCCTCGGGTCGATCGCAGGCGGCGTAGTTGACCGCCAGATCGGCCACCGACCAGAAGTAATCCGGGTCGGCTTCGATCGAGCGCAGGTAGAACGCCTCCGCGTCGTCGCGCCGGCCCAGCGCCGCCAGGGCCTCGGCCCGAGTGTAGTCGAGCCGGCCGGGCCAGGCCGGGTAGGGCCAGCGGTCGGCGAGGTCGGCCGCGGCGAGCGCCTCGGCGTATTCTCGTCGCGTCATCAGCTCGCGCACGTGCAGGTACTGCGCGACGCGCTCGCGACGCAGGTGATGCGTCACTCCTGCCGCGACCAGCGTCAGCAGCATGACGGCGCGTGCGGCCATGACGTGCCCACGAGAGGTCCGCGCCGCCAGCGGCTCACGTTCCTCGGCCGCGCGGGAGACGTCGGCGATTCGACGCACCCACGTTGCGCCGGCGATGATGACGAACAGCGCGCCGAAGATCACGGCCTCCGCCAGCGGGCTGCGCGGGATGATCTCGCACGCTTCCGGCGCGACCCATCCGGACACGGGCCAGAAAGGGCGGCGGATGGTGCCTTGCAGCATGTCCATCAGCACGTGGAGCACGGTGACGAACAGCGTGATGCCCAGCGCGGCCCTGGTCGTGACGCCGAGCAACCGGGCGATGGGCCATGCGGCCGCGAGGCTGAACGCAATGACGAACGTGACCGAGTGCGTGACGTGGCGCACGTCGGGTGTCGCGCCGGCGATCAGGCCGACTTGCGACGCGATGTCCGGGACGTAGGACAGGGCGATCAGCACCGGCGCCCACCAGGCCACGGCGCGCGGCGGAAAGGTGGGACGCGTGCAGACGGCGACAGCGCCTCCTGCCAGGGCGTGACCGACGACAGGCATGGCTAGGAACACTCCATGCGGTGGGCACCACCGTTCTGACAAACGAAGACACCGGTTGCAAACCGGTGCCACACCGGATCACCGGTTGCAAACCGGTGCCACACCGGATCACCGGTTACAAACCGGTGCCACAAGTGCCACTTTGGTGCCACTGCTCTGTGAGCAGTGCCCGCCGGTTGCATACCGTTGCAACCCGGGGCCACATCACTGGCCGGGCTGGCGAACGATGACGACCCGTGTTGCATCGCTCGACGCCGCCACGTCATGGCGGCCGGGCTCGAGCGACACGACCGCTCCCACCGGGCGCCCGTCGATCGTCACGTCGCATGCCGGCGGGACGCGGCGGACGGTGTAAACACCCGCCGCGATCGCGTCCAGCGGCGCACCCCGTGTCAACGCCGCTGCGTCGAACACGCGTCCGGGCAGCCACACGTCGGCATACGCAGGCTCGTCCCGCCCGGTCGCGTCATTCATCGACACGAAGTGATCGGCGATAAAGGCGGCATCGTCGGGCGGCAGTTCGCTGCTGCGGAAATCGCGCAAGACCACCGTGCAGCCGGCGTCGCGAAGCTGGTCGCGGATCGTCGGCGCGAGCACGCCACGGTGATACGCGGTGAGGATCCCGCGGACCAGTGACGGGTGCCGCAGGGCGTGCCGCCGGAACACGGCCGCGCACCGCCCGTCGAACACAACGTCGTCTTCACCGGTCCACCCGTGGATCCAATCCAGCCGTGCCAGCGAGGCCTCCAACCGCGGCGCTTCCGCCTCACCCTTCGCGTGGATGCGCCACAACGGATGGATGACCGCGATCAGCAGGCACGCGACCAATCCCAGCCGGGCGATGGCACGGCGCCGCGGGTCATGCGACGGCTCACCCCTGGCATCGGACGCCTCTGGCGGCGCGACTGCGCCGCCGACGAGCGCTGCGCACAACCGCGCGGCCAGGATCGCCAGCAGGGGCACAAACAACAGCGTCGATTGCAGGTAAGGCGACGGCATAACGACGGCATAGGCCAACACGACCAGCCAGCCGACGGCGACGATAAACAGCGCCGCCGTGCCGCGATCGCCGGCGCCGCAGCGCCATCGCGCGGCAACCACGACGCTCCCGCCGAGCGCGGCCGCGAAGAAGCCCCACGGCGCGGCCGTCTGCAGCGCCAGCAGCGCACTGAACCGATCCAGATGACCGACGTTGTCGATCAGCGTATCGCGCAGCGCCGCCCCCAGCGCGCCGACGCGCCACTCGTGCAACATCCAGGCCCCAATCGGGAGAACGAAACCCACAACGAACGCCGCGACGCACCACGCGGCGTGCGCAGACACGCGCGTGCGATCGCCTTCGGCCACCGCGGACGCTCTCTGCTCCGTCGTCGCGCCCGGATCAGTCGGTCGTGCGCCGATGCGTCTGAAACAGGCGATCAGCACATCCGTGACGGCCGCCGCGCCGAGCGGGATCAGCACTTTGGGGCTGAGGGTGAATCCGACGCCGAACGAACATCCGGCCGCCCATGCCGCCAGCCGCGCGCGACCCTCGCGCACCTCGCGGACGGCCGCTGCCCCCCCCCACAGCCCGCCGACCACACAGGCCGACAGCAGCGCATCCGGCCGGATCTCCACCGACTTGTCGATAAACGCCTCGCAGCACGACAGCCACGCCACGGACATCCACGCGACGTTTCCGCTGAAGATCGCCCTGGCCAGCGCGAACGTAACCAACAGCACGGGCAGCCCGGCGAGGAACATCCATCCACGCATCGTACCGATGGCCGCGGCGGGCGGCGGTTCGGAATCGAGCAATGCGGAAAGCACGTGATGCAGACCCGGCGTGTGGTTGTCCCAGAAGTCGCGGTAGGGAACGATTCCCTGCTGAATGCACCACGCGAAGTGAAGATGCTGCAATTCGTCGTCGTCGAGCGCATGGCGGGCGGCGAACTGCCACCGGCTGATCAGACCCAGGCTGATGCAGACGAGCGACGCGAACACGACGGCCCGGTGGAAGCGTGTCCGAGGAGCCGGCTCTGCCGTTGACGCTCGCGTGGCATGTTCACGGGCCATCGGCGGCAGTGTAACGTGCGCGGATGAGGACGACACGGTGGATACCGTTCGCCATGCGGCTGGAGCGACGCTGTCTGCGGCCCATCCCGGCGCAGACGTGGATGCTCGCGACGCTCATCGCTGCGGCGGCTGGTGTTCTGTTCGTATCCGGCACGGTCGATGCGCTGGCCACCGGCGACGCCGCTGTCTATGCCCGGTCTATCGCGGACCGCAACCTCTCCGAAACGACCGTTCACATCGGCTATTACGTCCTCGGCATCGCGCTGATGCCCGGCATCCCGCTGCCGCCGGATCGGGCGCTCAACGCCATCAATGGGCTCTGCGGCGCCGTCACGGTGGCGTGCGTGTTCCTGCTGAGCTTTGTGCTGACGCGGCGCGTGCCGCCGGCGCTGATCGCCGTCGCGATCCTGTGCGGCAACGACCTTTTCATGCGGGAAACGCTGTTCGCGGAAGTCTACGGACCGCAACTGGCGCTGTGCATGACGGCGATGCTGCTGTGGGTGCGGGGGCGGGCGCTGGCGGCGGGGTTGGCGCTGGCGGGCGCCGTCCTCATCACGCCGACGGCGATCTTTCTGCTGCCCGCGATGATCGCGGCGCGACCGGGCGTCTGGCCGTCGGTGGCGCGCGGACCGGCCGGACAGGCGAACCGGCGACGGTCCTCACCGGCGCAGGCTGCGACGCTGCTGGCGGCTTGCCTGGTTCCGTGGCTGGCGGTGGCGGCGTGGCATTTTGATGACTATGTGCTGGGACCGCGCGGGATGCTGAAGGCCGCCCACGCGGGGCTGTCGCTCAGCGCTGCGGCTCTGAAGGAGTGGCATGAACTGCTCTTCGGCTTCCTGGCCTGCCTGCCGATGGTCGGCCTCGCGTGTGGCGCGCTGGCCCTGTCTCGGCGCTATCGTCTGTTTGTCGCAGGCGTCGCGCTGGCGTGGGCGGCCGGGCTGGTCGCGGGCGAGCGCTACGCGGACGTGCCGCTTCAACTGCCGCTGCATGCGCTGCTGTGCGTCGTGGTCGCCGCCGGGCTGGACGTCATTGCTCGGATGAGCGCGGCGCCGGCGGGCCGCCGGGCGTGGCGCCTGGCGGGGGCGTGCCTCTGCGCCGGGGTTGTGCTGGTGCTGTGGCTTCGCGGCCCGACGGGAGACGCCTACCTGCGCAGCGCGCTGCCGGTGGAACTGGTGGCGCTGGCGGCCGTGGCGGCTGCGGGC
>CAZYLK010000235.1:0-7963 GCA_964648365.1 uncultured Phycisphaeraceae bacterium
AAGCAGGCGATGCAGGAAGCGGCGGCGCTGCAGGGGGTTGGGAGCAAGGGTATGGAAAAATAGGCGGTCCCACGGAGATGGGCGCCGTTGGACATCCACATATCGTCGATGCGTCGAAAAGCACGGGGAACGAGACTGATCCTGCCTTCACGCTTCCGCGTCGTCCTTCAAGACGCCCAGGAACTCGTCCACGGCCTGTCGTTCCTCACGCGTCAGTTTCACGAACGACTCGGACCGGGCGACGAAGCGGGATGCTTGAGATCGAATCGGGTCGGGGACGTCCTTGACGATGCCGGCCAGGGCCATCAGCTTGCTCTCGGGTACATCGTAGAGCTCGCTCAATCGGTGGATCGCCTCAACCGTCG
This sequence comes from uncultured Phycisphaeraceae bacterium, assembly GCA_964648365.1. Taxonomy (GTDB): domain Bacteria; phylum Planctomycetota; class Phycisphaerae; order UBA1845; family UBA1845; genus SURF-32. The sequence continues at coordinate 366 of CAZYLK010000235.1, forward strand.
GGCGACCGCCTGGAGTCCGCTCCAGCGAGATGACTTCATCCCGGGGAAGACCCGCCTGGCGTGCGACGTCATCTACGGTGAGGCCGCGACGGCGACGAAGCATCTGAACGAATAAACGGAACGCATAATGCATCGGCCCGGCTTCCGGGTCACCTGACGTCATCGTCAGCGTGAGCTTCTGCCGAAGCGCGTCGGCCACGCGGTGCAGCATCGAGAGCGAGTGACCCTCGTACTCCGCATCCTCCAGCCGGCTGATGACGGATTGCGTGGTGCCGATGCGCTCGGCGAGTTCGCTTTGCGTCAGGCCCGCGTCCTTCCGCAGATCGTGGATGAGCTGCGCGACCTCGGCGTTCACGCGCTCGGTCTGCAGCGACGCCATCCGCTGGGGATCGTTCTTGATGTAGCGGCGATGAAGGATCTCGACAGCGTTGCTGGTTTTTTCCTTCTCGGCCATGTCTCTATCCTTCGTGAGTATGTCTATCCGGATCGGCTGCGAAGCGCGCTTTGCGCTCGACGGCCCGATCGATCTGCGTGTCGGGAACCCGTCTCTCCTTGGTCAGTCCATGCGACATGACGGCTCGTTGCTTGTGGAAGAAGTAGAGCATCCGATAGTTGACTCCCTGAAAGCCCAGCCGCAGTTCGTAGACCCCATCGCGGAGCAAGTCAGCCTCGGGTCGGCGCAGTTCGTAACCTCGTTCCGCGAGCCTCTCGATGCGGGCGATGCACTTGTCCTGCACCTTTTGAGGCAGCGTGTCCAACCAGTCCATCAGCGGTGACGAGCCATCCTCCTCCGAGAACATCACGACTTCCGTCTCGGGCACGTCGATCCTCCGCCTGTGATTATCGCATGATTGCGATGGATGGTCAAGCAGGGAATCGCAATATAGCGATAACAGGCCGGCAAGGCTCGGCGGAAGTATGCCGTAACCACAAATCCCAAAACAGTTTACGACAGATGCTCGAGGGACGGGTTTAGACGGGCGCCACGTGCGTCAGGCAGGCCGAAGAGCCCGTTGATGCCCAAAAAGCGGTGGCGTAAGTGAACTTCCCTCGCGGCTGATGCGGTCTTATGCTCGCGGCGGGAGGAGCTTGTGACGGCGTGCCGGGCCGGAGACCGTCGGCGGGGGTGAATAGCCTGGAGGAAGCCACCCGCTACGGGTGCCAGCACGCCCAAGCCGATCCATAGGATAATGCCCAAACCCACCAAGCACCTGACCATCGGCCGAACCCGCGTGGCTCCCGGCGAGCGGCGCGACGTGAGCCTTGTCGTCTCGGAGAGCTACAGCAGCCAGCCGGTGTTCGTGCCGGTCACGGTGTGGCGGGCCGAAAAGCCGGGGCCGGCGATGTTCATCTCGGCCGCCGTTCACGGAGATGAACTCAACGGCACGGGCATCGTGCGGCAGTTGCTGCTGGACCCGCCTTTCAAGCTGTCGGCCGGGTCGCTGATCCTCATCCCGGTGGTCAACGTGCTCGGGCTGGACCGCCATCAGCGCTACCTGCCCGACCGCCGCGACTTGAACCGCTCCTTCCCGGGCGATACGCACGGGAGCCTGGCCCGGCGATTCGCGCACGCGATCTTCGAAGGCGTGGTCTCCAAGTGCGATTTCGGCATCGACCTGCACACGGCCGCGGTGCGCCGGACCAACTTCCCCAACGTGCGGGCCAACCTCGCGCGCGAGGACGTTGCCCGGCTGGCCTTCGCGACGGGCAGCCAGGTGGTGGTCAACGGCCGCGGTCCGAAGGGTTCGCTGCGCCGCGCCGCCTGCACGGCCGGATGCCCGACGATCATTCTTGAAGCGGGAGAGGTCTGGAAGATCGAGCCGAGCGTCGTCGAGTTCGGCGTTCGCTGTGTACGCAACGCCCTGATCGAAATCGGCATGGTCCGCGGCAAACCGAAGCTGCCGGCTTACCAGGTGCAGGTGGACCGGACCGAGTGGATCCGCGCGGAACTCGGCGGCATCCTCCAGTTCCACGTCGCGCCGGGCGACGTGGTCAAAGCCGGCCAGGCGCTGGCCACCAACAGCGATCTGCTCGGCCGCGAACGCAACGTGATCCACGCCGCCGAATCGAGCATCGTCATCGGCATGACCACCCTGCCCGTCGTCAACCCGGGCGACCCCATCTGCCACCTCGCCATTCCCAACGACGGCATCGACGCCGTCGTCGAAGCCCGAGCCCACGCCGACGCCCGCACCCTCGACGAGCGCCTGCGCGACGACCTGTCGACGAACGTGTTCGTGTCGGAGCGCGAGGCGGCGCGGGACGTTTGACTTCGGATGACCGGTCATGTATACTGGTCATTATGAAGGAGATTTCTGCTTCCGAGTTCAAGGCCCGTTGCCTCGCGCTGCTCGACGAGGTAGCTCGCACCGGTGAGCCATTACAGGTGCTGAAGCGCGGTCGGCCGGTCGCGAGAGTCGTTCGCGCCATCGACTGTTCAGCCGATCATCCCCAGGACACGCTCAAGGGTACGGTCCGTATCCTCGGCGACATCGTCGCGCCGGCGGTAGCGCCCGAGGTGTGGGAGGCAGAGGCCGGGGCGTGACGCTTCTTATTGACACCCATATCCTGATCTGGTGGATGGCAGGTTCGGACGAACTGCCAGTCAGGCTGCGCCGAGTACTGCGGCGGGTCGAAGACGAGCCGCCGGTCTATGTCTCCGACATTTCATTGTGGGAAATCGCCGTCCTGGTTGAGCTGGGGCGGATCGAGTTGGACCTGCCTCTGCGCGACTGGCTGGACCGGGCCACGGCAGGTCCGCTGGTCGACAGGGTCGGCATCAGCCCGGCCATCGCCGCAGAAACGACCCGTCTTCCGGAGGAATTCCACCGCGATCCGGCAGACAGGATTCTCGCCGCCACCGCGCGCGTACTCGGGCTGCGGTTGATGACAGTGGACCGCCGAATCATCCAGTCCAAGGCTGTCCCCGTTGTTTGATGGGTCGGCGACTCAATTCCCGAACAAACTTGCGACCTGATACGTCGCCAGCGCTCCGAAGTACGCCAGGCCGGTCATGTAGGTGAAGGCGAAGACGGGCCAGCGCCAGGTCTTGGTCTCGCGGCGGATGGCGGCCAGTGTGGAGACGCACTGGCAGCACAGCGCGGTGAAGACCATGATGGACAGGGCGACGCCCAGGTTGAAGACTTTGCGGCCGTCGGGCCAGGTCGTGGCACGCAGGCGATCGCGCAGGGCGGTGGATTCTTCAGTTTCGTCGCCGCCGAGGTTGTAGATCGTCGCCATGGTCGAGACGATCAGTTCGCGGGCGGGAAACGCGGCGATGGCGGCCGTGCCGATCCGCCAGTCCCAGCCCAGCGGGCGCACGACCGGCTCGATCCAATGACCCATGCGCCCCAGCACGCTCTGGCGCAGATACGCGCCGGATTCGCGCTTGTCCACGTCGGCGAGTTCGTCATCGTACGTGCGCTGCGCGTTGAAGGCTGCCAGGGCGGCCGCGCCGGCGCGGCCATGTATTGACGCGGCCGATGCGATGGCGTCGTCAGGCGTTGCGGCGACCTCGACGTCGTCGGCTTCGCTTGATGCGTCCGCCCAGGCTGATTCGATGTCCGCCAGCGCGGTCGCAACCGGCGGCAAATCGAGCAGCGTGTCCGCGGTGGCTCCGTCGCCGTACTCTGCCGCCGCCGCCGCCAAGGTGGTCGCCAGGGACTGGTCCGCGGCCGCGCGCTGCGCGTCGAACCCGGCCGCGATGCTCGCCGGACGCGGGTAGTATCCCAAGGCCCAGATGACGATCGACGCGGCGAAGATGACGCTGCCGGCCATCTTGACGAACTCGCGGCCGGCTTCGTACGCGCGGTAGAAAACCGTCCGGGGCGCGGGCCACTTGTAGCCGGGCAGTTCGAGGATCAGCGGTGCGCTGGGTCCGCGCAGGATGAACCCGCGCAGGCAGAACGCGACGATCACCGCCACGACGACGCCGAGGACATACAGTCCCAGAAGCACCATCGCCTGCAGGCCGATCAGCCCGCCCAGCAGCGGCACGGCCGGAACAAACGTCGCGATCAGCAGCACGTAGACCGGCAGCCGCGCGCTGCATGTCATCAGCGGGGCGGTCACGATCGTGATCAGCCGATCGCGACGGTCCTCGATCGAACGCGTGGCGAGAATACCAGGCACGGCGCAGGCGAACGAAGAGAGCATGGGTACGAACGATTTGCCGCTGAGGCCGAACCGTCGCATGTGACGATCGAGCAGGAACGCCGCCCGCGCCATGTAGCCGCAGTCGTCCATGACGGCCAGAAAGAGGTACAGGATGACGATCTGCGGCAGGAAGATCAGCACGCCGCCGACGCCCGCAAGCACGCCGTCAACCAGCAGGCTCTGGACCGGCCCCGCGGGCGTGACGCCTTGCACCCACGCGCCGACCGCGCCGAAAGTCGAGTCGATGGCCTCCATCAGCGGGGCGGCCCAGGCGTAGATGGACTGGAACACGGCGCCCATGATCAGCGCCAGCACGACAAGCCCCAGCAGGCGATGGGTCAGAAACGCATCGATGACATCGGAGCGCGACCGCCGCGCCGGCGCCGGCGACATCACTCCGGAGAGTCGTTCGTCGATCCAGGCGTACCGCGCCTTCGCCTCGCACTCACAGAGCGACTCGCCGGCCGTTTCGATGCGGGCACGGCTCAGTTGAAGGTCCGTCAGCGGGACGGCGCCCGGCCGAGCGTCGGCGGACGTATCGAGCAGCGTACGAAGCAGTTCGACCCGCGTCGGCGCCGGCCCGGCCACCGGACACGACCCGCACACGCGCCGCAGCTCATCCACTTCCTGTTGCAGGCAGCCGGGCAGGGGGACTTCGCGATCGTCGACGCGCCGGTCGGCCATGCCGATGATCGCGGACTTCAGCGCGTCGATCCCGCGACCCTTCGGCGCGTGAATTGGAATCACCGGCACGCCCAGCGAGGTCGCCAGACGTTCCACGTCGATCGAAAGCCCCCGATCCTCGGCCACGTCGACCATCGTCAAGGCGACCACGACCGGTCGCCCGAGTTCAAGCACCTGCGAGACGAGGAAGAGGTTTCGCTTGAGGTTGGAAGCGTCAACGATGCAGACGACACCGTCCGGACGGGCCATGCCATGTTGCGAACCGAGCAGCACGTCCACGGCCAGGCGGTCATCGTCGGCCGACAGAACGGTAAGGCTGTACGCCCCCGGAAGGTCGATCAACTCGATGCGATGACTGCCGGACGGTCCGAGGAGCGGACCGGTCTTCTTGTCGACGGTGATGCCGGGATAGTTGCCGACGCGCTGGCGGAAGCCGGTCAGCGCATTGAAGACGGAACTCTTACCCGTGTTGGGGTTGCCGATCAGGGCAACCGACCACACGCGGGTGCCGGGATGGGCGGGGGGTGCGGACGCCATGATGGTTGGACGGCTTCGGGCGCCTACTCGATCCGGTCGACCAGTACGGTGGTCTGCACGGCCTCTCCCAGTCCCAGGCGGGTCTGATCGACGCAAACGATGCAGTTCCGGCCCGGATGCAACATGCGTATGACCGCGCCGCGGACGAAACCAATGTCTGCGAGCCGCTTGCCGACGCCGTTGGCCGCGCTGACGGCGGCGATGGTGCCGGATTCTCCGGCCCGGAGGGCTGACAGATCTACGCTCGGCACGTGCAGGTTCTCCGACCACGCGTCAGGCGGCGGCTTAGGTCTGAACCGACGCCGCCGTGTTGAGACGCTGTCTCAATTGTACGCCCCGACGGGATCCCGGCAATCGGCCGGCTCCGGGGCCGCTGAACTCAGCGGCACATTTCATACCAAATCGGTGCGAGTTTGGCCAGTCGCCGCGGGCGGCGCCGGCCGTCTCGCGCTCCGCCCGGAGTTACTACTGCCGTCGTTCGACATAAGTTGTTTCAAGGAACGAACTTATATCCGATGCTGTGGACGGTGACGACGTGCTTGGGGTTCTTCGGGTCGTCTTCGATCTTTCGCCGCAGGCTCACGATGTGGTTATCGACCGTGCGGTTGGTCGAGCACGCCTCCAGCCCCCAGATGTGATCGAGCATCTTGTTCCGCTCGACCGGATGCTCCGAGTGCTCCAGCAGCATCTTGAGAATTTCGATCTCGAAGTGACCCATCGTGTGCGTCTCGTCGCCGCGCTGGACCTTGCCGGTGACGAGGTCGACGGTGGACTTGCCGACGGTGACGACTTTCGACACACCCGAGCCACCCGTGCTGCGCCGAAGCGCTGCCCGGATGCGCGCGAGCAGTTCGCGCACGGCGAACGGCTTGACGATGTAGTCATCCGCGCCCGCCTCCAGCCCGCGGACGATGTCGATCTCCTGGCTCTTGGCGGTCAGCATGATGATCGGCGTGGTGAAGCCCGCCTGCCGCGTGCGGCGGCAGACTTCCAGCCCGTCCATTTTGGGCATCATCACATCGAGCAGGACGAGGTCGGGGCGCTCGTTCTGCACCGCGATCCACGCGGCCTCGCCGTCGGTCGCCTCCAGAACGTCGAACCCCTCGAATTGAAGGTTATCCTTCAACCCCATCGCCATCGCCGGCTCGTCTTCCGCAACCAGAATCCGCGTCATGTTCATGCTCCGCAGGATGCCCGTGCTCGGGCTACTACTGACCGGCGGCCGCGATCCCGCGCCGGCCGGTTCCATCGGGGGACGCTACCGCAGTGGCCATAAGCCGTTGTCCGCCCGGAGATTCCGCTGGATGATACCCGCCCGAACCGTGCACGGCGAGCCTGGGCTGCTGTGGATTCTGCGGTTGTCGGCTACTCGGGGCGCGACTTATCAGACGGATGGTTGAGAAGCTGGCGTTCCGAAAGCCGGCCGACACATAATCGGTGGACCGGCGTCGACCCCCGCGGGCAGACGCCTGCGCGTCGCGGGCCACCGCAATCTCGAATCCGAGATGTCATTGGCTCGAAGCCTCCGGAGGGATTCGAACGGTGTCGCGAGGGACGCTTGCATCGTCACGCCGATCGCGCGAAGCGTGTGCTATCGTTTCTCGCGCCTGTTTGCGAAAGGGAAGTTGAACGATGACTTTCACCGCGCAAGCCGAAGCGCCGCCGCTGCGGCAAGATGCCGGCGGAGCACTCCGCGTCGGAAACTCGCGCGTCTTGCTGGAATTGGTCATCCGCACGTTTCAGGATGGTGCGACTCCCGAGACCATCGTTCAGCGCTACTCGACGTTGGCGCTGCCCGACGTGTACGCGGTTATTGCCTTCTACTTGCGTCATCGCGGCGAGGTCGAGGAGTATCTGGCCGACCGTGAGCGGCAAGCCGAGGATGTTCGTCAACGGATTCGGAGTCAGCAGGGCGATTTGAGCGAGATTCGCGCTCGACTGCTTGAGCGACGACCGGCACAGGGATGAGCGATGTTCCGGCTGCTCGCAGATGAGAATTTCAACGGTGACATCGTGCGCGGGCTGTTGGATCGTCCGACGCCTTCAACCGCGCATCTCCCCAACAACCTGCACCACAACCTCCCGCCGCCGCGGCCGCGTGTCGAAGTCGATCAGAATGATCTGCTGCCAGGTGCCCAGCGGCATCTCGCCGCGGATCAAGGGGACGGTGATCGACGGGCCGAGCAGCGACGCGCGGACGTGGGAGTGGCCGTTGTCGTCGT
>CAZYLK010000236.1:0-7949 GCA_964648365.1 uncultured Phycisphaeraceae bacterium
CGACCCACTTGGGGTCGATCAATATGTCTTCAGGCGTCGGGAGCTTCGCATCGAACGCGAGCTTGAGCATCTCGGGGAATGTCGGCGGGCGCTCCTCCGGCTCCTCGTCCCACCAGCCTTTGCCCTCGCGCGATTCTTCTTTCTCCTCGTCGCGTTGCAAGGCCGGCACGTCTGCGACCATGATGCCAAGCTGGATCAGCAGCGGGCGGATGACATCGCGCTCCAAAGGTCCTTGTTCCTTGTCGTCCGGGAGTCGCATGCGCCGCGACAGGCCGGGCGGCATCGGCAGGACGGACTCGAGAACCTGCACCTTCTCGTCGAAGTTCGCGTGCGCCAAGTGGCCGGACAGATACCGGCCATAGAGGGGATCGATACTGCGGAAAACGCCGAGGCGTTCGATGCTTGCGTCGAGCGTGACGTGATCGCCGTCTTCGGACTTGGTAAGGTATCCGAGCGCGGCCATGTTGCCGATCATGGCTTCAAGCTGCTCTTTGAACGAGTTCACGCGTTCCTCGGAGTTGAACCGTTTCGACAGGAACTCGCGCACGTCGTGCAGCGCGCCGGACTTCTTCAGCAGGTAAATCAGCACCGTGTAGGGGATCATCGCGCGGCTGGCGAGTTTGCCGGGGCCGGCCTTGATCAGCGACTCGAACTGGCCTTCGACCCAGTATTGCTCGGTCGATCGGCGCGTCGGGCGCTTGCGTTCAAGCTGCTTGCGCATGCGCATGATGCCCGGGTCTTTCGAGTGCGGGTCGATCTGCTCGTATTTCTTTTTCCATTTGGCAATCTTCACGTCGTCGTCATGAGCGACGGCGAAGACGTAGCCCTTCGAGTCGAACTGCGGCCGGCCCGCACGGCCGAACATCTGGTGGGCCGCCCCCGGCGGGATGAGCTTGCGCTCGCCCGGCTTGCCCTTCAGCAGCGTGCTCAGCACCACCGAACGGGCGGGCAGGTTGATCCCGGCCGCGAGCGTTTCGGTGCAGATTACGAAGGGGATGAGCTTGCGCAAAAAGAGCGTTTCGATCGTCTCCTTGTGCTTGGGCAAAACGCCCGCGTGATGCACGCCGACGCCGCGAATGAGCATCTGCTTGAGCTTGGGGCCGACGCCTTCGGTGAAGTCTTCCGGCGGCAGCAGCTTTTCGATCTCGGCGCGGGTGTCGGTCGAGATCAGCGGCAGGCCCTTGATGCGCTCGGCCACGTCCCAGCATTCGTCGCGGTTGAAGCAGAACACCAGGGCCGGCACGCGGGCGGAGGCGTCGTCGTCGCCGATCATGTCGGGCAGCAGTTCGGTCAGGAGCTTCTCGCCGACCCAGTTGAACTCCAGCGGCACGCGGCGCTCGTCGGTGGTGACAAGCTGGAGCGACCGGCCGTGGGAGGTCCGCAGCCAGCCGCAGAACTCGCGGGCATTGCCGACGGTGGCCGACAGGAGCATGACACGCGTGGCCTTCGGCAACAGCACCAGCGACAGTTCCCACACGATGCCGCGGTCGAGGTCGTGAAAGTAATGAAACTCGTCCATCACCACGCTGGCGACGTCGGTGAACGGCTCGTCGGGGGAGAGCAGGTGGTTGAGCAGAATCTCCGCGACGACCACCTGCACGCGGGCCTGCGGATTGACCTTGCGGTTGCCGGTGATCAGGCCGACATCTTCGGGATGAAACCCCCAGTCCACGGCCCGGTGCTGAAACTCGCGGAACTTCTGATCGGTCAGCGCGATCAGCGGCGTGGTGTAAAACATCCGCTTGCCCGACTGCAACGCCTCGAAAATGGCCGCCTCAGCGACGAGCGTCTTGCCCATGCCGGTGGGCGCGGAAACGAGAATCCCCTCGTTATCGCCAAACCACGCCAGCAGGGCCTCCTCCTGGAATGGGTAGGGGTCGAAGGGGATGACGTCGAGGAACTTGTCAGCGATCTGGTCGCGGTTCATGGGGTGCAAGATAGCCGAAGGGGGACGGCAGTGCGCCGGGGGCGCGGTATGCTCGGCGGGGGAAGAAGTCAATGCAAAGGCGCGAAGATGCGCAGGCGCGAAGGAAGAGTGGTTGGTTATAGGGAGGTGGCGCGTGCCTCGCGCGCGGCACTCCGGGCGTGGCGGGGGCTTCAGCTCGCGCGGCCCCCTGGCACTACACGAGCCCTGAGCTTGGCGGCGGACGTGACGTCTGTCCGGCGGCGACGCGCCCGACCATCGCAGACGCAGACTCAACCGAGCTTGAGTCGATGCTCGGATCGAGTTAAGCTGACTGTACGAGTGGGGCTCATCCCTACCGTCGAGAGTGATCCTCCTGCGTTCGGTGATGCCACGTACGGCTGATCGCGCTGAGAGTCGCACATCATGTACTGCTGCAATTGCGACAAGATCATGCCGGTAGCTGAGGCACGGCGGCGGTATGACATGCGCTGGACCGCAGGCATACTAATCACTGTACTTGGTTCGGGCATGCTGGCCACAAGCTTAGCATATGTATACCGTAGCGACGCTTTCCTGGTCATCGCCGCGGTAACGGTGTTTCCGGCGATAATCCTGGCGTTTGAGTTAAGCTCGAGGCCCGACTGGTCCAATTGCTACGCATGCCGAGTCTGCGATCATCGACTGCAGCGCAAGCACCCGCAGCCATCGCCGGAGCGCTACGCCAGGCAATCGGAACCGACAACAGTGAGCTCTTCGGCGGTGACCTGCCCAGCGGCCAACTGCGGGCATGTGAATCGTTGTAACGCGAGCTATTGCGGTGAATGCGGGAGGCCGTTGCGCGGCCAATGACGAGGCGCCGGCCCCCCAATCCCAATCAACACGATATGATGCTTGGGGCACAACGAGAGGTTGTACATGGCAGTCCACCTGCGACGCGGCAACATGGCATCCGAAGACTACGCGAAGGTGAAGAGCCTGTTACACGAGTTCGCTACGATCGTGGCGGTGATCGCCAAGGCCACTCAAGCGCGTCGGGCGGCCGTGCGCAGCCTGCTGCCGTGCAGTATGTTAAATCTGATCGATTCGCACCATCTCTACGTAGCGGGACAAAAGAATGCTGGAATGCCTTCCACAATCGCCTTGGACTCCCGAGATTCAACGTGGACCACGGAAAGGGTCCACGACGCAGCGGTATGGGACTACGGCATGGACGATCCGTTCGTCGTTCGGTTGCCGTTATCGCTTCTTGACGCGTCGACGGAGCAGAGGTTTCCGGCGCTTGCAGCTATTGCCAACACCCACGTCGCCTCGGAGGTTGGTCGAATGCACCGCCTGATGAACGTGATCCAGATCAACCCGATTTTTGGACCGGCCTCGTACACAATTAATCCATCGCTCGCGTTTGTGCTGATGCCGTTCACTGATGAACTGACGCTGATCTACACGGAGATCGTCAAGCCCGCGGTCGAGAATCTCCCGGAGTTTGGACTGCTGTGCCGACGAGCCAACGACATCAAGTCGAACAAGGTCATTATGCACGATATATGGCGTTCGTTGTGTGAGGCACGACTGGTCATAGCGGACCTGAGTGAGCTGAACCCCAACGTGATGTACGAGTTGGGCATCGCACACACTTTAGGCAAGGAGACGATTTTGATCTACCAGCGCAAGGCCGGCGTCAAATTCCCGTTCGACTTTGGACACATCCGACGGATCGAATACGACAATCATGCCACGGGCGGAATGCACCTGAGACGGGAACTTGAGGAGACAATTAAGGCGGTCCTCGATCCTGAGGTCAAATCGACGAAATGATCTCATTGAACAATCGCAATAGACGCCCGCGGTACTAAGTCATTGTCTCTCGCGCATCGTACCGACAAATCACACCTCTTTCGACACCCGGCCCTCTTCTCTTCCTTTGCGCCTTTGCATCTTCGCGCCTTTGCGTTGAATTCCGCCCGTTTGCGATTCCCCTCAATACGCCCGCGAAAGCGTGGCCCCCGGATAATAGAAGTGCAGTATCTCCGCAGCCGAGCGGCCCTGCTCGGCCATGACGCACGCGCCGCGCTGGCACAGGCCGACGCCGTGGCCGGCGCCGCGGCCGTCGCGGAAGGTGACCCGGCCATCGCTGACGGAGATGCGACACACCGTGCTGCGCATAAGCTGCGGACCGACGGCGAAGCGGAACTGCTCGGCCGGGATCGGCTCGCTTGCGCCCGACGACCAGACCAGGCGAAACGCGACGGGGCGATCGCCTTCTGCTGACCCGTTACCCCGCGGCGACGCCGCCGGCAGAGCCGTGATCTCAACCAGCGCGCCGGCCGCGGACGGATCGCTCGCCCCGCCGGAGCCCTCCATGCGGACGAGCGGCCCCAGCCGATCCAGCAGGGTCGCGACGGGAAGATGCGCAGGCTTCCAGCTCAGATCGGCGCCGTCGAACTCCGCGCAATAGGAGCAGCGAACCGCGCCGGCCAACGGCTCCAGCAACGGCTCGCCCCCCCCGAATGCCGACATGCTTTGCGTCCACCCGCCGCACGCGGCGCTGTAGTACGCCGGCAGGACGACCGGGCCGCCATCGCCGCTGGCCACGCAAACCACCCCCCGGGTCGACTCGGCCGCCTCGCGGGCGCGCCGGCCGGTTTCATCGCTGACGCGGCCGGCGTAGACCTGCGATGACTGCGTGGCCGACACATCGACCGGCAGCGACTGCCGCCGGCGCATCCAGTGCAGCACGTACGAACGGACGGCCACGGCCTGCGCTCGAAACGCCTCCACCGGTGCTGAGGGCCACGTTTCCCGCGCCGCCACGCAGGCGACGTATTCCTCGATGTCAACGTGGTTGATCGCGTCGACGCCGTCCCCGCCGTCGGTGGCCGAGAGTGCCAGCGATCCCGGATAAGGCCGGGCGGGCATGACACGTCCATCGACTTCCGCGGACAGCCAGACGGCGCCGGCGGACGCGTCGCGCAGGGTCCAGGCAGGACTGCTCTCGTCGGACGCCTCGCGAAGGACGCGTCCGTCACGGGATGCCGAAAACGTGACCCAGTCCTCGCCGGCATGCGTGACGGCCGACCCGCCTTCACCGGCGATGACAAGAGAAGTCTCTCCGCGGACGCGGATCGACCGTGCTCCAGTGACGAGGTGGACGCGTACGGGGCGGATGGCGACGGAGGGGGATCGCACGGCCGCGGGCACTGAAGCCCCGCCGACGTCGTCATCGCAGCATCCCGCCGCCGGCAGAACGGCGGCGAGCATGACCCAGGTCCGCGCGGCTGCCGTCACAACTTCGAGCCGCGCAGCGCCAGGGAACGCTCGCGCAGCTCGCGCTTGATTTCCGTGAGCGAGGTCAGGCCGAAGTTCTTGATGGCCAGAAGTTCGGTTTCGGAGCGGGCCACAAGCTCGCCGAGCGTCCCGATGCCCAGGCGCTGGAGGCAGCGGCGCGAGCGGACCGACAGTTCCAGTTCGGAAACAGGCCGGCTGAGCAACGCAGGATCCCCGGCGACGGGTGCGGGAGCGGGGGCCGGAGCGACCTCCTCCTCCGCCGGCGGTTCCTCCAGCAACTGCCCCACGCGCAGCCCCTTCTGCGACAGCATGGCCTTGATCTCGTTGAGCGAGGTCTCGCCGAAGTTCTTGTAGTTGAGCAGTTCCGCCTCGGTGATCCGCAGCAGATCGCGCAGCGTGTTGATGTTCATCTGCTTGAGGCAGTTGCGCGAGCGGACGCTGAGTTCGAACTCGCCCACCGTCATGTCGAGCAGGGCGTCACGATCGCGCCGGCGCGGGACGATGTCGTCCTCGCAGACCATGTTGATGGACGATTCGAGGTGTTTCTTGAAGAGGCGCGCCCGCGGATGGTTCGGCTCGGCCTCCAGAACGCGATGAAGGCAGTCCGCCGCCTCGTGGAAGCGGCGCCGCTCTTCGTAGAGCAGGCTCAGGTTGATCAGCGCGTTGATCGGCGTCGGCGTCTGCGACGTGAACCGCTCATAAAAGTCGATGGCGCCCTCGTCGTCGCCGCGGAGGTCGTGCAGCATGGCAAGCCGAAAGAGGCTCTCGCGATGATCGGCGTCGGCCGACAGCGCCTCCTCGTAGGCCTCCATGGCCGTCTCGATATCGAACTGCCGCTCGGCGACCAGGCCGCGCAGGTACGCAAGCTCAGCGCGGTTTGCGTCATTGGCGGATGTCTTGCTCAGCAGTCGGGCGGCGCCGTCGACGTCGCCACCCTGAATAGTCTTGGCAATCTCTTCGAGCGTTGCGGGCATTGCGTCCTCTCACGTGAACGACCCGGGCGCGGCCGGCGGAAACTCATTCCCGTGACGCGTCGCCGTTGCGTGCGGCGGTCAACAGTCGGCACATCACCCAGCGTGCGCTGTAGCGAATCCAAGATGCTACGGGGCTGTCGGAACTTCTGCAAGGATTGCTAACAAAATACGAACAGATTGGCACGGCCGCCTTGCCATCGCGGCGGAGCCCTGACGCGGTCTGCCCGGCCGATCGAACGGACCTACGGGTTCGGGCTATAGACGTACACCGTATGCAGCAGCGGCAGCGCAACGGGGCTTTCGACCCGCGCGATCGAAAGCAAAGGGTTGGCCCGGTCCAGTTCGATGGAGGCGACGGTGCCGATGGTCAACGGCGCCGGCAGGGTGGCCGTCGGTTGCGCCACCAGAACGGTGTCGCCCGCGGCGATGACGCCGGACTCCACGTCCTCGTTGGAGATGTCGCGCAATTCGATCCGCCCGGATGTGGACCCGGTCAGCCAGAATTCGCCCGGCGCAATGACAAAGCCCGCCTCCGTGTGGCGGCCCACGCGAACGTTCATCGCGGTGCGTGCGTCGCTGACCCACTGAACCCGCGCCGAGACCGCGTGCGCCTGATCGACGAAGCCGACCAGAGCTTCTCCCAACAGCACGGCGTATCCGGGCGCCACACCGTCATCGGCGCCGGCGGCGATCGAGAAATGGCGCGAGACGACGGCGTCGCCGACCTGGACGCCGCCCAGCGATCCGGCCGAGATCCGCCGCGTGGCCCGCCAGGGCGCCGTGTCCTGCCCGATGACGCGGGCACGGATGAGCCGGCCGCCGGTGTGGGCGCTCCGCGGCGTGGCGGCCAGCATGTTGTTCTCCCGTTCGAGTTCGGCGACGCGCACGGCCAGGGCTGCGATCTGGTTGCGCAGATACACCTCGGCCGTCTGCGGCGCTGAAGTCGCGTCCGCGACGACGCCGGTTGCCAGGGCAGCACCGGCGGCCGCTGCATCCTGCAACGGTACGAGGATCTGCCCGACGGCGGACAGACGCGCCGTCCATGCCGCGGGCATCAGCCACGGCGCCAGCGCAATGACGATCATGATCGTCACGGAGCGTCGGATGGTCCGGCGGCGGCTCATGGGGCGTGGGGCAAAAAGCGACGGGCGCGGGCGTCGCGACAGATGCGACGGATCAGTATCCGTCCCGATCCGATTCCAGCTTGTCTTTGAGCAGGTCGAGGCTGTCGAGGCAGATGGCGGTGCCGCGAGCAACGCATGTCAGCGGGTCGTCGACGACGTAGACGTCGAGACCGGTCGCCTTGGAGACGAGCTGATCCAGTCCGCGGATCAGCGCTCCGCCGCCGGCGAGATGAATGCCGTTATCGACCAGGTCCGCGGACAGTTCCGGCTCGGCCTTCTCCAGCGTACGGATGACGCACTCGACAATCTGATCAACCGGCTCCCGCAGGGCTTCGCGGATCTCCTCGCTGCTGACCAGGCACTTGCGCGGCAGGCCGCTGACGTTGTCGCGCCCGCGGACCTCCCGCGTGACCTCTTCGGCCATGGGGAAAACCGAGCCGATCTCAATCTTGATCGCCTCGGCCGTCTGCGGGCCGATGCAGAGGTTATACGTGCGACGCATGTGGTTGGTGATGGCCTCGTCCATGTCGTCGCCGGCGACGCGTATGCTCTCGCAGACGGCGATGTCGGCGAGGGACATGATGGCCACCTCGGTGGTGCCGCCGCCGATGTCGACGATCATGGACGCGGTGGACTCGCCGATGGGCAGGCCGGCGCCGA
>CAZYLK010000237.1:0-4471 GCA_964648365.1 uncultured Phycisphaeraceae bacterium
GTGTGCAGCGTGCTGAACACCAGGTGGCCGGTGAGCGAAGCGTTGATCGCCACCTCGGCCGTCTCCAGGTCGCGAATTTCGCCCACCAGGATCACGTCCGGGTCGTGACGCAGGAAGGATCGCAGCCCGCTGGCAAAGGTCAGGCCGATGCGCGGCTTGACCTGCACCTGCTGAATGCTGTCGACGTAATACTCGACCGGATCCTCGACCGTCAGAATTTTGATCTGATCGCTCTTGATGGCGTTCAGCGCGGCGTAGAGCGTGGTCGTCTTACCTGATCCGGTCGGACCGGTCACCAGCACGATGCCGTACGGCTGGTGAATGAGCGTCTTCATGCCCTCACCGGCCGAGC
This sequence comes from uncultured Phycisphaeraceae bacterium, assembly GCA_964648365.1. Classification (GTDB taxonomy): domain Bacteria; phylum Planctomycetota; class Phycisphaerae; order UBA1845; family UBA1845; genus SURF-32. The sequence goes on from CAZYLK010000237.1 coordinate 353, forward strand.
CGATCAGGCCAAGCTGGTCCAGCGACATCAGCGACGACTGCTTGTCCAGAATACGCATGACGACCGCCTCGCCGAAGACGGTCGGGATGATGCTCACGCGCAGGTCGATGTCGCGGTTCTGCACGCGGATCTTGAAGCCGCCGTCCTGCGGCAGGCGCTTTTCCGCGATGTTGAGGTTCGAGAGAATCTTGATGCGGCTGATGATGGCAAGCTGAAAGCGCCGGATCTCCGGCGGTACGTTCGTCGTGTGCAGCACGCCGTCAATGCGGTAGCGGATCTTCAGATCGTGCTCGTACGGCTCGATGTGGATATCGCTGGCCCGATCGCGGATCGCCTCGACCAGGATTTCGTTGACCAGCTTGACGACGGTGGCTTCCTGGGCCATTTCGACCAGGTCGCCGTCGCTGCTCTCCACGTCGCTGACGATCTCCAGATCGCTCTCCCGGATCATGTCCGAGACCGTCTGGCTGCCGACGCCGAAGTGCTGCTTAATGATCCGCGAGATGTCCGCCTCGGTCGCCAGGACCGTCTCGATCTTGGCGCCGGTCAGCATCCGCAGTTCGTCGAAGGCGTACAGATCGAAGGGGTTGGCGGTGGCGACCTTGATGGTCCCGTTACGGCGCTCGATGGGGATCAGGTGCGACCGGTGGACCGCCTTGACCGGGAAGTCCTTCAGCAGGGTCAGGTCAAGCTGGACCTGACTCAGGTCGACGACGGGGATCGAGAGCTGCTCGCCGTAGATTTCGAGATAGTCCCGCTCCTTGATCATGCCCAGGCGCAGCAGGCACTTTTCGACCCGCTCGCTGCCCTTGATCGCCTTCTTCGCCTGCTCCAACTGGTCAGGCGTGATCTTCTTGCGTTGAACCAGAACGTCGCCAAGGCTCACGTTGCATCACCCTCGAAAGTGCGGCGGATCCGACCGCCGCCGCGTTGTCGACCAGTCGGCCCCGCAGCGACCCGGTCCCGGCCGGAGCGCACCACGGCGTCTTCCACCGCCTTATACCGCAGATGCCGCCGCCGGATTCGCGGTGGACGAAATATCGACGCCGGCGGCCGGATTATCCGGATAACACCCGATTCGTGGCGAACCTGCCGCGCGCCCCGGAACGACAGACCGATAACTCTGGAGGCGCCGTTCGCCCCATTCATGCTGCAAGTAACTGCCCAACATAGGTTTATATCCATGATCGTGGTTTTCGGCCGGTCGCCGGTGCCGGCGACGGCCGATAACGCCGGCACACCCCGCGTCGTCGGCCGGACGGGAAACGTCGCCGATCAGCCCTTTGCGCCCCCGGACATTTGTGGCATCCTATAATGACCGCCGCGGGACCGAGCCGGGAGGGCCGGACGGAGCGATGCTTGCCATGAATACGTCACATTCCGGCGCAGTGGTCGCCGGTTCACTCATCTGCCTCGCGAGCGTCGCGACCGTCAGCGCGCAGATCCCGGGCGTCGACCTGTTTCAGGATTCCGAGTCCGCGTCGATCTGCGACCTCGTCAATTCGGCCAACGCGCACCTCGTCGTGCTCACGGACACGGGCGAGTTTGCCCTCGTCACGGGCGAGGATACGCGCCTCGAAGGCACGTTTGTCGATGTCAATGGCGACGTGTTCGTCAACGACGAGCCGGCCGGCTTCGTCACCTTTGCCGACGACGGCGACGGGCTGCGGTCGTTGTGGTGGCTGGCCCCCAGCGGGTTCGCCGTTCACATCGACACGATCACGCTGCAGATTTCCGAGTCGCAGATCCTGCCCGACCAGATCAGCGACGTCCCGTGCGATGCCTGCACGTTCTGGGATGTCGCCGCCGACTGCCAGAGCACCGAGCCCCCCCCCGATGAGCGGCCGGTCGTGATCAACTTCTGCGGATCGGGCATCGCCATGATGGGTCTGCCCATGATGCTCGGCCTCCACGGCTTGCGCGCGCGGCGGAGACATGAGCGTCGCTGACCAACCGCCACCCGGCGGCCCCCGATGGAAAGTCCAGAGTTCTTCAAGGCGCCGTGCCGCGTGGCCCGCGCCGTGATTTGAGTATTCGGAGCTAAGAGTTTACGCATGAGACATTTCCGTTTGAACCATCTCGGTGGCCGCGTCCTCACGCTGGGATCGGCTGTAGTCCTGGCCGCGTCGTCCGCTGCGTTCGGGCAGATCGACGGCGTCGAGAGTTTCACCGACTCCCAGAGCGGGCTGGTCTGCAACCTGGTCAACGCGGCCAATACACGGCTGGCCGTCACGACCGCCTCAGGCGAAACGCCGCGCCGGCTGATCCTGATCGGCGGCACGGACGTCGTGCTCGAATCGAGCAGCGTCGACAACGCGGGCAACGTCTTTTTCGGCGAACTGTCGTTCGGTTCGATCCGCTTCTCGGGCGAAGGCGAGGACTCGCGCCTGTGGTATCTGGACGCGATCGGCAACGTCTACCGTATCAACTCCACCACGCTGCTGCCGGAAGCGACCGACGAATCGCCGGAGGACTTCCCGCTGGGCGAGTGCGACGCCTGCGTAGCCTGGGACAACCAGGAGGACTGCCCGGACCCGCAACCGGTCGAAACCGCGATCGTCACCCAGCCGGAGTCCATCTTCGCCTGCGTTGATGACCAGGTGGGCCTGTTCGTCGAGGCCGTCGGCGACGACATTGCGTCCTACCAGTGGCGCAAAAACGACGTCGCGCTCGTCGGGCAGACCGGCCCGATCTTCACCATCGACAAAGCCGAACCGACCGACACGGCCGCGTACTCCGTGGACGTGCTGGACGAGGACGGCAGCCGCATCACCAGCGACTACGCCATCGTCGCCATCGACCCGGAATGCACCAACAGCGAGCAGCCGCCGAATCTGGATCTGTGCGGCTCCGGCGCGGCCATGATCTCCGTGGTCACGTTCTTCGGCCTGGTCGGCATGAAGGCCGGACGCCGCCGCCGACTGAGCTGACGGATCACAGGAATAGCGCGCCACCAGCGAGCCGCGGGCTTTGAGCCCGCGCGGAGAGACCCGACCGGATGCGTTGCCGATCCAGCACGGCGACGCACCACGTTCCCCACGCAGGCTGAAGCCTCGCGGCTCGCTCACGCGCGCACCAGAGATTCTCACGTCTGAGGGAAGGCTTGATCGAGCATCTGCCGAAGCCGCTGCTCGATTGCGTTCGCCTCTTCCTCGGCCATGTCCCACAGCGACAGCCACACGTGCGCCTCCGGCTGGCCGAAGCAGTCTTCCAGCCGGGCTTGTAGATAGGCCCCGCCGAGGTTGTCGAGAACCGCGCAGAAGTCGGTGTCCGGCGCGTAGAAGCTCACCGTCCCCTCCAGCCGCTGCCCGGTTGCCGTGACCACGGCCAGGGCGCCCCCTTCCCGCAGCCCGTCGATGGAACCCGACCGGGCCAGTCCGTCGCGCCCCTTGAGCCTCTGCCACGCCTGCTGCGGCGGCATGTTCACCGCGCGCCGGACCATCACAAACCGTCGCGGCTTGCCCGCATGGCGTTCGAGGTAAACCTTCAGGCTCGCCAGTTCCTGCCGCCAGCCGCGGCGGGTGCCGTCATACTCACGGTCCCACTCGTCGCCGTCGCGAAAGCCCGAGTGAACCAGCCGCAGCACGGTCTCCCCCCCCCGGCCCTCTATGGCGATGTCGATCGCGGTCGGTCCGGGGAAGGTGAACTTCCCCTCTGCAGACGCTTCCCACAGCAGGCGCAACGCCCGCGGCGGCGCCCACTCCAGAATGTCGCAGTCAATGACGTAGTCCTGCCCCCAGCGCAGCGTGATCCGCCCGCCCTCGCCCGGCTCCACGTCGGCCTCGATCGGAAACCAGCCGGCAAGCTGCACCGGATCGGTCAGCGCTTTCCACACCTGCTCCGGCGTGGCGTTGATGGTGATTTCGGTCTGATGACTTCGCGAATCGGGCATATTCACTGGTCCTTTCAACAGGATCGAAGGCTGTCACACCCTTCACACCCTTCGCACCCTTCGCACCCTTCACACCTTCACACCTTCACACCTTCACACCTTCACACCCTTCACACCCTTCACACCCTTCGCACCCTTCGCACCCTCTGCCTTCTCAACGTCAGTTCCGCTTCGTCACGCTCGGATACCCCCCCACCGCGAACCGATACTTGCGCGCGCGGCGAGCC
>CAZYLK010000237.1:4571-7912 GCA_964648365.1 uncultured Phycisphaeraceae bacterium
CGTCACGCTCGGATACCCCCCCACCGCGAACCGATACTTGCGCGCGCGGCGAGCCTCCGGCTGATGGTATTTCGCCGCCAGGGACGCGACGCAGGTGGTCAGTTCTTCCGCAAACGCCTTCAGCGCCGCGGGCGATGCGAACGCGACTTCCGTTTCCGCCGTCATCGTCACAAGCGTCTTGTCCGCCGCCGCCGCCCGTTGGCGCAGCACGCCCACGTCGCTCAGCGTCCGCGACGCAACCGCCATCAGATACGCGCTGGAGAACCGATCCTGAAACGCCGCCGGGTCCGCCGCCAGCGTGCCGAGAATCTCCGGACTCAGCACCAGTGCCGCGGCCGTCCGCTGCATCCGCCGCTCGACGCACCCGCGCCGCTGCCGCTCTTCGACGCACTCGACCAGCCCGGCCGCCTCGAGCTCGCGCAGGTGGTAGTTCACCTTCTGCCGCGCCAGCCCCAGCCGCCGGGCCAGCCCCACCGCCGAATCCGGTTCCTCCAGCATCTCCAGCATCCGCCGCCGCACCGCGGGCAGCACGGCCGCGACGCGATCGGCGTCGTCGAGCACGTCCAGCCGAGTTTCACCCGCCTGCAAGTCGCTCACAGTCGCACCTCAGTCGCTTCTGTGCTCGCGGCAGTGGGGCGATCGATCGACCCTAGCTAGCCACGACGCACCCGGTGTATATTGGACAAGTCTAGTTGTCAAATCGGAGAGGGACCAAGTAACAGTCTCGGGGCGGTACCTCGCCTGCGGCACGGGCCGTCCCGCGCGCGGACTGCGGATACCACTCCGACGGTTGAGATCGTCGTACGCGGACTACCACGGGTCTGCCACGCATGCCAACCTCAACACGCCGCCGGGGCGGGACACAACTCGCCGATTATCGCCTCAGGTGCCGCTTCTGTTCGAAAAGGTCGGAAAGCGAGCGCGGCTGTCGGAAGGTGGTCACAAGGCGCGTCGGTCACGCTGCACTCATTCTGCAACTGATGGAATTTGAGCGATCGGACCGATGATGACGGGTGGGTGCGGTGCGAGTACGCCCTATTTACGCCGAAAGAGTGCTAGATGCCGCGGGTTGTTGAGCCGGGAGTCCGAGCTGTTGAATACGTCACCTAAGTCACTTCAGTTACTTCGCGTCTGCCTGGCCGCAGGGGCGATCGCAGGTACACTCGCCTTGAACGCGAATGCCCAGGCCCGTCCTGACGTGGTTTGGATGGCTGGTGGCCACTCAGAGGCCGTCACAAAAGCCGTCTGTTCCCCTGATGGCCGATACTGGCTCACGATCGGGGGCGAGGCAAAGCTGTGGCGCGCGGCGGACGGAGCCCTGCTACGGACCTTCACTGATTCTGCGTGGACCGCAGCGTTCTCCCCCGACGCAAAGTACGTGGTCACCGGCGCGTCGAACTCGCGTGGCCTCCAACTCTGGGCGCTGCCGGAGGGTCGGCTGGTCTGGGCGAAAGAAACACCTTACTCGATCTCTACACTTGCCTACGCAGGCGATGGAACGGTTCTATTCGTCGCCCAATCGAATGGAAGAATCGCTTCATGGGCAATGCCGGAGGGCCGCATGTATGCCACGCGCGAGGCACACGACGATGACATCTGGGCGATGGTCACTTCACCTGACGGCCGCCTTCTGGCCACCGGAAGTTATGACCGAACGGTGCGGATCTGGCGTACCATCAACGGCGAGCTAGTCCGGACGCTCGCCGACAACTACGAAGCTCATGCCCTGGCCTTTTCGCCGGACAGCGAGCTGCTGGCCGCCGCTGGGCGAAAGCGTCGCGGAATGTCACCAAAGCTATGGCGGGTGTCAGACGGAGAGTTGATACAGACTTTTGAGGCGCAATCGGATCCGGCCTATGACATTGCGTTTTCGCCGGATGGGCAGATGTTGGCGGCAGCCCGGCAATCGGGGGACGTCACCCTTTGGCGGATCCCCGACGGGGACTTGTTCGGCACCCTGAGAGGACATTCCGGTACGGTTCACACCGTTGCGTTTGCGCCGAACGGACGTCGGTTGATTTCCGGCGGATCCGATCGCACGGCGCGGTTCTGGAAGATACCACAATTGAAGGCGGCCGGGACACTCACGCGTCACACGTCACAGGCCTACTTCGCTGGCTCGCCCGATGGGCGCTGGGTCGCGACGGGCACCTACGATGGTTCGGTCAGGCTCTTGCGAGCGCAAGATGGTGCGATGGTGCGAGTGATTGCCGAAGGCAGAGGAGCAGTGCGGCCTCTCGTATTCTCTCCGGACAGCCAGTCGTTGGCGGTTGGAAGTGCAAATGGCACGCTCGAACTGTTCAGCATACCGGACGGCCAACTCTTGAGGCGCTTCGAATCCACCCAGGTGCGGACGCTGGACTTTTCGCCCGACGGTACGCTGCTGGCGGCCGGAACCGGGAGAAGTGAGGGACACGTGTGGCGAATCGCAGACGGCGAGGCTGTTCACCGTGTCAGTAGCGGAGCTTCGGGCGTAGCGTTCAGTCCGGACGGCCGGAGTCTCGTGACGTCGGGAGGGTATTCGGACCACGTAATCCGAATCTGGAGTATCCCCGACGGGGAACTACTAAACTCGATCCCGGCCTATACGCCACTTTCCCGCGTCGATTTCTCCCCGGACGGACTAACGCTCGCGGCCGGGGGATTCTACGGGGTGCTCCAGTCGTGGCGCATTTCGGACGGCAGCCTCCTGTGGGAAAACTGGTCGGGCGCGCTCAATGGCGGGGGCTCACTTGCTTATTCCCCCGACGGACGCACGATCGTTTCAGCTCTTGGTGGCTTGGAGAATGTAAGTGTATGGCGCGCGGAAGACGGCGTCCGACTGGAGTATTTCCCCGAGGAGACGATAGTGCCCAACTCGGTCCAATACTCAGGAGACGGCCAGTACTTCGGCTGGGGCCGAATTGACGGAACTGTCGTGCTGGCCGGCAGCCCCTATCAGGGGGAAGTGGCATGCGGTTCCGAAGCTCGGCTCTTGATCCGTTGTCGGAAGCAAGGCGCGAACGTCGTCGCAGGAATCAAAGCCGCCGTGCCAGGAACAGAAGTGACCTTCACGCTCGACAGCCAAGGTGCACGAACCATAGTGGCTGACGAGCGGGGCAACGCGCGCGTCCAGTACGGAAGTATGGAGCGGCGCAGTCACACCGTGCGCGCGTGCGGACTAAGGGCAGAATGCGCCCGGCCCTGAATGCTTGGGTCGTCCAGGCGAGTCGAAACGTCGCACCGTCAGTGTGGTCGGCCTGCTCTGCCGCGTCGAATCTGTCACTGTCGCTCCCGCGCGACCGTGCCTGCCTGGTTCGAGGCTATGATTCGCATGATCATGTCGGATTGCACGGACGCGC
>CAZYLK010000238.1:0-7904 GCA_964648365.1 uncultured Phycisphaeraceae bacterium
ACACGGCCTGGAAGGCCGTGCCACGTTCGAGCATGCCCGCCGGGTCTTTCACGCACCCGCCGTGGCCCGGCGCCCGGGGGTGCGGAAAGCCGCCGGTGGGCCTAGCTGGCGTCTTGCGATGGGCGTGATTCTGAAGGCATCGGCTCAACCGCCGTCTTCCGCCGGTTCTTCCCTTGATCCCTCACTCCCTCACTCCCTCACTCCCTCACTCCCTCACTCTCTCACTCCCTCGAGCCCTCGATCCCTTCCGCCTACGCGTTCATATCTGCCCAGCGCTTGGCCATCTGACCGAAGATGGCGAGCGCGATCGCGGCGATGACGCCGATGGCGGCGAACGGCAGCCAGACTTTGTACTGCGGGTGATACTTGTCCCACAGCAGTTGGGTCGTCGAGAGCGGCGCGTTGCCGATCTCCAGCGCCATCTGCGTGCGCGCTTCCGGCACGCTCATGCGGAGCAGGCGGCGGGCCTGTTCGGGCGATTTCGTCCAGTCTTTTTCCGCCAGGGCGGATTGGATCAGGTCGGGCTTTTCGGCCAGGCGCTGGTAGAAGGTCTGCTCCTTTTTGTCCTGAAACATGCCCACAAACGCACCGATGGTTGAGTCGTAGAAGCTCGCGTCGTCGATTCTTTGCTCCGCAACGGCTTTCGCCGCGGCGTCGTTCGCGATCATGTCCTCCAGCAGCGGCACGTCGCGCGACCAGTCTCGCCGGGCGACGGCCTGAAAGCGAACGTGCGGCAGGCCGGCCAGGTAGGCGAACATGCGCTCCTCCATTCCGCCGCCGGCCACGGATACCTTTGCCAGCGCCTCGTCGATTTCGCTGTCGGATGCACCGCGGGCGGCGCTGAGCGATCGGAAGGACCGCGTGCGGTCGATGCCGGTCAGTTCGGTGATCTGTTTGACGGGGTCTTCGAACGCGCCGTCCGCATCGGCCAGCGCGTCCGCGACATCCTTGGCGACGGCCTCGCCGAGCATCGGCGTCGCTTGCGCCAGATACTCCAGCGCCAGATTGTTGACGACTTGCTCATCGTCGCCATAGCGCTGCCACAGGTCGTCGATAATCGCCTCATCATCGAGCTTCTCGTCGTCCGCGCGTCCGTCGTTGATCTTGTCGCGAAGCAGGTCAATGACTTCGGAGCGCTTCTTTTCCGTCCAACCCGGCAGTTTGGTGACGTAACGAGGCAGGTGAAGCGCCTCGATGGAGGAATCGCCGGACTCGATGCGCGCGGCCACCTGCCGCAGGTCTGCCGCGGAGGTGACTGCCGCGCGCCGTAAGGCCGCAGCCGCATCGGCTTCCCTGGCGGCTTGTCGTACGGGATCCTCGGCTGCGCTCGATCCGTCGCCTGAGTCGCCGCCTTCTTCGGCCTTCTTGGGATGGGCGGCCTTGTGCGCCGCTGCTTCCAAGTCCTGAGCACGAGAGGCGATATCCTTCAGAAGTGCCATCCGCGCCTTCAGTTCGAGTTCCGGCTCACGCTCGATAAGATAGAGGTATGCGAGATTGACGATCTGCCCGTGGTCGGAGCGATAGTAACGGCGAAGCGTCTCGGCCGCAGCGCCGGCGTCGGAGCCCAGGTGCGTTTGCGCCAGCTCGAAAGCGTCACTGCGGTTGATGTCCAGGCGTTCGGCCACTGCGTCCAGCCCATCGCTCCAGTCCGCCGCCTGCGCGGCGCGGCCCACCAGCGCCGGATTGGCCGCCAGTTCCTTCAATGCCAGCGTCGCCTTCTCGCCATAGTTGTCATAGACGAGCCCGGCGATCATGGAGCCGAACCCGACGCCGACGCCGACGGGGATGTTGACGTAGCCGAGATACAGCCCCTTCTTACCCGGCGGCGCGATCAACCCGAGGTATTCGTTCTTCTTCGGCCCCGTCCACATTTCGCCCAGCGAGAAGAACACGATTCCCAGCAGCAGGATCCAGCCGCTCTGCGTCAGGCCTGCGACGACGATGCCCGCCGTGGCCACTGACATGCCGACGAGCATGGCACTCAGGGTGCGCATTTTTGCGGCTGCCTTGGAAATGGGGATGACGATCAGCACGATCAGAAATGCGTTAAGGTTAAGCAGGATTTGTTGCGGTACCTGCAAGAGGCCGCGGTCACCGTACTCCCACCAGATACCGAGCGACCCCTTCAGCGACTCGGCCGCCTCGGAGCTGTCCACCCAGTCGGTGATGAAGTTCGGGTGCAGATCCCAGAGCTGATACATCATCAGCCAGAAGCAGGACATGATCGCCAAAAAAGCCGGCAGGCGAAGCTGCCATTCGAACCGTCCGCCGTCCAGCCAGGTCGCGATGAACCCGCCCAGCAGCAACATCGATATGCCGCAGGCGGTTATGACCGCTTCGCCGGACATCGACAGCGCTTCGAGTTTCGGATCGCCAAGCCAGGTCGAGAGTTGTTCCGCGATGATAAAGACGACCAGTCCGATGACGCTGAGCGTGATCCCGAGCGGCCCGCGCAGTGCGTGCGTCTTGCCGCCGCGGAACCAGAACGGCCAGATGTTCTCGATCGTCCGGGCGAAGACGCGCTTCAGGCTCTCCGTCTTGTCCGCCCCGGACGGCACATCCGTAAACGTGAACAGCAGCAGCAGGTTGCACGCGGTGTAGGCGGCGGACGCGATGAACAGGTTCCGCCAGCCGTCCCCGCTGTGCGGCTTTCCGAGAATGATCGTTGCGAACACCGGCGCCATCACCGCGCCGACATTGACCACCCAGTAGAAGATGCCCCAACCGACGGATGAGTTCACCTTGGTCAGGTTCTGCGCGATCGACCCCTGCAGCGCCGGCTTGAAGAACGCCGTCCCGGTTGCCAGAACCAGAATGCCGGCGAAAAACCCGTGGTAGCTGTGAAACGCCGCCATCATCAGATATCCGACGACGTTGGCGCTGATCGCCCCGACGAGCACGCGCTTGTAGCCGTAGCGGTCGGCGATGCCGCCGGTGAACATGGGCAGCCACGACTGGAGAATGGCCCACCACATGTAGATCCAGCCCTTGTGGACCGCGGTCAGGTGCAGCCCGCCCGGCTCGGTGGCCTGCATGATGTAGATGGGGACGACCGAACGGATGCCGAAGTAGGCGAGCCGCTCGAACATCTCGATCGAGTTGAGCATCCAGAACGCGCGGCCGAAGGGCTTCCGCGCGGCTTCCTCGACTTCCAGCGCCGGCGATGTTTTCGCGTTGACGTCTGACATGGGATCCCCGGGGATGGACGCGACGGGGTCGTCGCCGCGTCGAAGCGATCGGGCGGCCCGCCGGCCCCCCCCGCGTCGCAGGGGCGCCGAAGCCGGCTAGGCGCCGCGAGGCATGGTCGCGGCTTAGCCGCCCGGCTGCAACACCCTCGTCCGTGAAGCGTGGCCGCGGGTGGCCGCGGCCCCTTGACGCCCGTGCGGCGGGTCCGATCCTGACGGCATGTCCTACGTCACCCACCTGTCCTGCTTCGCCTGCGCGAAGGAGTTTCCGGCCGACCGGCTGATCAACTTGTGCATCTGCGGCAAGCCGCTGCGCGTCGAGTACGACCTGGAACGCGTCCGGCGCGAGGTCAATCGAGACAGCACCGTCCGACGCCACCTGCCCGGCATGTGGCGCTACTGCGAACTGCTACCGTGCCCGGTTGGGTCGTCGCTCATTTCGCTGGGCGAAGGCCGTACGCCGCTGCTGCCCGCCCCCGCGCTGGCGGCCGAGATCGGCGTGGCGTGGCTGTACGTGAAGGATGAGGCGGTGAACCCGACCGGGTCGTTCAAGGCCCGCGGCATGAGTGCCGCCGTGACGATGGCAAAGCATCTCGGCGCGACGAAACTGGCGACGCCGTCTGCGGGAAACGCCGGCGGGGCGCTGGCCGCCTATGCCGCGGCCGCCGGACTGGAAGCCCACATCTTCATGCCCCGCGACGTCCCGGCCGCGAATCGGCTCGAATGCGAACTGCTCGGCGCGCACGTGACGCTCATCGACGGCCTCATCGACGACTGCGGCCGGGCGGTGGCGCAGCGCAAAGAGGCCGAAGGCTGGTTCGACGTCTCGACGCTCAAGGAGCCGTACCGCATCGAAGGCAAGAAGACGCTCGGATACGAGATCGCCGAGTCGCTCGGCTGGCGGCTGCCCAGCGTGATTGTGTATCCCACCGGCGGTGGTACGGGCCTGGTTGGGATGGCGAAGGCGTTCGGCGAAATGCGCTCGCTCGGGTGGGTGAAGGATCGGATGCCGCGGTTCGTCAGCGTGCAGGCGGAAGGATGCGCGCCGATCGTGCGCGCGTTCGACGCGGGTCAGGCGAGCGCGGCGCGGTGGGAGAACGCGACGACGGTGGCGGCCGGCCTGCGCGTGCCGGCCGCGATCGGAGACTTCATCATCCTGCAGACGCTTGCCGAGTCGCGCGGCACGGCCGTGGCGATTTCCGACCCCGAAATGCTGCGCGAGGCGCGCGTCCTGTCCGCCGCCACCGGCGTCTGTGCCTGTCCTGAAGGCGGCGCCTGCCTGGCCGCGCTGCGGCGGTTGCGGCGCGAGGGATGGATCAAGCCATCCGACCGCGTGGTGATCTTCAACACGGCCAGCGGCCTCAAGTATGCCGAGGCATGGCATGGTCGGTGACGCGATGGACGCGCCAAACGCCAACGGGTCGAAGCGTACCGGGTTGATGCTGCGCGGCGCTTCGGCGGATAGGTGCCGACGGCGTCGGACGTGCCGCTTCCGTCGGTTTTCTTACGCTCGATCATCGATCATTGGAACGCGGCGTGCGGGCCGTGCCGCTCATAACTGTACATCGCCAGTTCCCGGCAGAAGATCGCCGAGAGCAGCAAGGCCCCGACACGCGACCCGATCAGCCAGCAGTCTTCCCATGTATTCGCGCAGTATCCGCGAGGAATCGTCAGGAGAAGGAAGACGAACCCGCTGATGCAGCCGTAGACGAAAAACAGCGGCCGATGGTTGCAGCGGGCGCCGGCGAACCACGCGCCGGCGATGACGAAGCCGAAGGCCAGGAACGCGGCGGTCCGGTCGACGGTGCCGGGATGCAGGGCCGGCAATGCCGCGATCACCGCGACGACTTCGGCGAACAGGCTCAGGCCGAGAATGTTGATCGCGCGTGTCATGTGATCCGCACAGCCGTTCGTTGCCGCCGTCTCACCGGTCGGCGACGACGACGCTTCCCCCTGGGATTATTCAGGTCGATTCCGCCGGCGGCAACCGGGCGGCGCGGCAGTCCCGGCCGCCGTGACGCGACCCCCGCCACGGCCTCGACGACGAGACCGTGGCACACCGCGGCGCCGGCAAGCGACGATCACGCCGCGCACCAGCCGCCGATGATGCCATGTACCCCCCGCCGATGATGCCACGCACCAGCCGCCGGTGGTGTCACGCACCCCCCGGCCATTCCCTTCCTCCGCCCGGCTGGCGGTCAGCCGCGGCCGGCCTATGATCATGGGCCTGGGACTCGTCGACGCACGTCGTGGGTGGCGTCGCGGGGTCCGCGACGGCCGGTGACGGCCACTCTGGGAGAAGAGATCGTGACGACTCGCAGTCAGACCATTCGTTTGTCGGGCATCTGTTTCGCGTCGCTGGGGCTGATCGTGGGAGCGGGCTGCAAGGAGCCGATCGCCATTCAGCCGTCCTGTCCGGCCGAGATGGAGGTGGGCCAGTCCGGCATCGTGCTCTCTGCCGTGGAGAATCCCGGCTCGGCCGCGCGCTATCGCTGGGAGGCCATCCCCTCCAGCGCCGGTGTCTTCGCCAATGCCAACGCGGCGGACACGACGTTTACCGCCCGGGCGCCGGGGACGGCGTTCCTGCGGCTGACGGCCAGTGACGGCCTGTTCCAGGTCATCTCGGAATGCGAGACGACGATCGTGGCATCGGAGGACGTCGTCGTGGCGTTCGAAGCCGAGCCGGACGAGGTGGACTCGGGCGACACGGTGACGCTGACGTGCAGCGACATCGGTACGCCGGAGGTCGTCGAGTTCGTCATCACCCAGACCGAGGGCGAGACGGTCGAGCTGGACGAGCAGGATTTCGGCGAGTTCGAATTCACCGCGCCCGACGGCGACGACGTGCTCGAGTTCGAATGCGTCGGCTCCGACGCGGACGGGAACGAGAGTCGGGTTGCGCGGGTCTCCGTCACCGTGAACGGAGCGTGATTCGCCCGGGCGGGTGAGCGATGACGCCGCCGTCCGGGTCGGTGCGGCGAGGGCGGGCCTGTGTCGCGACCGGTCAAGGTGATTTTGACGGTACTCGGCGTGCTCGCGCTGCTGGCGTGCGGGTTCGTCGGGTGGCTGCTGCTTCAGGTGGAGGCGGCCGCCCGCAACGTGATCTGGCAGACGCCGGATCGCTCGCTGACGCTCAGCTACTTTCCGCTGAAGGACATGGCGACGCTGTACGTCGGCGATGGGTATCGCGCCGGCAGCCTGCCGACGTGGGAGATGACCCATCCCGGCGGCACGCGGTGGATCATCGGCGCCCCGACCATCCCCGAACCGCAGATGCTGCTGGGGCAGGCTTACACGCGCAAGATCGACCTGGCGGAGAAATCGCTCGCCGATTCGGACTACGGCCTTCTTACCTCGACCCCGATGGGAATGGTCCACCTCTATGCGGATGCGACCGAACTCCAGCGGGAGAACATTGAGTGGCAGATCGAGGAAGCCTGCAAGGCGAACCCGTCCTGCCGCGCCGCGTACGACGAGGTGATGGCCCTGGCCGCGGCGGCCGAGTCGGTTCCGTTTCGCTCCAACGAATGCTTCAACGCCGAGAACGATCCGTTGCTGACGCAACGGCAGGCGGAGGCGATCCGCGTGGCCAAACGACGCCTGCACTGGCAATACGGACCGGACGTGCGGGGGAACTTCAGCGTGTGCTCGGACGAGGCCGGGTTCGAGGTTCGCTTTGACGGACTGGTCGTGAGCGAGTGGCGGGGGCCGCGATGGCCGATGGTCGCTCAGGAGCGCGGGGCGGTGTACCTTGATCCCGAGTTCTACGTCATCAAGGCGGATACGGGACGATGAGCAGCGGACGGGACGAACAAACCCCCGGCGTGACCGGCGAGCCGGGGACAAGCGCAGCGGCGGCGGAGCGTCACAGACGTCCTCGCGGCAGCCGGCGGACGCCGGTCCTTCTTCTGGCGGGAGCCATCGCGTGGTTGGCGTTGGTGGCCGCAGTTCCACCTGACATCCGATGGCACACAGAAGGACGCCTGACGCAGGTCTGGCAACTCAAGCCGGTTGCCGCCACGGCCATCTGGTATCTCGGCGGCGCGGCGCTGGTGTCGGCGATTGCGGGCGTGACGCTGAGCATCAGCCGGCGGCGCTACGGCTGTGGGCTGCTCTGCTTTGCGATGATCGTGCCCGTCCTGCCGTACGCCGCCCTGTATCGTTTCTTCGCCGGTATCGCGCCGTGGATCCCGTGCAGCACCGAGGTCGGGCCCGACGGCCAGACGTACACCTTCCTCTACAGCAGCTTCATGCAGGGTCAAACGATTGCGCTCGGTCGCGGCGAACGCACCGGCCTGCTCTACACCGCGTATGACATCCTTGGCGACACAAACGGCGACAGCCCGCGCAGCTACGCGCTGATCGTCCGCCCGGCGGAACGTGTTCGCAACTTCTACGGAATGCTCGAACAGACCGACGACGGCCTCCTGCTCGGCCTGCGTTACGACAACCACTGCTACTTCGCCTACGACGTCAATGCCGATCGTTTCACCGGCCGGGAAGGCATCGAAGGGTTGTCGCCGTTCGTACTGATCGGGCCGGAATCGAAGCTGTACGATGGAGACGTCGAGTCGCTGATCGAAGGCCGGCCGTCGTTCGAATGGCAAGCCGACGTTCGGCCGCGGCTCGAGGAGGCGCGGCAAAATGCCAACGCGCAGGTTCGGGACGTGGCTGCGCAAGCCCTGGCGGCCTTGGATCGGCAGTCGCCTTGACGGTCGA
>CAZYLK010000239.1:0-7545 GCA_964648365.1 uncultured Phycisphaeraceae bacterium
CTAAGCTGGGGTGAAGCATGGCAACGCAGATGGGATCATACAACGTGGGTTCGGCAGAGCGCAGTTCGCGGCGGCGCGCGTCGATGCGCCTTGCGATGGTGGTGTTCCTCGGTCTGGGCGGCGCCCTCGGCCTGGGGCAGTTCCGCGCCCCGCAGGCCGTCAACCCGCTGCCGACCACGCTGGAGGATTTCTTCCAGGGCGGCAGCCAGCCGGAAGGCTATGAGGGGTTTCTGAGCAGCGCGAACTGCGGGACCTGTCACGGCGGCGGCCAGGATCATGACATCAAGATCATGAAGCCCTGGCAGGGCAGCATGATGGCCCAGGCCGCCCGCGATCCGCTCTTCTATGCCTGCCTGGCCATCGCGCAGCAGGACGCGCCGTTTTCGGGGGATCTGTGCATCCGCTGCCACGTCCCGCGGGCGTGGCTGATGGGCCGCTCCGATCCGCCCAACGGCTCCGAGATCAACCAGAGCGATCGCGATGGTGTTAACTGTCATTTCTGCCACCGCCTGGTCGACCCGATCTACAAGAAAAACGTCAGCCCGATCGAAGATGAGCAGATCCTGGAGAACCTGGAGACGCTGCCCGGTCCGCCGGGGGGGGCAAACTACGTTGCCGACCCGTTCGATCGCCGTCGCGGTCCGCGTGAAGACGTCATCCCGCCGCACCCGCTCATCGTGGCGCCGTTCCACAACGACGCGGCGCTGTGCGGCACCTGTCACGACGTCAGCAACCCGGCCTACACCCGCCAGCCCGACGGCACCTACGCCGCCAACGAGTTCAACGAGCGCCATCCGACCGGCGACAAGAAGGACATGTTCCCGCTGGAGCGGACTTTCAGCGAATGGCTGATGAGCGCCTTCGCCCGAGAGGGCATCGACATGGGCGGCCGCTTCGGTGGCAATCAGCCGGTGGTCAGCACGTGTCAGGACTGCCACATGCCGTCCGTCGAGTCGCGCTCGTGCAACCTGCCCGACGTGCCCGTCTACAACGACCTGCGTTCGCACGAGTTTGCCGGCGCCAACGCCTGGGTGCCCGATATGATCGCCAATCTCTACGCCAACGAACTCGACGCCGACGCCCTGGCCGCGATGGACGAAGGGCAACTGCGGGCGATTTCCATGCTGCAGCGGGCTGCCACGCTCGAAGTGGAGCAGACCGGCGATACGATCGTCGCCCGGGTCATTAACGAATCGGGTCACAAGCTGCCCTCCGGCTATCCGGAAGGCCGGCGCATCTGGCTGAACGTGCGTTTCTATGATGCGTTCGAGCAGATCATCCGGGAACTGGGCCACTACGACGAGGAAACGGCCGATCTGGATCACCACGGCACCAAGGTGTACGAGGCCGAGATGGGCGTCGATGCGGCCGTGTCGCAGTTGACCGGCGTGCCCGAGGGGCCGAGCTTCCACTTCGCCATCAACAACATCATCTATCGCGACAACCGCATCCCGCCGCGCGGCTTCACCAACGCCGGCTTCCTGGACGTGCAGGCGATGCCGGTCGCGGCCGGGTATCGCGACGGCCAATACTGGGACGACACGCCCTACGTCGTTCCGCTCGACGCGGTCCGCGTCGAAGTGCGCCTGATGTATCAGACCTCGAGCAAGGAATACATCGAGTTCCTGCGCGACGAAAACGTCACCAACGACGCCGGGCAGATTCTCTACGAACAGTGGCAGATCACCGGCAAGTCGCCGCCCGTCGAAATGGCAACCCTGTCGCTGCCGCTGGAGGCCTTCCACAACGGCGATTTCGACGGCAACCGCGTTGTGGACCTGTTCGACTATGCGTCCTTCGCCGCCTGTATGGACGGCCCCGGCATACGCGTCGCACAAGAATGCCGCCCGGCCGACCTCGACGGCGACCGCGACGTCGATATGGACGACTGCGCACGCTTCCAGCGGCGTTTCGGCGACGCGGAGTGAAGAAGGGAGCGGGGGAGTAAGGGAAGAACAGAGCGGAGCGGCGCTGCTGTCGGCGACGACTCCGATAGTCTGGTATCACTGACGCTCCCGCCGCACGCCGACCTGCCGAAAACCCCTCCCCGCCCCTGCCCGCCTGCGGCCCTTCACCCGTGATCCGAGGCTCGGAAAGCAGCGATGCATCTTATTCGTCTGGGCGTTCGGCCTCGTTTCCTCCCGTGTTCTCCGGGGTGAACCGTGCTCTCTTCCCTTACTCCCTGACTCCCTCACTCCCTTACTCCCTTCTTCAGCGCCGCCGAGCCGGTGCCGATAACCCCTTACCGTCCGAGATTCCCGCCGCGCCGATGCGCGTGCGGGCCGGCCGGCGCTCGCATTCGCGAAAGAGGCAGGGGTTGCGGCCATGGCCACGCTAACTGCGGAGTGTCACTTCATCCATGAACGGGCCTTGTGCGAAGCGGCCCACGTCGGCGCCGGTACGCGCATCTGGGAGTTCGCCCACGTCATGGATGGCGCCACCGTCGGCGACCGCTGCAACATCGGGGGGGGCGTATTCATCGAGGCCGGAGCCACGCTCGGCGACGGCGTGGTCGTCAAGAACAACGTGCTCATCTGGGACGGCGTGACTATCGAAGACTGCGCCTTCATCGGACCGGGCGTCCTGTTCACAAACGATCGCCAGCCGCGCAGCCGCTTCCTGCCCGAGGCTGGACCGCGCTACGACGCCCGCGACAACTGGCTGGAGCCGACCCTGATCCGCGAGGGCGCCTCGCTGGGCGCAGGGTGCATCATCCGTTGCGGCGTCACGGTCGGTCGCTACGCGATGGTGGCCGCGGGCGCGCTCGTGACGCGCGACGTCAGCGACTATCAGCTCGTCGTCGGCAGCCCTGCCCGGCCCGCCGGATGGGTCTGCCGATGCGGCTCGGTCATGGACGGCCGGCTGTCCTGCCGCGACTGCCACCGATCTTACCAGCCGGTCGACGGCTCGATCCGACTGGACTGCAACGCGGCCACGCCCGGGGAGACCTGACCAACGTGTACAGGGGTCTGAAGGTTATCGCGATGGCGCCGGCTTATAACGAGTCGGCCAAGATCGCTCATGTGGTCGATCGGATGCCGCGCGACGTGGTGGACACCGTGCTGGTGATCGACGACGGCTCGACCGACGACACGGCCGCGGTGGCGCGGGCGCACGGGGCGGAAGTGTTCTCGATGGGCCGCGTGGCCGGCGTGGGGGCGGCCCTGCGGGCGGGCATCGAGTACGGGCGGCAGACCGGTCACGAAGTGGCCGTCTTCGTCGCCGGCAACAACAAGGACAACCCGCACGAAATCCCGGCCCTGCTCGATCCGATCCGCGACGAAGGCTGCGACCTGGTCATGGGATCGCGATACCTGACCGGCGGCGGCTACGGCGGCGACATGCCGCGCTATCGCCGCTGGGCCACGCGGCTGCACCCGTGGCTGATGAGCCGTTTCGTGGGCAAGCCGCTCACCGAAAGCACCAACGGCTTCCGCGCCTTCCGCCTGGCGATGCTGGACGATCCGCGCATCAACCTGTCGCAGCGCTGGCTCGACGGCTACGGCCTGGAAGTCTACCTGCTGTTCAAGGCCATCACGCTGGGCTACGCGCACACGGAAGTGCCCTGCACCAAGATCTATCCGCCCAGAAAGCTGGGATATACGAAAATGAAACCGGTGGTGGGATGGTGGGACATCCTGAAGCCCGTCTGCATGTTGGGGATGGGCTTGAGAACGTAGCGTCGGAGCGCAGAACGCGGAGTCCGCAGCGAGCGGGGTGGCGCCTGGCGGTTCTCTTCATTCGTTATTCGCTATTCGCCACTCGCTATTCCCATGGAGCCAGTCATGCCGTCACAGATTCGCGTCAACGTCATCGGCGCCGGTCGCTGGGGCCCGAACCTGATTCGCGCCTTTTTCAACCTGCGCGACGTGAGCGTCGGCATGGTCTGCGACCGGGACGAGCGCTGCCTGGCCCGTGTGCAGCAGCGCTTCCATGAGATTACGGTGACGACGGACGCGTGCCGGGCGATCGAGGACGATACGGCGGATGCCGTCGTCATCGCGACGCCGGTGCGGACGCACTTCGACCTGGCCCGGGCCGCCCTGGAAGCGGGCAAGCACGTGCTGGTGGAAAAGCCCCTGTGCCACACCGTCCGCGAGTGCCTGACGCTGGAATCCATCGCGGACGCCCGCGGCCGGGTGCTCGCGGTCGGACACGTGTTCCTGTTCAACCCCGGCATCCGCAAGGTCAAACAGAT
Source organism: uncultured Phycisphaeraceae bacterium (assembly GCA_964648365.1). Classification (GTDB taxonomy): domain Bacteria; phylum Planctomycetota; class Phycisphaerae; order UBA1845; family UBA1845; genus SURF-32. The sequence continues at coordinate 4,199 of CAZYLK010000239.1, forward strand.
CATCGACTCGGGCGACCTGGGGCGCATTTATTACATCTATGCGACGCGTACCAACCTCGGTCCGATCCGCGAGGACGTAAACGCCTGCTGGGATCTGGCGTCGCACGATCTGAGCATCTTTCAGTACTGGCTTGGCAGCGGGCCGCAGTCCGTCACCGCCCAGGGAGCCAGTTACCTCAACAGCCGGGTTCAGGACGTGACGGTCGCGTCCTATGTTTACCCCGGCGGCGTGCTGGCTGGCGTTCATGCGAGCTGGCTCAATCCGCGCAAAGTTCGCGAGATCACCATCGTCGGCGACCGGAAAATGGCCGTCTGGGACGACATGGCCGTAACCGAACCCGTGCGCATCTATGACAAATCGGTCGAGCAGTCGCGCGAAAAAGTGTATGCGGACACGCTCGGCGCCTTTCAGACCATTATACGAGAAGGCGACGTGCTGATCCCCAAGGTCGCCGGTGGCGAACCGCTGGCGGAAGAGTGCGGGCACTTCATCGAGTGCATCCGCAGCGGGCTGCGTCCGGTCAACAGTGCAGCAATGGGCACCGACGTGGTCCGCGCGCTGGAGGCGACGGACGAATCGCTCCGCCGCCGCGGCGCCACCGTCGAGATCGAGTCCGCCATGGAATCCCTGGTGGGCAGAGCGGCGTCGTGGGACGTCTGCGAGGCGCCGCGGGCCGCGTTCGATCCGAAGCCGGTCGCGGCGGAGTACGCCGTCCGGCCGTAGTTCAGGAAGGCCCGAATCGGTCGGGCAGTTGAACGCACGACACGTGCAGGCGAAACAACATGAGCACGCAAAGACCCGTCCACTTCGTGGATCTCCAGCGACAGTACGAAGAACTCAAGGCTGAAATCGACTCGGCAGTGTCAGGCGTGCTCGGCCGCGCCGCGTTCATCCTCGGCGGCGAGGTCGAAGCCTTCGAGCGCGAGTTCGCCGAGTACTGCGGCGTCAAACACTGCATCGGCGTCGGCAGTGGCCTGGACGCGCTGACCTTCATCCTGCGCGGCCTCGGGCTTAAGCCCGGCGACGAGGTGATCCTGCCTGGCAATACGTTCATCGCCACCGCCCTGGCCGTCACACACGCCGGCGCCACGCCGGTGCTCGTCGATCACGATCCAGCGACCTATACGATGGATCCCGGCTGTTTCGCGGCCGCGATCACCGATCGCACCCGCGCCGTCATCCCCGTCCACCTCTACGGCCGCGCCGCCGAGATGGACCGCATCAACGCCATCGCCTCGGAACACGGCATCGCGGTGGTCGAAGACGCGGCCCAGGCGCACGGCGCGCTGTACAAGGGCCGGCGTTGCGGGTCGCTGTCCTTTGCCTCTGCATTCAGTTTCTACCCGGGCAAAAACCTCGGCTGCGCCGGCGACGGCGGCGCCGTGCTTACGGACAGCGACAACCTGGCCGGATGGCTGCGGCAGGCGCGCAACTACGGCTCGACGGTCAAGTATCATCACGAAATGGTGGGATACAACTCCCGGCTCGACGGCATCCATGCGGCCATCCTGCGTGTCAAGCTGCGCCACCTCGACCGGTGGAACGACCTCCGACGCGGCGCGGCCGCCCGCTACTGCCGTGAACTGGCCGATCTGCCCGTGATGCTGCCCGTGGACGTTTCCAGCGAGTCGCACGTCAATCACGTCTTTGCGATCCGCTGCGGGCAACGCGACGACGTGATCGCGCATCTGAACGCAACCGGCATCCAGGCGGGCGTCCACTACCCGGTGCCGATCCACCAGCAACCCGCCTACCGGCGCAAGTGCCGCGTCCCGAACCGGCTTCAGTACACCGAGTCCATCGCCACGCAGTTGCTGTCCGTACCGATGCATCCGCACCTCTCGAACGACGACATCGACCGCGTCGTGGCCGGGCTGCGCACCTTCAACGGCGACCTCTCCCTCGTCGAGACGCAGGCGCTGGCCGCGCGGTAGCGGGGCTTCCGTGCTGCTCACCTTGCGCCGGTCGGCCGAGAGGAAGCGGCCGACGGTGCAGCCGTCGCGGCGGGCCCGCGTGGGGATGAGGTTGGGAGAGGTCCGGCGAGGATGCGAGGATTTGCCACGGACGTCGTCGCCTTGACCCCGCCCCGCGCGGTGGCTAGAGTCGCCCGGCTTCGGCGCTCTGGGCTTTGTGGAATCCAACCGCCCACGAGGGTCGGACGGCCGCGCCGGGGTCGCCGGCGGCAGCCGCCCGGTGCGCCGGACGGCGTTGCGTTTTCGAGCGCAAGCGCCTGGTGATAAGCAGGTTGGGCGTGTGCCCGAGTGGCCAAAGGGGACGGGCTGTAAACCCGTTGGCGTAAGCCTTCGAAGGTTCGAATCCTTCCGCGCCCAGTACGATCGAGCCGATGACACGATATGCGAATCCGCGACCGTCTGGACCAGACCGTCCCGGCGTTGTCCTTCGAGTTCTTCCCGCCCAAGGACGAGATGGGCTTCTGGGATCTGTATCGCACCATCGAGTCGTTGCGCCCGCTCAAGCCCGACTACGTCACCGTCACCTACGGAGCGGGCGGCTCCACCCGTAAGAAGACGATCGACCTGGTTAGCCGGATCAAGAGCGACATCGGCCTCGAAACGATGGCGCACATGACCTGCGTCGGGGCGACGCGCGACGAAATTCAGGAAGTGCTCGACGACCTGAACCGCCGCGGCATCGAAAACGTCCTGGCGCTGCGCGGCGACCCGCCGGCCGGCGCGACGACGTTCGAGCCGGTGGCAGGGGGCTTCCGCTACGCCAACGAACTGGTCTCCTTCATCCGCGAGCGATACCGCTTCTGCATCGGCGCGGCCTGTTACCCCGAGTCTCACCCCGAAGCCCCCAGCCCCCATCGCGACCTGGACAACCTCAAGCGCAAGGTCGATGCCGGGGCGGACTTTCTGGTCAGCCAGCTTTTCTTCGGCAATGAGGATTTCTACGTTTTCCGCGAGCGGGCGCGGCGGGCCGGCATCGACGTGCCCATCATCGCCGGCATCATGCCGATCCTGAGCGTCAAGCAGATCAAGCGGTTCACGCAGATGTGCGGCGCGAAGATCCCGCCCGACCTGCGCCGCCGGCTCGAAGCCGTCGAGGACGACGTCGAGGCCGTGCGGCACATCGGCATGTTCCACGCGACGCGCCAATGCCTGGACCTGATCGCCCACAACGTGGCCGGCATCCACTTCTATACGCTCAACCGCTCCACCGCGACGCGGGCCATCTTTCAGTACCTGCGCACCGAGCACGACAGTGGAAATGTCGAATGACGAATGTCGAATGACGAATCTCGGGATGACGGCCGTCGCGCCGGGTGCATGACAGAATCGGCGGGCGGGTGGCACGGTCTCGTCTTCGAGGCCGTGGCGAAGCG
>CAZYLK010000240.1:0-7515 GCA_964648365.1 uncultured Phycisphaeraceae bacterium
CAGTATTCGCCCACGTCCGAGCTCGGCAAGAAGACCAAATCCACGCCGATGGGCAGCGTCGACTTCCCGCTCCACCCGCTGTCGGTGGCGATCGGCGCGGAGGCGTCGTTCGTGGCCCGCTGCGTGGCGGTCAACACCAAGCACATGGGGGATGTCATCGAGCGCGCCGCCCGCCACAAGGGCACCTCGTTCGTCGAGATCTACCAGAACTGCAACATCTTCAACGATCTTGCGTTCGAGTACGCCTCCGGCAAGGACACCAAGGACGACACGACGATCATCCTGGAGCACAACAAGCCGCTGGTGTTCGGCAAGAACCGCGACAAGGGAATCCGCCTCAACGGCATGGACCCGGAGATCGTCACGCTCGGCGATGGCGTCACCGAAGATGACCTGCTCTTCCACGACGAGCGGGCCCCCGAGCCGAGCCTGGCGTACCTGCTCAGCCGGATGCACTACCCCCACTTCCCCGAGCCGATGGGCGTCTTCCGCGCCGTCGAGCGGCAGACCTACGAGGATCTGGTCACACATCAGATCGACTCGGCAATCGCCAGCAAGGGCAAGGGCAAGCTGGAGGAGATGTACGACGACGGGGAGACGTGGGTGGTGAACTAACCTGGGACGCGGCGCCGGGCGGCGGCACCGACCCTCGCGATGGCCTGCGTCCCTCGACATCGGAGAGGCGATACGCATGCTGAACGAGCGTCCGCTGATCACCGTAACGTCGCGTGGCACGCTGGTCGTGAACCGGCAGCGTGGGCAGCAGCCGCTCCGCATCCGCGTGAAGCCGAACGACTTGGCATCGCTACGCGCGGCACTCGAAGCCATCGACGTTCCGGCCGCAGACGTCGATGAGATTACGGCAGTCGTTTCAGAAGAACGACCGTGCGACAGCGGAATCGGCGAGCGCGCGGCGGCTTGGGTCGGCCGGATGGTCGCACAGGCGTTGACCGGAACGTGGGCCATCGGCAGAAGCGTCTCCAGCGACGTGTTCTAGGAAATCCTCTGCCGGTACTACGGCTTGAAGAACGGGGCGAAGAGGCCCGCGGCAAAGCTTGCCGCCGTCGCAACGAATGCCAAGGCGGTTGCCGCGCACGAGCGCCTCGTCGATGACCGGGAATTCTGGCAACACAAAACGGTCGGGGAACTCGCAGCAGAACAGGGCGTGAAGCCGATCGGGCGGCTCGAGGAGATCCTGGGCGCCGGCTCTGACTCTTGGGAGAGTGACGAGGAGTTTGAGGCGTTTCTTCGAGCCACGCGCGGTGAAAACTAGCTCATGGAGTCGGTCATCCTCGACACGAACATCGTCTCGTATCTGATGAGGGATGACGATCTTGCGGAGCAGTATCGTGAGGCCATTGAGGGTCGCACCGCCGCGATTTCGTTCATGACCGTCGCCGAGCTCTATGAGGGTGCGTTCCGTCGGGCGTGATCTGAGCACCGACTGGCCCGTCTTCGCGGTACGCTCACTCACTACGTCATGGCGCCCTGCACGTACCAGGTCTGCGAAGCCTGGGGGCGCATCCGCGCCGGGCGCCGGTCCCAGCCGATCGCGGTCGACGACGCGTGGATCGCGGCCACTGCGATTACGCATGGCTGCCTCTTGTCACCCACAACCCGAAGGATTTTTCGGTAATAGAGGGGCTGACGATCATTACGCGCTACGGCGGGTGACACGGCCGCGGTAACCGCCACCGCCTGCGACGGGGGGCCACGATCTTGAGCTTCGGGTAACAATAAACCCGTCCGAGCTGCGTTTGAGGGCGTGGGAGCTTACAGGATGCACGCACGGACAAAGCTGACCGGCACACTGGTCCCCCTCACAGCGGCGCTGGCGCTGTGCCTGACGTCCATCGCTCAAGACCTCACGCCGCCGCACCCCACCGGGAGCGTGACCCCGCCGATAACGCTTCGACAGGATCTCGTGGACGAGTACTGGTACGGCGAGGACTTGGGCAGCTACAGTCTGACGCTCCGAGCAAACGGGTCGTTCGAGTGGAAATCGCACGGCTGCGGAGTGGGTGGACAAAATGAAGGAACGTACGAAGTCATCGGCGGCCTGCTCGTCCTGTCACCCGTCGACGAGGAAGTGACGTCCCTGGGCGGCAAACGGTTCATCCCCGTCAAGTGGGGTGAGCGGCTCTACCTGATACCCGAGGCAATCCGCGCGGCGTTTCGAGACGAGATTCTGGAAGGCCGCGAGCCGCGAATCGGCACCGGTGACGGCGACGCGTTCTATCTTCGCAACCGCGACTGGGGGAAGCCGGTCTCCGGTGTACCCACAGCCCCTGCGCCGTGGCGGGACACGTTCCGCGATCTGGTCCCCCTGCGAATCGAGGCGCAGGTGACCGACGTATGGCAGACGACGTGGGAAGGAAGCGACGTGACCCTCGTAACGGACTGGGCGCGGCTTGACGCGGGAAAGCGGCAGGGCCTGCGTCCGGGCATGTGGCTGACGGTCGAAGCGCGGAATGGAACGGCGGGACGGCGGTCGGGGCAAGCGCTGCTGGCCATTGACAGAGTAGAAGAGGATTCTGCCGACGCGAAGATCATCGACGGCGGCGCCGGAAACCCCGCGCATTATGGCGTCGTTGTCGGGAGCCGGGCGACGATCACGACGTGTGTCATCTCGCCTGACTTCAAGCCGGAGCCGCCTTCAATCGAGCAGCTTGCGGCCAACGAGGCGGCCAGGAAGTTCCTGGCCGAAGTGGCTCGCACATACGCGTCATGTCGGTCCTATCGGGACGAAGGCATCGTGGAGACAGTGTACGTCAAGGAAGGAGGCGATCAGACGCGCAGGCTGAGTTTCTCAACTCGCTTCGTCAGGCCGGACAGGTTTCGCTTCGAGTACGGGCATCATGACAGTGACCAGTACGCACCCGCGTGCATCATCTGGCAGAAACGGGACCGCGTACGCGACTGGCAGGTCAGCCTCAAGCCACAAGCCGTCGGCGAGTTGTCGTTTGCGATCGCCGGTGCGACAGGCGTGTCGAGCGGTTCCGCTCACACCATTCCCTGCCTGCTCATACCCAACGTGTGTCTGACGCTCGGCCTGTCCGAGTTGGACGATATCGCGCTGGCCGGCGAAGAAACGCTCGACGGCACCGTCTGCGTGAAGCTGAAGGGCAACAAATCGAACCTTACCCGTATCACCCTCTGGGTCGAGCGTGAGAGCAGGCTCGTCCGGAAAATCGTCGAGGAATCGCAGTTCGCCGCATTTCGAACTCGAGAGACGACGACGTATCGCCCCAGGATCAACACCGCGATCCCCGACGCGGATCTGGCCTTCGATCCACCGGCGCCATCCGACGACGACTGATCGTCCCCGCCCCCCCGGCCGCGAAGCGTCCGCCTACGCCGGCGTCTGCCGCACGTCGAACGGGATGCGCAGGTTGTACACCCCCTGCGACAGGCGACTTTCCACGCCGTATCCGCACTTGTGGAAGACGCGCAACATGCCGTGGTTGCTGGCCAGCACGTCGGCGGTGAAGCCGGCGATCCCCTTCTGCTTCGCGATGGTCGTCATCGCGCTCATCAACTCCGTGCCGATCCCCTGGCCCTGCCAGTCGTCGCGTACCAGGAACGCCGCCTCGGCGAAGTTCGTGCGCGGCTCGCGCAGATAGTGGGCGATGGCGATCATCTCGGCGTCCTGCGTCGACTTGGTCAGCACGACCAGCGACATGTCCGCCTCGTAGTCGATCTTGAGCAGCTCTTGCAGCTTCTCGTGCGGCATGGCGTGAATGGTGCGGAAGAAGCGATACTGCACCGACTCCGGCGACAGGCGATAGAACAGGTCGCGCAGCAGCGATTCATCCGTGAGCTTGAGCGGTCGCAGGAACGCCCGCTTGCCGCCCTTCAGGTCCACCCATTTCTCGAACTGGTCCGGATAGACCGGCATGTGGAACGGCATCTCGATCTGGTCGGCGTAGACCAGCCTGCGGGCCTTCGCCTCGGCCAGCAGCCACGGGCGGAACTTCGGATGGGCGATTTCGATCAGCGCCATCGCCCGCTCGCGGATGTTCTTGCCGTGCAGGTAGGCGGCGCCGAACTCGGTGACGACGTAGTGGACGTCGCCGCGGCTGGTCACCACGCCCGCGCCCGGTTTGAGGAACGGCACGATGCGGGAGATGGTCTCGTTCTCGGCCGTGGACGGCAACGCGATGATGGGCTTGCCGCCTTTCGATCGGGCCGCGCCGCGGGTAAAGTCCACCTGCCCGCCGATGCCGCTGTAAAACATCGTGCCCAGCGAGTCGGCGCAGACCTGGCCGGTCAGATCCACCTCGATCGCGGCGTTGATCGAGATCATCTTGTCGTTTTTGGCGATGATGAACGGGTCGTTGGTGTACTCCGTCGGGTGAAACTCGACCAGCGGGTTGTTGTCGATGAAGTCATAGAGCTTGCGCGAGCCCATGACGAAGCTGGCGATGATTTTGCCGCGGTGGAGCGTCTTGGCGGCGTTGGTGATCACGCCCTTTTCCACCAGCGGGATGATGCCGTCGCTGAACATCTCCGTGTGAATGCCCAGATCCTTGAAGCCGTCCAGAAAGTGCAGCACGGAATCCGGGATGGTGCCGATGCCGAGCTGGAGCGTCGCGCCGTCCTCGACCAGGTTGGCGATGTGCCGGGCGATGCGCATCGCCAGTTCATCCGCTTCGACGTGCGGCGTCTCCAGGATGGGCCGGTCGCTGGCGACCATCATGTCGATGTTGCGGGCGTGGATGAAACAGTCGCCCAGGCAGCGCGGCATGTTGGGGTTGATCTCCGCCACCACGAAGCGGGCCGCCTCGGTCGCGGCCTTGACGATGTCCGTCGAGACGCCGTAGCTGCAATAGCCGTGCTCGTCCGGCGGGCTGACCTCGATCAGGGCGACATCGATTATGACGCGACCGGTCTGAAACAGCGCCGGAATCTCAGAAAGAAAGATCGGCGTGTAATCCGCGCGGCCCTCGGCGATGGCCGACCGGACGTTGGGGCCGATGAAATAGGCGTTGTGGCGGAAACGGCCGCCCAGCCGCGGCTCGGCGTACGTCGCCACGCCCAGCGTCAGGATGTGGACGATTTCCGTGTCGCTGAGGTCGTGGCGCTCGGAGAGCGCCTCCACCAGCATCTGCGGCTCGCCCGCGCCGGAGCCGACGAACACGCGCTGGCCGGTCCGGATCGTCGCGACCGCCTCCGCGGCCGTGACGAGCTTGTCCGCGTAGCGCTCGGCCCAGGCGGGCATTGACTCCATCGCCTCCGCTTCCGTCGATTCGATTTCGGTAAGTGTATCGGACATGGGGAACAATCCGGATTAAGTCTGCCGCCTCGCGGCTGACAAGTGCTGTGACGCCAATCCGTGTTGCAAGATGCGTGCTAGCGAGACGCCGGTTTGCCGGGGCTTGATGCCAGAGCGACGCGCAGAATCCGCCGGCGGTCAGCGGCCGCCGTCTCCGCACGGGGGCGAGCGTTGCGCGGGCCGTCAGTACACGCCCTCCACGATCGGCGATGCAAAACCGGAAAACGGACGCACGTTTCCGACGCCGTCCCAGGGGTACCGTTCGCACGGCCGGGCGCGATAGGCCTCGTCACGCTCCAGGAACCGCGGCATGAAGAACTCGCGGGTTAGCGTCGTGAGCCGCGCCCGACCGACCTGCCCGTAGTCAACGACCCGGGTTGGATCGTCCGGATCAACGATCTCGACCATCGCCCGCGGCGACGGCGGATAGTAGATGATGTCGTACTGGTCGGCCGGGTCGAACGGGCGATGACAGGCCAGGCCCATGAGCGTGTTGCCGTAGGTCGGGACGAAGTCGATCCGCGGCCGGCTCCCGGGCTGGGGCGGGCCGTTTTCGAGCAACTCCTCGCGGGCAAACCGGTGAAACTGCGGCGTCATCTGCGTCCCGCCGCAGAAGACGCCCGTGATGCCGGCCTGAACCAGGGAGATGCGTTCGCACAGCGCCTCCAGCAGCTTGGGCGTGGCGAACAGGCAGCGGATGTTCTCGTGCGCCTTCAGGAGGATCAGCGCCTGGTTGATGACGTGATCCTTGTATTCGTGCATCTCGCGAATGCGGCCCTGCTTGGTGAGCTTGACCACCCAGCGCGGGTCGAGATCGACGTTGAAGCAGATGCCGCCGCGGTGCTGGGCGAGGTGCTCGACCGCCAGGCGCAGACGGCGCGGACCGGTCGGACCGAGCATGAGCCAGTCGCCGCCCTTCGGGAAGTACGCGTCGTCCAGCGTTTCGCTGAACATTTCGTAGTCGGTGCGGAAGTCGTCGATGTTGATGCGCGACTTGGGTACGCCGGTGCTGCCGCCCGTCTCGAAAACGTAGACGGGTTTGCCGGCCAGCCCCTTCGGCACCCATCGCCGCACCGGCCCGCCGCGCAGCCACTCGTCCTCGAAGGGTGGAAGCAGATCAAGGTCATCGTAGTTCTGGATGCGGTCACGAGGATCCCAGCCGAGCTTCTGCGCGAACTCAAGCCAGAAGGGGCAGCCCGTCTTCGGATCGAAGTGCCAGGCAACCACCTCGCGCGTCTGGGCGTCGAGGCGCTTGCGGGCGGTGTGGGCGTCAGTGTTGGGCTGAAGTGGTACCGTCATTGTGCTTGAGTCGGGGTCAACCGAAAACGGAATGCGAGACAAAACAATGGCCGTTCATGTGTTCGGAGGCGACATTCCGTCAACACACTCGCGCGGGACGGGCAGCGGGTCCGACCAGAACCAGTCCACGTTGACGACGAGTCCATCAATCACGCGGCTTTCCAGACGGCCAGTCACCAGCGTGACGGACTCATAGCCTTGCTCAGTCAAGAAGTCGACGTGAACCTCGCGCCGGCCCGGATCGATGAACCATATCTCCCGGACGCCTGCTTCCTGATAGGCGGGACGCTTCTCATGGAGATCGTAACGCCGTGTACTGAGCGAGAGTACTTCGACCAGGAGGTCGAACGCGCCATCGACAAGCTGCTCGCCAACGCGGTTGGCATGTTCGGTCGCCAGGAACGAAAGATCGGGGCAGAATCGCCGTGTGCCAACCTGCATGACCGTATTGGATCCGAACAACAGACCCAAGCGCCTGGTAAGGACGTAGTCCGTAAAGACGCCATTGAGGAACATAAGCAGTTGTTCATGCCCCGTCGACGCCGGTGAGTGCATCACGATGACTCCGTCGACATACTCACAGCGAAAGTCCTCGTCGGCCAGGTGGAAGTATTCATCCTCCGTCGCATCGAACTTGAAGATCAGATACGGCGGCCGGAGGCCGCGCACCAATTCGCGCGTCCGTTCGCAGTCGACTTCCACGAGCTTTTGGATCATGCGAAGACTCCGCACGGACCCGTCGGGGCGCACCTACTTTGCCGCAATCGCGTACAGCGTATTCCGGCTCGTGATGTACAACGTTCCGTTCGCCACGACCGGCGTGGTGTAGACGGAGTTGCCCATATCATACTTTCCGATCAGTTCCTCTTTCGGCCCGTGCTTGAAGACGAGCACCTCGCCGTCCTCGTTGCCGATCATCACCTTGCCGTCCACGTAGAACG
>CAZYLK010000241.1:0-7379 GCA_964648365.1 uncultured Phycisphaeraceae bacterium
CCCGCCCAGCCACGCGGCCGCCACCGTCAACGCCGCCAGCGCCCAGTGGACGTAGTTCGCCGCCGCCCCCCCCGCGATCGGGTCGTCCCAGACGATCATGCACAGCAGGTAGAGCATCTCCACCAGCGACGGGAAACTGGCGTAGACGTTGTGCGGAAGGTAGGCGATGCGACCCGCCTGCATGTACTCTTTCGGGACTTGCAGATGATACTCGAGGATGTCGTAGCCGTTTCCCTCCTCCTGCCACAGATACCCCGGCGCCTGCGCCGCCGCCAGCAGCCCCCCCACCGCGAAAGGCACCACCGCCAGCCAGAGCCAGCGCCACTGTCCCGCGGACGCGTTGGCCGTTCGGCCGCCACGCGGCTCGGGTTTCACCGCATTCCGCGCAGCCGGCGGGCAAGACCGGTGCGATGCATCGTCACTCCCCGTAACCGCGCCGTCGCGCGCAGTGCCGTCTGCCCGCAATGCACGCAGTGCCACCACGGCGGCGGCGGCCTCTGCGCTGAGAATCGCGATCCAGAGATTGCGCTGCAGCAGCCCGAGCGTGCCCAGCAGGAGCACCAGCGTCGACGTGCTGCCGATACCGACCATCGCGCCGAACATCAGCGACCAGCGCATCGGCAGCGCCCGGCCCGCGCGACATTGCCGGAGAGCCCAGATACCGACGCCCGCCATCGCCGCCACGATGGCCGTTGCCAGCAGCCCGTCGAACAGCAGCGACAGCAAGGCATGGCTGACAATCGACGCCGACAGCGCCGGATTCAGCGCCGACTGCAACAGCCACAGCGACGCGGCCGCAACCGCGGCGACGGCCGCAACGGAGGCACGATCGACGGGGCGCCGCGAGGGTGCTGCGCCCGCCGAAACAGTCGGAGCGTCCCCGCCCGGCTCGGGTTTCCGCGCCCGCGGCGGTCGGTTTCGTTTTCGAGATGCCGTCATTCGGCAGGGAGAATAGCACGAGGCGGGCCAATCCGCGCCAGCTTGGGCGCGAGACAACGCTTCGGCACGAGAGCCGCGGCGAGCGACGTTGCATGAGGCCCGCGCGGCGCAGATACCGACACCGGCGCAGCTCCGGCAACGGACTCGAATCCACGCCGTCTCATCCGATCAGCGTTCATCCGCGTTCCTCTGCGGTCGAAAGCACCTGCACGCTCGAGTGTGCCCGGCGAAGAGTCTCGAACCGCTGATGAACGCGGATGAACGCGGATGCTGACGAGAAGAAGAGGGGTTCACCTGATGAAGCGTATGGCAGTGGGCGAGTCGGGGAGTAAGGAGAGGCAGTGGAGTGTTACGAGCCTCCTTCTTCCCTCACTCCCTTACTCCCTCACTCCCTCATTCCCTTCTTACTCCCCGTACAACACCCGCCGCGTCTTGATCAGCGCGATCAGGGCGTGCTGGCAGTGGTCGATGCGGAGCAGATCGAGGGACGGGCTGGTGCGGATGCCGCCCACGGCGTCGATGCGGCTGCGCATGAAGTACGTTTCCTCCGGGCGGACTTGAAGCTGCATGACGAAACGGGCGGCCGCGCGGACGACCTCCTCATAACGCTTCGCGCGCTCCGTATCGCCGACCTGTCGTGCAAGTTCCAGCGCGTCGGCGAAGCCTTCCAGGTAGGTGGCCGTGGAAACGCCGGCCCGCCCCGGCGTGTAGCTGGCGATGCCGCCCCACATGTCCGGCCACTCGCAGTCGTGAGGGGTGATCTGCTGGGCCGCCAGCCAGTCGGTCATCTCGAAGACAAATGCGGCGTAGTCGTCGCGCTTGCTCATCGGCGCCATCGCGGAAAACGCCTGCACCTGCCACGGCACGAACGCGGGCGAGCGTTTGTCGCGGAAGTACTCGCGGTAGAAGTCGATCGCAGCGACGAAGGCGTCGTTGACGCGGGTGGTCGGCTCAAAGCGATAGTGCCGGGCCAGCGCCAGCAGGGCCTCGCCGGGAAAATAATCCTGGGCCGCGATGCTGCGCGCCGGAGGAAAAGCCGTCAGAAACATGCCCGACGGACGCTGGAGCCAGAGCATCCCGTTGACCAGTTTGTGCCGGATGGTCGAGAGCGGCTCCTTCTCGGCATCGGGATGTTCGGCCAGCGCCAGCGCGATCAGCGCCGTGACGCCCAGCTTGTTTGAGCCGTCCGGCGTAGGCACAAACGCGGCGTCCGTATCCTCGGGAACGCCGGACATGTCATCGAGGAAGAACGCCAGCGCCCGATCGGCCGCCTCCCGCGACGGGGTCAAACCGCTGACGCGGGCGTGAACGCACATCGCGACCGCTGCGCCAGCCTGGCGAACGACGTTGTCATCTTCCGAGTAGACGTTGAGCGCCGGCTCGTACTGATAGCTGAACGACCCGTCGGGCTTCTGGCGGTAGCGCATGTACTCCGCCAGCGTGTCGACCGCCGCATCGAGGTTGGCGCGGTTAACCTGCTCCGGCGGCAGCGTCGTCATGCCGCGCACCAGCGGAACGGCCCGGCGCGTCGCGGGATCTTCATAGAAGTGATCCGTTCGAAACCGCATCACCAGCAACCGATCGGTCTGGCTGGGATTGACGCCCATGCCCTGCGCCAGGCGTGCGATCGCGTCGTGGATGACCATGTCGCTGGTGAACAGTTCCGTCGGGCAGAAGCGCTGTACGCGCTTCTCGCCCGCGGCCAGAACGACGCCGTGAATCCCGGGCTCAATGGCGCCATCGATCAGATCGGTCCAGCTCATCCCCTCCGGCCGTGGCACGGCCACCGGTTTGCCGGCCACTTCGACTTCGACCATCAGGCGCGAGAGCAGATCCGCATCCGGCTGCGCGTTCTGCTTGAGCGACGAGAGCGCCGCCAGAGTGGCGTCGCGCGTCGCCCGCGGCAGCGGCCCCGGCCCACCCACGCCCGCGGCCCGCAAAAAGCCGTTCTGCCGCAGCCGAACCACCACCTCGACGTCATCCGCCGGGAGGGAGGCCGGCGTATAGCCGGTGTCTGACTCGCGGCCCAGAACCCTGTCGTGCAGCGTTCGGCGCGCCAGGCGGACCAGATAGTTGCGATGAACGTCGGTCAGTTGCGGCACCGTCGGGATGGCAGCGTCCGGCGGCTCGGCGACGACCGCCGGCGCGACGAGCAATGCAGCGGCGACGGCGACGGCGACAACAACGGGCAGCTTGTGACGGGACATCGCCAAAAGTATAGTCGCGCCGCGCACGTCGCTCAATTGAGTTGCGACTGGCAAGTGGATGCGTGGTGCGTGACAACGCCGGCGCGTGGCAGCGGCGACACTCCGGGGTGGCACGGTCTCGTCTTCGAGGCCGTGGTGACCGCTGAGCGTGTCGCAGCAATCGGGAGGTGGCTCCCGGCAGGCCCTGGCTTGCTCAAGCGCGACGGCGCCGATGGACGTGGGTGGCGCTGCGCTGACCACGGCCTCGAAGACGAGACCGTGCCACCCGGCGCGAGACCGTGCCACCCGGCGCTCGACCGTGCCACCCGGCGCGAGACCGTGCCCCGCGATGCGCGCAGCGACTGACCCGCGGCCTGTAAGGCGGTACCACGAAGCGTAATGAGCAAGGAACACACCGGCTTCGACGACGCGATCTTGCAGGCCGGCGCCGACGTGGCCAGCCGCGTGCAGGCCAAGGCGCTGATCGCCTTCATCGACTCCGTCGATGACCTCGCGGCATTGCGCGAAAGAGTCAACCCGCCCACGCAGTTGCTCCTGATCGCGCGTCGCCCCCGTGACGAAGAACGCGCCAAGGACATCGACGCCACGGTCCTGACGGTCCCGCCGTTCAAGCTCAAACGCATGGACCAGATCAAGATGGCGACGCTGATGGCCTTCTCCCACGGCGTGCTCAGCGGCGGCGACGAGTTCGTGTTTCTCACCGGCGCGGCCGGGGGGCGGATCGACACGCTGGTCGGCATGCGCGTCGGCGAGGAGTACGAGCTGTTTCAGACCGTCAACCAGCCCAAGCTGACCGAGCACATCCGCCGCGTCGTCTTCGAGCGGGTGCTGACGCTGATGCTGGAACTGGCCCACGAGGGCCGCGAGGGCAAGCCGGTCGGGGCGCTGATGGTGATCGGCGATCAGCGCGAAGTGGTCCGGTTCTGCCAGGAGGGCCGCATCAACCCCTTCCGCGGCTACACCGAAAAGGAGCGCAACATCCTGGACGAGTCCATCGTCGAGACGGTCAAGGAACTGGCCAAGCTCGACGGCGCGTTTATCCTCAAGGGCAACGGCGTCATCATCTCGGCCGGCACCATGTTGCGTCCTAACATCGCGGGCGAAGACCTGCCGCAGGGCCTGGGCGCCCGCCACTCCGCGGCCGCGGCCATCACGGCCTCAACGAAGAGCATCGCCCTGTCCCTGTCCGAATCAACCGGCACCGTCCGCATCTGGCGCCGCGGGCGGATGGTGACGGAGATCGAGAAGGGCACGGCCGTGCCGGTGCGGAAGTCACGCTCGGATGACGGGGGCGAGTGAGCGAGCGATTGTCATCCTCCGCCGATCGGCGCGGACCAGAACACGTTGCCGGCTTCTTGTCGACCTTCCAGGTCTTCTGCTCTCGCGTCTATCGCCCACCGAAGGCATTTTGGAATCGAGCAAAGTCGCCCAAGTCCACGTCGCCGTCGTAGTCGATATCCAGGAACCGGCAGTCACAAAGCCGGTCCACGCGACCGGGGCCGGTCACGCACTCGGCAAACGCGCCCATATCCACCAGGTCGACATCGCCATCGAACTCGGAATCTCCTGTGCGGATGCGGCGCATGAAGCGGATGCCGCCGTGCTGGTCCTGCGGACTTACTCTCCAACGCCACACCACCTCGACCCAGTCATTGATGTCGCCGTCGATGTTCCAGATGTTGTCGTCTGTCAGCCGATGAATGGTCGGTGCTCCGCCGGAAACCCGATACAGATACCCGTCCCAGAGGGTCCCGCCCGGGCCATCGAAACGCAGAAAGTAGATGTCACCCAGGTTATTCAGCCTGGGATTCGTGCCCTCGTCAATCAGCAGCCTCGTCTGGCCACGCTCCCATAGTTCAATCCCTAGCTCGCTGGTCCCCCACGCGATCTGACCCCGATTGTTGATCGTGGGAAGCTGCGGCTGCGACGCCCCGGATGGAATGATGGAGGGCTGGTCTCCGTCGTACAGAAGGATGTCTCCAACCCATGGGTTCACACATTGATCGGAGTGACCCCAGGTGATCCAATCGTCGTCGTTGATCTCGGATGACTGATCCGTCAGTTCGCTTCGGTAGATACGGTGTGCGGAGACACCATCAAAATACATGATGTCATTCTGAGAGCCACAATTGTGTGACCGAAAGACTTGCCAAGACATGCGCCCGAAGCTGTTGATGCTGGGTACCGAGCCACTACCGACAATGCTCCGCTCTCCATCACGCTGACGAACAATCTCGAACGTGTCATGCTCGTTGAAGAAGCCGCGCATCCAAACAATCGTCCCACGATCGTTTATATCCGGCCCCGAGACCAGGCGACCACCGTCCTCGTCGGTGAGCCGCGTGATCCTCCCGTTGTCGTAGAGGTAGACGCGTGAGTTCTCGAACCGGTCCTGCACGTAGACAATCTCGCCGCAGTTGTTGATGCGCGGAGGCCGCGTCAGCGTGTCCGACTCGGCGAACTCAACGATCTCGAAGCCATCAGGCAGGTTGACTTGCGCGGCGGCCAAGCCGCAGAGACTCAGGACCAAGCCTACGATAGCCACGAGACTCTTCATGGCGAAGCTCCGTGGACGCGAATGTTGACCGCGCCCTGTCCATGCACGATTCAGCCGACTTCAGAGCACCGCGCGCCTCCGGTGCAACCGAGTTCCGGCCGCCGTGTCACCATTCCCGGGAAGAACAACACCCGGCCGGCTTCCGGCTCCCGCGGCCTGAGAAGGACGCCGCGCACGGCGGCGATTGCCGTGATCAGAACGCCAGCCGACCACTGGGAGCCGAGGCCACGCTAATCACCGCCGACAATCCAGCCGCTTGCCCTTGATGCTCTTGCAGAAGCCGGCGCCGCCGTCGGGGCAGTCGATGCGCTTGACGCTGAGCTTGACGCGGCAGTCGAACTTGTCGACGCACTGGTCGGACGTGTCGAACACGTCGCCCTTCTCGGGGCAGCCGGTGCAGCGCTTCTTCGCCTTGGCGTCGCGCTTGAGCGTGTACTGGCAGTTGCCGAACTCGCCTTCGCCCAGCAGCAGCACGGCCGGGCCGACGGGTGAATCGCCGTTGGGGCAGGCCGGCTCGCCGCGGACGCATTCGTCCGGGTTGCCGTCCAGTTCGCAGTTGCCGTCGCCGTGGGCGTCGCTGAAGCCGTTCTCGTCGGTCTGCCCCATCGCATGCGCCCAGTCGGATTTGGTGAGCCACAGCAGCGGATACGCCTGGTCGGAGTGAAGGCCGTTGTCGCGGTCGGTCCACATTATCATGCGTATGCCGATGCGGCCGGTCTGCGGCGTGTCGAAGTCCAGCCCGAAACGCGACAGATCGACCGTCGTGTGATACTGACCTCGGGCCGGCGGCAGGAAGTAGCTCACCAGCCCGCCGATCATGTTGGAGCCGGCGTCACTGCAATCATCGCCATCATACGTATCAAAGAACTGCAACTCGACCTGGAGCCGATCGCCATTGCCCAGCGCGCCCCACAAGTATGAGACGATCATCGCGCGATCCGGCGGATCGGCAGCCAGGTCGCCACCGGTCGCGCTGACGCATGACGGCAGCGGCTGGCAGCCCTGCTGGTTGGGGTCGCACCAGAACAGGCGGCTGCCGGGAAGCTCCAGGCAATACTGCCCACTGCCGGGCGGCACGTCGTAGTATTCGTCGGGGATGTTCGCCTGCCGGTTGTAGTTGCGCGGATCAAGCTCAAAACTGTCCCAGATGGCAGCGAACGGCTCGTCGCCGGTGCGCACGTCGCCGCCGGTCACGTCCTGCCAGGGGCCGCGGGTTCCGTCCGGAAAGACGCGGGCAACTTTTTCGGGCTGGAGCGATACGGGCGCGGCCGTCCCGACCGCCGGCGCTCGGGCAGAAGCGTCGACGCTCCCGATAACCAACAGCGACGCGCACGCGATGAGAATGCCGTAAGAGCGATGCATGGCGGACCTCCGAATCAGACCTGGCTCGCTGGATGGGAGACAACGCGGATTATAGCGGCCGGGATCGCCGCGGCAAAATCACGCACGTGGACTCGTGTCTTCGTGGGTGCGTGACGCAATCCGCGGGGCTATCAAGCCGTCGGCGGCGCGCGTGGCACGGGCCCGCCCGGGCGGATCTTCGACATCTTGCCCGTGATTGCCACTCGGTATTTTGGCCTGCCTGGAGGGAAACTGCGTCACGACAGATGGGCGCCTGCCGCCCTCCGAATCACGGCCTGGAAATGTTGACAATTGTCCGGCCGCCGTCCAGGTCG
>CAZYLK010000242.1:0-7350 GCA_964648365.1 uncultured Phycisphaeraceae bacterium
CGGCCTCGTTGTCGCCCGCATCGATGCACGGCGAGCCGGCGGTGAGGCGATAGTCCCCACCGTCGAAATCGACGAACTGAGGGTCGAGGCCGTGGTTGCCTTCGCCGCCGTGCTGGCCGGTCCAGCCCTCGACGCAGCTGTAGTCAATTGCAACTTCGTAGAAGCCCAATTGCTGCTGCTCTGCCGTACCGAACCTGGACGCGTTCGCCCAGAAAACGGAGTTGATTACCCGAGGGTTGTTTCCACCGCCGAATCGGTAAAACCCGCCGCCCAAGTTGTCGGTGTGGTTGCGAACGAACGTGCAGTTTACAATAATGGGATCACCCGCTCTTACAAATACTGCGCCACCAAAGTTGCGTGCCCTGTTCTGTGTGAAATAACAGTTAGCGATAATGTGATTCCCTGACAACCAGACTCCGCCGCCGGATGTTTTGCTATGATTCCGACGAAACGTGGAGCGGGAAATGGTCACGAATCCGCTACCAGCACTGATGCCGCTATTGTTCTTCTCGAAAACGCATCCGGCAATCTCCGCTCTTGCGTCACCGTCCGTGTACACCGCCTCGGCATTGTTTTTCCGAAATATGCACCCGTAAATTTGTATGTCCGTGGACGCTCTGTTTGCGATAGCACTTCCACCACAGCAAATCGTGTTGTTCAAAAAGGCGCAGTTCTCTACCACAACGCTGCTTGAGCGATTGTACATTGCACCGCCATACCGAAACGCCAGTGCCGTACCAGCGTTTCCTTCCAGCAGGCAGTTAGCAAGACTGACTTGTGATGCGCTCGTATACAGCCCGCCCGCCTCGGCCGATTCGTTCCCGAGCACGTCGCAACCAGCCAACCGGAGTGTTGAATCAAAAACAGCCGCGCCACCTCCCAAGGACTTGGCGAAGTTATTCTTAAGGCGGCAGTTCATGAGTACTACGTTAGCCCGTTCGGCGTACAAGCCGCCTCCCATATCATCAGGCGGACCCACCCCAGATGCCTGTCCACCTGTAACCGTCAGCCCGTCCACGATTGCGATCGTCCCGATGTCAATCGCCGATATCACATGATAGCAATTGTCCTCCGGAAGCGACTGCTCGCCAATATCCCCCGTGAGGATTGTCTCGTTCGCCAGCCAGTCTCGCTGTTCTCGCTGAGTCTCATTGCCTACGAACCCACCATATAGTGTCACTCTGTTGACGAGCCGGAAAGCCGCCGTTCGATCCGTGCCATCCGTCGGGCGGTATTCCCCGCGAGCAATCCACACTTCGTCGTCTCGGCGCGCCGCGCGAAGTGCCTCAGCAAGGTCCACAAACGCAGATTCCCAACTTGTGCCATCTCCCCCTGGCGGAGCACTGGCCGAGACAAACCAAATTGCACCGGACGCGGGCAGCGCGAGCGCGAGCCAGATACCGAGACACACACAGAATTGCAGCGTTTTCAAACCCTTCCGCCGCATACGCGATTCCCCCGGAAGTTCGCCCGTCGACCGCCGGGCGGGCTTCAGCCCTGTCCCCATCGCGGCTTGGCTATCGGACCTTACCGGCGCGGGGTGGGGCGGGTCAAGGAAAGAATCAGCTTCTTCGCGGAATTGAGGTGTCTTTATCGCAATTCTGACGCCTCAGTACCCGTCCATCACATTGCGGCCAGTGGCCGGGCTGCGGAGCGTGTCGGTGCCGTGTTCAGCCTTCCTGCCGAAACTCCACACCGATGATGAAGCCGCCGACGGTTTCGGTGCATTGGCGGACGCGGCCTTCGACGTGTTCTTCGCCGTCGTCGACGAACAGGCGGATCATGGTGCCCGGCTCGATGGCCTGGTTGCACCAGACGCCGATGCCGCCTTCGCTGATGTCGCGCGAGGTGACGAACATGCTGGACTGCCGCTCGCCGCTGGGCAGCGCCTCGATCATGACCGGCACCTGCCACTTGACGCGCGGCCAGCGGCGCTTGCCGGAGTAGACGTCCGCGACGCCGTCGAGTTCCGCGTCGGCCACCCAGCCGCGAATGATCTCGGCCGCTTCCGCTTGATCCGTGGGCAAGGGTGTGCTGCTCACGAGTTCACTCCTCGGGAAAGAGGTTCGTCCAGAGCCGCGCCGAGGCGGCCGCCGCGTCCACAGCAGTCTGTCGGAAGAGTATGGAATACATCGTGACCCCGCGCCAGGTATCGGAACCGGGACCGGAGGGGGGCACCGCCGCGGCTCCGCGCGACGTTATCGGTGCATCGCAGCCCGCGCCCGCTCATTTGTGGCCGATCAGGGTCGCGACGCCCATCGCCCGTCGCTCATACCCCGCGTTTATCGGCGGGGTGCGTCCGACTCGTCGTCCGCGTTCGATAATGCGCCGGGCGGCACGATTCCAAGTGCGGGCCGGTATCGCTGCCCGCCGGTCGTCCGTCCGAACGGCCGCTGACTCGCGCAAGAAAAACCGGTTCACGCGGCGTGAAGCGCGTGAACCGGCCTGGGAGGCGGTCTGGCAACGGGCACGAGGCAAGCGGCGCCGCTGCCGAACCCGCTTACCTACTCGACGTCGATGCCGAGGATCTTGAAGAACACGTCGGTGTTGTCCATGACGCCGACGAAGTTGGCGGCCTTCTTGCCGTAGGCCGTGATCGGAATGTCCGACGCCGTGTGAACGGCCGAACTGCCAGGAACCTGACCGGTCACGCGGAAGTCGCCGGGAACGTCCTGGAACAGCGGACCGCTCGGGTACGTGTTCAGCGGCGGCTCATTGTTGAACGGCTGCTGCGAGTCGCGGTTCGGCTGGACGTTCTTGCGCCAGTCTTCATAGCGGTCCGCGTTGCCGGCGTAGCCGATGAGCATCCGGTAGTCCACATCGACCGTTTCCGGATAGCCGTCTTCGGCGATCACGTACTGCGGGAAGCCGGCCGCGTCGTAGGTGCCGACGACCGGGTTCCGCAGTGCGCCCACCCCGCCGCCGGACTGGCCGCGGGTCTCCAGGTCCGCGTCGGTGACGCGCGAGCCGCCGATGATGTTGATGCCGGCGCACTCGTGGTCGGCCGTCACGATGACGAGGGTGTTCTTGTTCTCGTCCGCAAAGCGGCGGGCCACCGCCACGGCGCGGTCGAACTCGAGCGTATCCAGCAGCCAGCGCTCGGTGTCCATGTTGTGCGCCTGCTTGTCGATCGACGCAGCCTCGACCATCAGCACGAAGCCCTTCTTGTTGTTCGACAGCACCTCGATCGCCTTTTCGGTCATCTCGTCCAGCATGGGCTGATCGGGGAAGCCGTAGTCGTTGACCACGGCCGGGTTGCCGCGACGACCGTCGATCTTGTCCACCGCGACGTTCATGTTTGACAGCGCGAACAGGCCCAGGAGCTTGTCGGTTTCTCCGTTGATGCTGCCCAGTTCGGTGGCATTGGCCACGTACGACCAGCCGGCGCTCTCGAAGTCGCCGATCAGATCGCGTTCCGCGTCGAGCTGACCCTTGGCGACGCCCCAGCCGTCCGCCAGTTCATCGGGCAGGACGTAGTCGGTGCTGTCGCGCCGGGCCGAGCCGCGCTCGCTGGCGGGCAGGAACCACTTGCGACCGCCACCCAGCAGCACGCTCAGGCCGGTGTCCTCGGCGTCGTCGAAGTACTGATCGCAGATGCCGGTGCCGGCGCCGCGGTTGGAAGTGTGCGAGCCCCAGGCGCCCGGGGTGGCGTCAAACACGTCCGACGTGGTGACGATGCCCAGCGATCGCTTCTTCTCGCGGGCCAGGTACTCGCCGATCAGCTCGACGCGAGGATTATCGAAGTTGTCGACCGTGTCGTCCGGGAAGACGCCGTGCTGGTTGTTGTTGCCCTTGTTGCCGCTCGAGTAGCAGGACGAGCCGGGCGACGAATCGGTAACGATGGTGTTGAGCGAATGCGTCAGCACCAGGCCGGTGTACGGCATGTCCATCGCCAGATGGCCGTTGGTCTTACCCTGCGACACGCCGTGGGCCATGATGCGGGCGGCGGTGCGATGGGCGATGCCGAGGCCGTCGCCGATGAGCACAATGACGTTCTTCGGCGCCTTCGCCTTCTTGCCCAGGATCTGGAAGTTGCCAGTGGCGGAGACGCGCTGGTCGTCATCCTGACGCGCATTGACCTGCAACTCGTACGTCCCCTCGCTCTCGAGCGAGTACGCCCGCAGCGTGGCCACCATCGTTCCCGGCGGAACGTTCTGAACCGTGGCCGGCGTCAGCGACACCGTGCCGGGCACGACCTCGCCGTCGACGAGAAACTCGACTTCGACGATCTGCTGATTCTCATCCGGGGCGATCGTCGCCTGCAAGTCGAACCGCTGTCCTGGGATGAACCGGGCCACGATCGGCAGGTTCGGGTTGCCGTGGGTGAACAGGTTGCTGGGGGGCGTCAACCGCAGGACGGTCGGCCCGGCCAGCGCCGGCAGCGCGATCGTCGCGATCACGCCGGCGGCCATTGCCATTCCAGTCTGCTTCCTCATTTGCTGCTCCTTTCGTCTGTGTCAGACGCATTCGCGCGTTGCGGGCCGCTCAGGTCATGGCTGTGGCCATGAGCGTGGGCGCCGGCGCCACCATCCGGGTGCGCCACGGGGGTAACGCCCGTCGCGTGCGCGTGACCATCGTGTTGTTCAGAATGCTCCGTCGTCGCGATCCACGCCGCGGCGCAGTCCTCGTCGAGTTTGAGTTGGGCCGCCGAGACGCGCCCGTCCGGCTCGGGCCGACTGTCAAGCTGGAGTGTGCCGGTCAGTCGCAACGGCCCGCGCCGGTGGACGACGTACCGTTTCGCCAGCGCAGCGGGCAGATCGACCCACAGCGCGGAGGGGGGCAGATCGTCGCACAGGCCCATCTCGTGTTCGTGCAGATCGATGGGCAGGCTCGCCACGATGAACTGACCCGGAACCGGATCGCACCGACGAGCCATGAAGCCGGTGACCGTGACCCGCTTGCCGTTCAGCGACTTGGCCCTTTCGGTGAACTCAAGCCCGCGGCGACCCACCGGCATCACGAAGAACTCGCTAAACGCCAGTGCGGGCGGTTGCGCTGCGTCCAGGCCAACTTTCGAAGGCGACGTGCAGCGACCGGGAACCGCGGTCGCAAGACAGGGCCGCAGGACGGCGCGGGCGGCGCCGGTGGGCACGGCCGCCAGGCCGGGGGCGACCCACAGCAGGCCGGCCGCGGCGGTGAGGGAAAGCCTCGTGATCATGTCGTATCTCCAAATCCAAGGCGCGGCCGGGCATCGCCGGCGACGCCGCTTCGGGATGGCTTCACGCGTCCTCGCAGCCGCATCGCGACCGCAAGGGCCATCCACAAGGGAGAACTATGGTTCCCAAGTGTCAGGCCCCGATAACGAGTGTGTGAGAATTCAGCTTGGGTCTGGTTAGGATTGCGGCATGTTCAGGTTAAGAACCGGTTCAGGCGCGGGATCGAATGCAGCGCAAGCCGTTGCTCTGTCGGGGCGTTACGCGCCGCCGCGAACGCGGTACGATGTCGGCGTGAGATCAAAACGGGTGAGTCAGGGATTCTGCGGTCGCATTGTGGCCGCGACGCTGCTGCTACTGCTGGCGCCGGGCTGTGCGGGACCGGGCGCGCGGCTCGCGCCGGCCATGCCCGTCGCCTACCGGCAAGTTCCCTCCGGCGAACGGGACGCCGTCTACGACTTCGACGGCGACGGCCGGGTGGACTATGCCGAACGCTTCGACGCCGACGGCACGCCGGTTCGGCTGCTCTTCGACTGGACCGGCGACGGGCTGTACGACCTCGATGTTCCGTCGCCGCGCCGCGTCGATGGGGCCGTGCCGCACGTCGTGATCATCCTCGACAGCGTACCGTTCGAGATGGTGCGTGCGTTTCAGGATGGCGGGCGGTTCTCGCAGTTCTATCCGCCCAGCCGCGTCATCGCGCCGTTTCCGGTGATGACCGACCTGTCGCTGGCGGAGTTCTTCGCCGTCGCGCCCTGCGACGCGATGGAGTCGCAGTATTACGACGCACGGCACCTGAACACCGGCTACTTTACCTATGTTCGCGCCAGCAACGCCCCCTGGCTGCCACATGTCGACTATGTGTTGGACTACGTCGCTCACGGACTGGTATATCAGCATCCCAAGCCGTGGTTCGGAAGGGAGATGCGCAAGGTCCAGAACCACGCGATGGAGCGATCGGCGGGCGAGACGTTCGTTGCCTACGCCGTCGGCACCTCGGCATTGGGGTCGCGCCTGGGCCGGCCAGGCCACGAGCACGCGCTGGACGTGGTCGATCGCACCTGTCGGTGGCTGATCCACACCTTTGCCGGGCGCATCCAGATCACGCTGATGTCCGATCACGGCCACGCGATCGCCGGCAGCGAGTGGATCGACTTGCCGGGGTTGCTCTCAGACTCCGGCTTCCGCATCGCGGATCGGCTCGAACGACCGGGCGACGTCGTGGTGCCCGGCTTCGGCATGGTCACCTGTGCGGCCCTGTACACGAACGAGCCGGCCGCGGTCAGCGACGCCGCCCTGTCGGACGATCGCATCGACCTGGCGGCCTACGTGGCGCCGGATGGCGCAGTGGTGGTCCGGTCACGTGACGGAGAGGCACGGATCGAGGCGCAGTCGATTGCGACGGGCCGGGACGCCGACTCGGGTATCGCCGGATCGATCGGCGAACCCAGACTGCGTTATGTGCCGGTCGACGGCGACCCGCTGCGCATGACCGGGATCATGGATGGGCGGTTGGAGGCGGACGAAGAAGGCTACGCGGACGCGGACGCCTGGTTTGCGGCCACGGCCGATCACGAGTATCCCGACGCCGTCTACCGACTCTGGCGCGCGTTCCACGGGCTTATGACCTATACGCCGGACGTGCTGCTGAGCATCGACGACGGCGCCCATTGCGGCAGCCGCCTGATGACGACCATGATCGGCCTCAAGGCGGCGCACGGGAACCTGGCCACGGCCAGTTCAACCGGCTTCGTCATGTCCACGGCCGGCGCGACGCCCCCCGTCGTCAGGATGGAAGACCTGGCGGTAAATCTGGCCCGTATCGGTGTGTTCGTGGGCGGGGGCGCGAGTATCAGCTTGCCGGCAGGCGCGACTTACATGGAGGCGGAAGGCGTTGCTGGTAGATAACGGTCCGCCGGATGGGTGACAGGTGCGGTGGGTGGTACGTGGTGGCACGGTCTCGTCTTCGAGGCCGTGGTGAGCTCAGCAGGAGTGCGGCGTTCGGGAAAATGGCACTCAAGCATACGACGGCCGGCTTTCGGTCCGCGTTCGGCGGATGCCACCCGATTCACGCTCGGCGAACGCCCGCCATGAGCCGCCCAGAGTGTCACCCACCTCGGTCCGCGCGCTGAACCATGACAAAGCACCACCCTGCCATCACGCTGATGGTCGCGTTCGGGATGGCCTTCCTGTTCGC
>CAZYLK010000243.1:0-7267 GCA_964648365.1 uncultured Phycisphaeraceae bacterium
AAGGCGATTCGTGAAGAAAAGACAGCCGCATAGTGAACGGCGTTGCGTGCCACCCCCTGAGCGTCATCCTTGACCCGCGCGCGCCGTCACGGGCAGGCCACAACCTGCTCCAGGGCGCATTCGAACAGCACGGCTGTGTGCTCACCCGGCGCCACCGGGCACCACGTCGCCTTGGCCTTGCCCTTGGCGTTCGTCGGCACCTGCTTCATGTTCTCGTTGTCGTAGCCGAGGGTCACCATCGCGTTCGGCTGCCCCTTCTTGACCACCAGCTTGAGCCTGTCGCCGCAGCGGCGGGCTGCGCAGGCCGTCTTGAGCACTTCGCCGCCGTTGCACAGGTTGGCCGTGCTCAGCCCCTTGATGCAGAAGTTGCCGGTCCCGTCCGGCCACGGCTCGCCTTCGTCGTAGTCATAGAAATCAAGCCACGCGCCGTCCTTGCGATAGTAGCTTTCGCCCGGGTTGGCGGCGGATTCGACGATCGTGCCGCTCAGCGCGCCCAGCAGCACTTTCACTTCGGACGTACGGTCGTACGGATGCCCGCCGGCCGACAGTTCGACGTAGACATAGAAATCGTCGCCCTGCGTCAGCAGCACGGGCACGTCCAGGTCGAGATGGTGGAAGCCGATGTGGTCGGCCGTGCCGGTCTGCACGCTCAGTTCATCCAGCAATTCGCCGCCTTCGAACCTGTCAAACACGCGCACGACGTAGTCCACGGCGTCCGCGGCCGTAAAGAAGCTCACCGCCGTAAGCGTCTCGTTCTCGAGCGCGGTAAAGGCGTTGAAGGCCTCCGTCGTGTCCGGCAGCGTCGCCCGCCAGCCGTGGTAGTCATGATAATAGACGTTGTTGAAGCGGTTGCGGCGGGTGAACTGCATCGATACCGCGCCCATCTCCTCGTTGTGGCCGGCGTGCTTGTCGTAGTAGGAAATCCAGAAGTATCCGCCGTCGCCCCACCCCGAGCCCCAACTGTTCTTGCAGAGCCACGCGCCGGGCAGCGGCGCATGCGTCGCCTTGTTGTCGTCCCAGCCGATGATGGCGATGGAGTGGTTCGGGTCGTTCGGGTCGTTTGGCGGCTGATAATGCACGGTGCCGCGGATGAACTGTCCGCTGTAGCACATGGCCGTGCCGATCGCGCCGCCTTCCATGATCTTGAACTTCACCGTGTCGATGTTTTCGAGATTCGCGCCGACCGTGAACCACTCGATGCTGGTCGGGTAATAAATGTGGTACGTGTCCTTCCACCGTTCGGGCGGCGTGTTGTAGGACTGCCCGTCGATATCGCGGACGGCGCCCTCGCCGCGCGACATGTACGCCGAGGAGACCAGGTAATCGCCGCCTTCGTGAACGATCAGCCCGCCGACACGCGGGTAGATGTCCTGGTTGTAGTGCCGGTTGAAGCCGTTCCACCAGTCGAGGTGGTATTCGGCCAGGTTGGGCTCGCCGTTTTCGCCTTCCTGCTGCCAGACGCCGTTCATCAGCAGGTTGCTTTCGATCGCCGCCATGGTGCCGTGCGTCCAGCAGGTGCCGCCCTGCTGGCTCTTGACCGAGGTGACATAGTTGTGCCCGTTGTAGTTGCGCAAATCGAACGCGGCCGGGGGATCCTCCCCCCGCGCCGTGAATGACAGGAGCATCGGTGCAGCCAGCGCCGCAAACAGACAAAGGAACCGTCGCGAAATCATCACAGAGACCTCCTTCGCGCAGTCGAAAAATGGGACGGACGCGGGAGGTGCGGAAGAGTGAGGGCCGAATCGAACGGAGCCTGCCTGTCGCCGGCGCCCCCCGCCCTTAAGACGGTTGGACCAACGGCACTCCTTTCTCTCCGGCCCGACACGTGGCCGGCAGCGATGCCGCTGCAAGCCGAGCATCTATTGTAGTGCGTCGCCAGATGAGGCACAAGGCTGTGCGTCTCGCGGGAGCGGCCCGAACGGCTTGCTACAACGCCGCCTGCCAGAGGCGCGCGACGCCCAGGACGCAGGCGCTGAGGATGGCGAAGAGGATGACCGCGGCGCTGCGGATGCTCCGCCGGACGCGGCGCCCTTACGGCGACTCAAGCTCGTCGAGGATCGTCTTGGCCAGGTTCGACAGCGTCACCGTACTCACGTCCGCGTTGACGAGGATGCTGACGGCCAGGTCCGCTTCCGGACGAAGCACGAACGCACTGGCGTGGCCGGGGCGGCTGCCGCCGTGCGCGGCCTGCGTCACGGGTCGGCCGGGCAACGCATTGGTGAAAAAGCCGATGCCGTAGTAGTCGTCGTAAGGACAGTTCGGGCGGCAGCCCAGATCGGTCGTCCGCTCCCACAGGCGACGCACGCCCGCGGGGGAGATCAACCCGCCCCGGTCGTGATAACTGTCCAGCAGCGACGCGGCGAAATGCCCGAGATCGATAACCGACGCAATGACGCCGCCGGCCGGGTCGCGCGGTTCGGCCGCCGCCTCGTCCAGGTTGTAATACTGCCAGTCGAACGGATCGCCGGGCAGATCCTCGCTGCTGTAGAAGTTGTCTTCGCAGCGCTCGTCCTGCTGGCTGACCAGATTGATGTATGGCCCGACGATCATGGACGGGCCCTGGGCCACCGCGGCCGGCCAGCCGTTGGGAACGCTCGCCGCCCGCCGGTGGTCGATCGTCGCCGTACACATGCCGGCCGGGTCGAAGACGCGTGTCTGCACGATGCGGGCAAACGACTGGCGCGACTGCGTCACCAGGTACGCCCCGGCCAGCGAGTAGTTGAACGCCGAGTAGTTGTATCCGCCGCCGAGGTTGCCGTAGGGCTGGCTGTCATAATGGGGCGAAACCCGATCGTCGGGTTCGAGCCAGAACGCCGTCAGGTCGCGCGGGTAGCAGAACAGGTGGATCGCGCCGTTGTCCACCTTGAACGCATCGCGGTGGCTCATGAGCTGGCGCAACGTGACCTGTCCGAACTCCAGGCGGGTGGCGTCGTCGTCGTTGACGTAGTCGTCAAACGAGAGCCGCCCCTCCTCTTCAAGTACGGTCGCCGCCACGGCCGTGACCGATTTCGACGTCGAGCCGATGCGGAACAGCCGGTGAATGCCGTCGGGATCGTGCTCGTACTGCCCCTGCCCGACATAGGTGAAGGCGTCGGCGAAGTGGACGCGATCGCGAATGACGACGGCGAACGCGATGTGCGTGCTGAACGCGGAGCGATTCAGAAGCTGGTTCAACACGCGCTCGCGGGCCTTGCATTCCGGGTCGCGATCGTTGTCCGGATTGCGGTCCATCGGGGCGCAGGCCCGCCAGTCAAATCCCGGCTCGAACAGTACCGATGGACAGCCATCGCAGACGTTCGGCAGGCCGTCCTCATCCCAGTCGAGCGACAGGTCGCAATCCGAACCGGGCGGACAGCCGCAAGGCAACGCGGCCGCAGCTCCATCGCCCCCCGAACTAAGCGCCGCATCCACGGTCGCGAAATCGCGCATGGCCGTGTCCGCCGCGTCCCCGCGAGCACGTCGGCGCCGCTCCTGCCGAGCCGCCCGGTCGCCACCCTGCGCCATCGCAGCGCCGAACGTCGCGACGACCGTCAGGAGCGAAATCACTGCTGTGGCCCGCATTGTCTGCCTCCATCGCGACGGATAGCCATGAAGACCTCCTCCCACGTGCGGCGCCGCACTCACACGGCGGCTCGCGTGGGTCCCTGGCCAAGCATCATACCAGAACGGTAGCTGTGGACTCAAACCGCGCGGTTTCCCGCAGACGGTCCGCCGGTTTGCCCGCGCTGGTGCTGGACGGTGCAAGGTGTCCCATCGACTGCGTGTCGATGACGGCTCGCGCACGGATCGAAGTCGGACGTCCGCGCAGGCTGAAGCCTCGCGGCTCGCTGCGAACACGTCGCGCCGGACCGCATCGCCCGCATCGACTCACCCGCCCGCCTCGGCATCAAGTTCCGCCAGCGCCGCGTCGAGCTCGACGACGCGCTTGTGCGCTTCGCCGAAGGTGGCGATGAGAATCTCCCGCGCCCGTTCGTAGTCTGTGCGCGCCTCCCCCGTACGGCCAAGATGCGTCAGGCATCGTGCCCGCAGAGCCAGCATCGTACCCGTAATCCAATGCCCGGGCGGCATGGCGGCGATGGCGTCGCTGACCAGGCCGGCCGCGATCGATTCGGCCTCGACGTACCGTTCCTGCTTGAGGCGCAGCGCCGCGCGGTGATACCCGGCGTACAGGCCCCGGATCGCGGGCATCTCGGGATTGCCGGCGATCCGCGCCATGATCTCGTCCAACAGGACGTCGGCCTGGTCGAGGCTGCCGCTGGCGATCAGCATCGCGGCCAGATTGGTCATGCCGGAGACGACGTTCGGGTGATCCGGGCCGCGGGCGCGGGCGTCGAGGTCGATGGCGCTTCGGTAGAGCGTCTCGGCTTCCTCGAAATTCCGCTCCGCGGCGAGCAGGCGGGCCAGGTTGTTCTTGAACGTGCCGACCGTCGGATGATCCGGGCCCCACGCGGCCTCTCCGGCGGCCAGTGCGTCGCGCAGCGTGCTCCGCGCCTCGTCGATCTGCCCGAGTTCCTGCAAGACCACGGCCAGGTTGGACATGGTGGTGGCGATGTTGGCATGGGTCGGTCCGCGAAGCCGGCGGTCCATCTCCAGCGATTCACGGTACAGCGATTCCGCCTCGCGGTGACGGCCCTGGGCGTAGAGCGCTGACGCGAGATTGTTGAGGCTGGTCGCGATGTCCACGTGCTCGTCGCCGTACAGGCGGCGGCGCATGTCCAGCGCCTCGCGCTGCAGCGCCTCTGCTCCAACCGCGTCGCCGCGCAGGTTGAGCAGCCATCCCAGGTTGTTCAGGCTGGTGGCCACGTCCTTGTGCGTTTCGCCCAGCAGTTCGCGCCGCATCGCCAGCGACTCGCGATACAGCGCTTCGGCCTCGTCGTAACGGCCTTCGTCCTCGTACACGCGGGCGAGCTTGTGCATGCTGAAGGCCAGATCCGCGTGGCCCGCGGGATAGGCGCTGCGGCCCAGTTCGACCGCCCGGCGCAGGTGCGGTTCTCCTTCCTGCGGCTTGCCCAGCGCCCGATAGGCATTTCCGATCGCCGTCCGTGCGGCCGCCTCCACGCCCGGCTCACCGGCCAGATCACCGTTGTTCAAACGCTCACCGGCCGCGGCCAGAACCTCCGTCACCGTGACGTCCCGATCGCCGTGCGGCTTGCCGGGATCGACCGCTGCGAAAATGTCCTGGAGAAACTCATTGGTGGCCGCGAGCTTGGCGGCTTCGAGCGTCGCGGCCTCCGCACTCGTCTCCGCTCGAGCCTGGGCCGTGCGGGCTTCCGCCTCCTGCTGCCGCGCGTCGTTTTCCGCCCGAACGGCGCGCATCGCCTGCCCCACACTGACCATCGTCGCGACGATGAGGATGGCGACGACAAGACCGGCGGCGCCGACCAGCGCCCGATTGCGCCGGGCGAACATGCGAATCTGGTACGCGACGCTCGGCGGCCGCGCGAGGATCGGCTCATCCGCCAGAAAGCGTCGAAGATCCGTCGCCATTTCGGCGGCGGAGGCATATCGCCGCTCTTTTTCTTTCTCGAGCGCCTTCGCGACAATGCACTCGATGTCGCCCGTACACGCCGGGACGACGCTTCCCAGGCGCAGAGGCGACTCGTGTGCGATCATGCGAACCGCGTCCGGCAGCGATCGGCCCTTGAACTCATGGGGCAGCCGTCCGCTGAGCGTCTCGAACGCCACCACGCCCAGCGCGTACACGTCGCTGCGCGTGTCGGTCGCCAGCACGTCGCCCGCGATCTGCTCGGGGCTCATGTAGGGGATCGTGCCGAGCAGTTGCGACGCCTGCGTCTCGATCGTGCGTTGGATGTCGCCGTCGGTGACGCGGGCGACGCCGAAGTCGAGGATCTTCGGCCGTCCGTCGGCGTCGATGAGGATGTTGCCCGGCTTGCGGTCGCGATGAATGACGCCGCGCTGGTGGGCCTAATGAACCGCGTCGCCCAGGTCGGCCAGGAGTTCCAGGCGGCGGCGCAGGCCTGGCTGCTCGCGTTCAATGAACCGGCGCAGCGTCGGTCCCTCGATGAACTCCATCGCGAAATAGGGCAATCGGCCGCCGGTGTCGGAGTCGATCGCCCCGGCCTCGTAAACCTGGGCGATGCCCGGATGGCGCAGGCGGGCGAGCACGTCGGACTCGAGCGTGAACCGGCGAACGGCTTCGTCGGAGCTGCGCCCGGGATGGATGACTTTCAGCGCGACCGACCGGCGCGGGTTGTCCTGCACGGCCTCGTAGACGACGCCCATGCCGCCCTGGCCGAGCCGCCGGACGATGCGATACGGACCCAGCGCGTCCGGAATCGAGTCGGCCCCGTCGCCGCCCGGCGCCCGGTGCGCCGCCGACAATGCCGCTCGAACCGGATCGAGAATGCGCAGGTTCTCCTCGACTTCACCCAGCATCCGCCCGCAGTCGGGGCAATCGGCCACATGCCGCCGCAGGTCTGCCCCGGAGGCGTCGTCCAACCCCCCGGAAGCCAGTTGCTCGATGTCTTCGTAGTCCGGACAGATCACTTGTGCATCTCTTACCCCGCGAACTCAGAGCCCCGCCTTTCAAGGCGGGGTCCACCGGTTACGAGCCGGTGCCACACCGGAGCCCGCCTCGCACCGACTCCTCCGGTATTCGCCGCCGGCACAGCACTTTTCTCATCTTCTCCGCGCGGGCGCCACGCCGCACGGGCCTACATCACGTCCTCAAACTCGGACCGCAGTTCCCGCAGCCGCTTGAGCACCCGGTGCCGGGCGTTGTAAACCGCCTTGACGGGGATGCCGAGTTCGCGGGCCACGTCGGCCGGTTTGCGGTCTCCCTGAAGGCTGAGTTCAAACGCCGCAACGGTCTGCGTCTCGAATTCGACGCGAATCCTCGCCAGGCATTCGCTCCAGAGTGAGCGCTCCCAGTCTTCCTCCCACGCCGACTGGGCCGCCGGCTCGTCCGGAAGCTGTTCGAAGAAGTGCGTGGAGGGCTGCCCCGGTTCCAGCTTCGCGTTGCGGCGGGCGGCTTTCTGGCGGTGGCGGCGGACGTGATTGAAGGCGATGCCAAACAGCCAGCCGCTGAGCCGGCCGCGCTGCGGGTCGTAGTCGCCACCGCGGAAGCTCTCGGCAAACGCCAGCAGCACCTCCTGGGCCACGTCCTCGGCTTCCTGCTCCTTCAAGCCCGCGCGACGGGCGAAGCGCACCACCGGCTCGCGAAACCGGCCGTCGAGTCGGTTCCACGCGTCATGATTCTCGTAGGCCTTGAGCCCGTCGAGGATCGTCGATGTCGTCAGCCACTCCA
>CAZYLK010000244.1:0-7240 GCA_964648365.1 uncultured Phycisphaeraceae bacterium
CCGACCAGCCTGTACTCGGTCATCAGCCCGCGCTGCTGGGCGGCCTGGAAAGACTCGAACAGCGGCCGCGACCCGACCACCAGCAGGGGCCGCCGCACGTTATGGACGAACCACCACGCGGCCAGCCGCGCGCCTGTCCCGGCTACCAGGTACCCTACCACGGCGCACGCGACCGCACGACGGCTGGCGTTGGCATACATGACCACATAGATCAGGGCATAAGCGGTGATCACCGCGACGGACGTCGTCAATAGGATGCGAACGACGATGCGCGAGCGGCTCCACAGCGTCTCGCGCTCGTAGAGGCCGAACACCAGGCTGGCGATCAGAAAGGCCCCCACGAAAACAGCGTAGCCCTGCCACGCAGCGATGTGATTGACGCCGTAGGACTCGGAGACGCCGACGAGCGAATAGCCAAGCTGCACCATGCCCGCTACGAGCAGGGCATCGAGCACCATCCACGCCGACGCGGGCGTGTCGAGCACGGCATAGCCGATTCGACCGACCAGCGATCGCAGTTGTGGTCGCGATATCCGCGACGTGGCCGAGCGGATGGCCGCGGAGCCGACCCGTGCGGCCGCGACCGAAGCGGCGTCAGCCTGAGGCGAGAGCGGCAGGTTCATGTCTGAGCTTCCCCAATCGCAAGTCTGGTGAAGGCATCGGCGAGCGTCCGGCGCGACGTGAGTTTTATCGGCACGGCGACGCGGGCGGGGGTGGGGGGGAACGCGGGACCGATAATGCGGACAAAGGCCGGAAATCCACGGCCACGCCGCCCGTTAGAGTCAGGTTTCGCGGACCGCTTCCGATATCGAACGCAGCATGAGCCGATATCGACTCTTCACGCTGACGCTCCCTCTGCTCACCGCCGTCTCGACGGGCTGCGCGCCGAAGGCGGAACCGGTCATCTGGATCCAGCCGCCGCAGGTGGCCTGGGACGACGTGGCCGCCGCGCCGGTGCCTCGCGTGGACAATCGTTACTTAATCGTTGAAGAGCAACCCAGCGAGGGCCGCTTCCCCTGCTCGCTCGCAGTGAGTCGCGTCGCCGTCGCGGATGACCCGCAGCGCACGCGATACGTGCCGGTGACGCCGCACAACGAGTTTCTCATCTGGAACTCCGCGTTCGACGACCAGTGGCCGATCTCCGAGGTCTTTCCGATCGCCGAACGGGCGCTGGGCGGAGACCACGTCAGTTCCGCACGACTGGTGTCGATGGCGCACGTCTTCGGCGCCCGGCTCGGGATGCTCTACGGCTTCAACGAACTGACGGAAACGCAGTGCGAGATGATCGGCGTCGTGCATGACGCCGAGTCGTTTGCGCCGATCGCCGTAATTCATGCGTCCGCCGAGTCGATCCCGCGACCGGAAGACGACGAAGATGAAGTCAAGAACAACGTCGACGCCTGGCAATACGAAGCCCGCGCCCTCGTGCAGGGAAAGTTTGAACGCCTGCTGGTGGATTGCATGCGCGAACTGATCGCGCGCGACCAGCCGGCCAGGTCCGACGTACCCGAGGGTTGGATACCGGAGCAGCCGGTATACCCCTTCGACTGGCCGCGGCGCTCGCCGTGACGGGTCTTCTGCGCGCACCGTCGCGGAGTTCCTCCCGGCGCCGCGCCTCACGGTCGACGGTAGTCCCCCATGCCCGCTCATCCGCGGCTCGAGCGTACGATTGACTGGATGCTCTCGCGCTGGGTCCATGTGCTGGCGGCAGCGTACCTCCTCTTTGTCCTGCTGGCCTCGCTGATCCCGCTGGACTTCGACTTCGGCGCCGAGGCGGCGCCGTTCGCCTCGGACGGCGGGGCCGTTCACCTTCCTGACACCGTCGCTAACATTTTCCTCTACGTACCGCTGGGCATCCTGCTGAGCTGGAGCTGGGTGTGGCGCCTGCACCGCGGCCTTCCCGCCGCGGTGGCTGCGGTCGGCACCGCGGCCGCTCTCTCGCTCGGCGTCGAGTGGGTGCAGGCGTACAGCGCGACGCGCATGTCGACGCTTGTCGACGTCGCCGCCAACGCCACCGGCGCGGGGCTGGGCGCATTCGTGTCGCTGGTCTGCGAGTGGTCGGCGCCGCGGCTGAAGCGCTATCTGCTGGAGGAGTCCTGCGCCCGGCCGCGGGAAACGGCGCTGCGGGCGTACTGCGTGCTGCTCTTTGTGTTCGCGGTTGCGCCGTTCTCGTTCATGCTGGATCCTCCGCGGCTCGCTCAGGCCTGGCGGGAGGCATCGTTCGTTCCCTTCGCGCCCAGCTTCGTCTACGAGCAGCGCGCCGCAGCGGCCGCCACGCGAGGGGACTGGGCCGACTACGCCTATGCCCGGCAGTTGAAGATGCATACGTGGCTGGGCTGGTCGCTTGAACTGATCTCGTTCTCCATTCTGGCGTGGCTGCTGCAATCCATGCTGGTGCGTGAGTACGGCTTCCCGCGCGCCGGGTCCAACTTGCTGGCCTGGTGGATCGGCCTGGGGCTGGCGGCCTTGCTCAGCCTGCTGCAATGGCCCGTTCGTCTGCGCGGCTTCGATGCGACGGACATCGTCATGCGGGCCACCGGGCTGGCCGTCGGGCTGGTGACACGATGGGCCTTCGTCGAGCGGATGCGGTATCCCGGGACGGGCGCCGCGTCCTCGGCAGCCATCGCCCGAGCCTGGCTGAATCGTGCCGGTGTGGCGGTGGCGGCGCTCATCGTGATCAGCGGCCTGATCCCGTTCGAGTTCGACCGGCAGGAGAACGCGGCCTGGAACGCGGTAGCGTCGCCGCGGTTTCTGCCGGGCGTCGCCTACTTCACCGCCCGGTTTGACACGGCCATGGCGGATCTGCTGTTCAAGCTGAGCGCCTACACCGTGCTGACGCTGCTGTTCATTGCGTCGCGGCCGCGGCTTGCGACCGGGCCCGTCGCCGCGCGGATGGGGGCCGGCGCCGCATTGTGCGTCACCGTCGCTGCGGCCGTGGAGGTGGCTCAACTCTGGCTCGCAGGCCGCACGGCCAGCCTGACCGATCCGCTGATCGCGCTCTCGGCCGCCATGTGCGGGGCGGCGCTCCACCACGCGCTGACGCGGTTCTTCACCCGCGTTCACGACCTCCGGACGGTGGAAGCCCGAGCCGCGCGCGGCACGCCGCCACCCGCCTCAGTAACCGCGCGCCGGCCGTGGACGCTGACCGACGCCCTGGTCGCCGGACTGATCGACGACGACCCGGACGCCCCGCGCGAACCGGGTCGCCCCGACCTCACTCCGCACACCGCGCTGGACCGCCCGCAGCCGCCCGGCTCGGCCTAGCACGCCCGGAGTGGCGCCGGCGAGCGCCGTTCGCCGCGCCGCCGTCGCCTGCGTACAATCCGCCCTCATGAGCAGCGCTCCCATCCGACCAAACGTCGGCAAGAACGTCTACGTCGCCGACACCGCCTACGTGGGCGGCGAAGTCACGATCGGCGATGACTGCACGATCATGCACATGGTCGTCATCCGCGGCGACGTGTCCGCCATCCGCATCGGGCGCCGCGTCAACGTGCAGGACGGAACCGTCATCCACACCGAAACGGGGGTGCCGCTCGACATCGGGGACGACGTGGTAATAGGCCACAGGGCCGTCGTTCACTGTCGGCGCGTCGGCAACGGCGCCCTGATCGGGATCGGCTCGATCGTGCTGGATCAGAGCGACATCGGCGACGGCGCCATCATCGCCGCCGGCGCGGTGGTGCCGCCCGGCACCGTCATCCCGCCGGGGAAGATGGTCATGGGGGTGCCCGGCCGCGTGGTTCGTGATGTTACAGAGCGGGAGCGCGAGTACACCCGAATCGTGGTCGGTCGCTACCGCGATCTGGCCGCCCGGCACGGCGGCGGCGTCTACCCGAATATCGCCTGCCGCTGACCGAATAGCCGTCAGGCGGGCGTGCGCGTCCGCTGGGCGGCGGATCCGCGGCCCGCGCGTCCGGAGTTCGCTGCGCCGTGGTTGCGTGTCCGTCGGCAGGTACCGCGGCTCGGCGAAAGTTCCCCAGATTAACAGCAACGGACGTCCACCGGGCGCGTTATAATCTGGTGTTCCGAATCGCATTGCCGCCACGGCCGGGGCGCGGCAGATTGTCGCACATGGCAGCGCCCCCGCACGCGACGCGCACGCACGACGCCGCCCGCATTTTGCGACCGCCACGACGCAACGGATGCGTCTCTACAAGTATGGTGGAAGGTGTGGCGGCTGGCCGACATTGGTACTGTAAGCGGCCGTGGGGCCGGCGCGGCTGTAACCAGCACGCCCGACGGATGGCTTGAATGACCGACGATTCCCTCCAGAACAACGACCCGGCCGCCGTGGTGGCCGGGTCCGGCGGCGGCAGCGCCCACGGCGCGTCGCTGCCCTACGGGGGCGTTCTGGGCGAATTCGAGATCCTCGAAGTCCTCGGCCGGGGCGGCATGGGCACGGTGTACCGCGCCTGGCAGCAGTCGCTCCATCGACTCGTCGCGCTGAAGGTGCTCGCGCCGCACGTGGCGGATTCGCCGTCGGCCGTCGTTCGCTTCCAGCGGGAGGCACAGGCCGCGGCCAAGCTGCATCACAGCCACATCGTCCCCATCCACGCCCAGGGATGCGACCGCGGACACTACTACTACGCGATGGAACTCGTGGACGGCGTCAGCCTGCACGCGCTGATCCAGGAGGAGCGCCTCACGCGAACGGGTGAGGGGCAGATCAACGACATCGCCGAAACCGTCGTCTCATCGTCCGGCGACTACGACCCGGACGCGACGCTCGTGATTCGATCCGACTCGAAGGGCGGGCCGCGGAGCGTGACCGATTCCAGCGTCTCGCTCGCGCTTGAACCCGCCGCGAACGCCGACGCCGATCGCTACGAGAACATTGCCATGCAGTGCGCCGCGGTGGCGGACGCGCTGGAATACGCCCATGTGCGCGGCATCATTCATCGCGACATCAAGCCGCACAACCTCATCCTCTCGCGCGACGGACGCTTGCAGATCACCGATTTCGGGCTGGCGCGCGTCCTTGAACAGCCGGGCGTCACCGTGACGGGCGAGTTCATCGGCTCCCCGCTCTATATGTCACCGGAGCAGATTTCCGGCGACGGCGACCAGGTCGACCGCCGGGCGGATGTTTATTCGCTCGCGGCCACGATGTACGAATGGCTGACGTTGCGGCCGCCCTTCCCCGGGCGCACGCGCGAGTCCGTCATCGGGCAGGTGCTCCGCGGCGATCCCGAGCCCCCCCGCAGCATCGATCCCGCCGTCCCCCAGGATCTGGAGACGATCGTCCTGCGCGCCATGGAGCGCGACCCGGCCCGGCGCTACGCCACGGCCGCGGACCTGCGCGACGACCTGCGATCGTTCGTTCGCGGCGGGCGCATCCGCGCCAAGCGGGCGGGCTGGATGGTGCGCGGGCGGCGGTACGTGGCGCGGCATCCCCGCCTGTCGGGGGTCGTGGCGTCTGTGGTCGTGCTGGCGGCGGCCGCCGGGCTGTGGTGGCGGGCCAAGTCGAACATTGCGGCCGACAAGGCGGACGTCATCCAGCGCGAGTCGGTCGTCGCGCAGAAGGAGGCGCAGGTCGAGGAACAGCTCGTCCAGCTCGATTCGATCCTGAAGAACCTCCCGCTCGAATCTCTGATCGTCAAAGGCGCCGAGATTGTGGGGGAGCAGGGGCCGGGCCTGGTGGAATCGACCGCGAAGGCGCTGAAAAACGAAGAGGGGCCGATCGTCAGTCCTGCGTTGCAGGCGGATGTCGGCACGCTGGGATCCATCGCCCGCCGCGCGGTGGAAGACCTGTTCCACTCCCGACCGCTCGACGCAGTCCGGGCGCAGACGCTGGCGTTCGATCCGCGGCTGATGATCTTTCAGCAGGCGATCGACTCGCTCGATCCCGACGCGGCCATTCGCAACGTCGACGCGTACGTACGAGACCCGTCGGACTACACCGCGTTGTATCTCCGCACGCTTCTTAACGCCCGCGCGGGCCGCTATGAAGAAATGGCGGACGATGCGGCCGCGCTGACGACGCACCCGTCCGCAGGGCCTCACGCCCACATCCTCATGGGTCTGGCCGACCTGTTCGCCAACGACTGGACCGCCACGATCGACGACTGTACCCAGGCGCTGGTGGCTGACGAAACGCTGCACCTGGCGTGGGCCGTCAAGGGTCTGGCGGAACTGCGCCTCGGGCTTCTGGACGACGCCCTGGCGGACTTTCAGAAGTCGCTCGAGCTGTTCCCGGATTCGGTGGTCGGCCGGCTGGGACGCGCTTTCACTTACTTCAGTCGTGCCCGTCACGACGAGGCCATCGCCGACTGCACGCACGTGCTGGAACTGGAGCCGGACAACGCCGATGCGCTCGTTTCGCGGGGTGAGTTTTTCAAGACCGCCGGCCGGTTCGACGAGGCGCTGGCGGACTTCTCCGCGGCCATGTCGGCGGTCGGCAATTCTGCGCCCGCCAAGCTGCGTATCTGGCAAAAGGTCCAGGCGACGCAGGGCAGCGCGGGTTCTGTCCGGCGGTCCACAGCCGATTCCGGTCGTCCGGTTGAATCTGTGCCCACTCCGCCGGAATCGACCACGCCGACCCGTTCGCCGGGGTCGTCCGGAACCATGACGCCGCCGGGATACCCGCCGATGCAACGCGAAGGGCTGCGTTTCCGCCCCGGTACGATCGCTCGCCGACCCGGCTGGATCGGCCTTGACGACAGCCAAGAGACGGCCACGCCGTGAGCGCGGCCCGCCGGACGAATTCGGGCCGTACAACGTCTACCCATGCGGGCGTCAGTGCCGACACGGGTCGCCCGCCAGGAAAGCTCCGCGCCGATGCAGGACGCGGGCGAGCGAACACCGGCTGCAGCGCGCACGCGGGCGGCGCCGCGCAATCGGGACAAGCCACGACGCCGGAAACGCTGCGAGCCCGCATCGACGAGTCCTCGCTGCGCTGGGCCTTTTCGCGATCGTCCGGCCCGGGCGGGCAGAACGTCAACAAGCTCAATACGCGCGTCGCCTTGCTGTTCGACCTGGAAGCCTGCACGGCGCTCTCCGACGACGAACGGGCGTGCATCCATTCCCGCTGCCGACGACGCATCTCGGACGACGGCGTGATGCAGGTGGTTTCGTCGCGCTACCGGAGCCAGTCGGCCAACCGAGAGGATGCGCTCAACAAGTTCTATGAGCTTCTCGCCGAGGCATTGAAGGTCGTCCCCCCGCGGCGACCGACGAAAACCCCGCGCGGCGCGAAGCGACGACGACTGGAAGACAAGACACGCCGATCGACGGTCAA
>CAZYLK010000245.1:0-7174 GCA_964648365.1 uncultured Phycisphaeraceae bacterium
CACCCTTCTCACCCTTCACACCCTTCTCACCCTTCACACCCTTCTCACCCTTCACACCCTGCACACCCTTCACACCCTTCCTCACCCCTCCTCACCCCGGCTTCTCAATCTCATATTTCTTCACGCGATACCGCAGATTGTCGCGGCTGATGCCGAGCTTGCGGGCGGCCTTGGACTGGTTCCAGCCGCTGTCCGTCAGCGCTTTGAGAATCATAGCCCGCTCGTACCCCCACAGGCTGGAATCCCCGCCCGTCTGGGCGGCCGCGGCCGCGCCGGCGATGTCCGCGGGCAGGTGATCCGGCGTGATCGTGCCGGCATCGCTGAGCAGCACCGCCCGCTCGATCACGTTGGCAAGCTCGCGGATGTTGCCCGCCCAGTGATGCCCCGCCAGCAGAGCGGCCGCTGCATCCCCCACCCGGCGCGGCTCGACGCCAAGCTGGCGGCTGGCCACCTCCGCAAAATGCGCCGCCAGCGCCGCAATATCCTCGCGCCGCTCGCGCAGCGGCGGCATACGGATCGGAAAGACGTTCAGACGATAGTAGAGGTCGCTGCGGAACGTGCCTTCCTTGATCGCCCGGTCGAGATCGCGGTTCGTGGCGGCGATGATTCGCACGTCGCACGCGATCGTCCGCGTCCCCCCCACCCGCGTGAACTCCCGCTCCTGCAACACGCGCAGCAGCTTGACCTGCGTGGAGGCGCTGATGTCGCCGATCTCGTCGAGAAAAAGCGTGCCGTGATCCGCCAGTTCGAACCGCCCCACCCGCTGCGTCACCGCGCCGGTAAAGGCCCCCTTCTCATGGCCGAACAGTTCGCTCTCCAGCAGCGTCTCGCTGAGGGCCGCACAGTTGACGCCGACGAACGCCTTGTCGCTGCGGCCCGACGAGTTGTGGATGTACTTGGCCAGCAGTTCCTTGCCCGTCCCGGTTTCGCCGAGCAGCAGCACCGACGCGTTCGTCCCGGCCACCCGGTCGGCCAGGTCGAGCGTCGTGCGCATCGGCGCGGAGTCCCCGATGATCCGCACGCCGGACAGCAGCGTCTCGCGGAAGCCGAGGTTCTCCCGCTTGAGATCCTCGTGCATCTGAGCGTTGCGCACGGCCGCCGCGGCCAGGTTGCCGAACAGGCGCAGCAGATCCAGATCTGATTCGGTGAAGTGCCCCCCCCCGGCGCGGTTCAGCACTTCGACCACGCCCAGCACCTCGGACCGGTACACCATCGGCGCCGCCATCAGCTCGCGCGTCTCGAAGTGCCCGCGCCGGTCGAACGCATCGAAGAAATCCGGGTTGGTGGTCGGGTCGCGGACGATTTCCGCCTCGCCGGTGCGCACCACCCGCCCCGCGATGCCACGCTGTCCGTCGAAGTCCTTGCCCACCAGGCTCGATCCTTGCGCCCCCGTCGCCGCCGCGAAGACGAGCCGGTTGCGGCGCGGGTCGCGAATGATCACGCTGCTGGCCTCCGCTGAAGCGACCAGCGCCGCGTTGCGGGCGATCGCTGCGAGTACG
Organism: uncultured Phycisphaeraceae bacterium; assembly: GCA_964648365.1. Taxonomy (GTDB): domain Bacteria; phylum Planctomycetota; class Phycisphaerae; order UBA1845; family UBA1845; genus SURF-32. Next base: position 1,500 of record CAZYLK010000245.1, read on the forward strand.
GCCTCGATGTCGAGCGAGGAGTTGATCGCGGCCGAAGCGTCAACGATCAGCGCGATCGAGTCCGGCGAAAGATCGGTCTGACGGGCGGGTTCCACCATGAAGCGCTTCAAGGACGAGTGGCGACGCGGCTCACCCGCCCATCATCGCCGCGTCACGGCAGAATCTCAACCACGTCGCCCACGCGAAGCACACGAAAGAGTTCTTCCACCGCGGCATCCGAGAAGGCCACACAGCCGGCCGTCCAGTCGTCGCCGCGAGCGCCGCCGTGCAGCCCGATCCCGCCACCCAGCGGCGTACGCCAATCCGGGCATCGACCCGATTCCAGCGCCTGCACCAGTCCGTCGGCGTCTCCCGCCGAGATCAGGCCCTCGGCAAGCCCGCGCTCGACCGCGCTTCGATCCGGATAATTCAACCCGATGAAGCGGCCGTACTCGCTGTGCGGGTTGATGCTGACCACGCGAAACGTCCCTTCCGGCGTGCGGCCGTCTCCGAGCGCGTGCTTCTGCCCGACGGGATGAGTTCCCAGGTCAACGCGATAGGTGCGGACCAGCCGTTCGCCTTCGAGGAGATATCCGGTGCGCGTCGACTTGACGATGACGAGGTGCGGCCGACGGACGACGAGGTGGCCGGTTGCGCCCGGGGCCGCACGGAGGTTGCCCTCGGCGTGAAGCCCGATAACGGCTGGAACCAGGCCGGCCACGGCCAGCGCGACGACGCTGCGACGCGAGATTGTCAGTTGTTGCTTCATCGAGTCGATGTACGCTTTATTTTGCCTTAGCCAGGCCTCGATTTCGGCGACCCGGTCAGGAAAAATCGGCCAACCGGGCGGCAGGCCGTGAACCGATCTGGGTCGTCGGCGTAGACTTGGGCATGGGAACGGCCGCGCCGACGGATGAGAGGCTGATGACGGACTTCGTCCGGGGCGACCGGGCGGGCTTTGAGCTGTTGGTCCATCGCCATTCGGGTGAACTCTTCCGTTTCGTGTACCGGATGACCCGCGACAGCGCCGTCGCCGAAGAACTCGTGCAGGAGGTTTTCCTCCAGTTGAGCATCTCGGCCGCGCGGTTCGACGCGGAGCGGGCGTTCAAGCCGTGGTTGTATACCATCGCCGCGAACAAGGCGCGGGACTGGCTGCGGACGCAGCGGCGGCGACGACGCGAGGTGCCGCTCTATGCCAACCTCGACGATGACCTGGGCGGATTCCGCTTCCACAGCGTACTCGCGGAAGAGGTGGACCATCCCAGCCAGCCGATGCAGATCGCGGAATCGCGGCGGCTGGTGCGTGAGCTGGTCGACGCAATGCGTCCGGCGTGGCGGGAGATCCTCGTGCTGGCCTACTTTCATCGGTTCGAGTATCGCGAAATCGCGGAGATCATCGGGATCCCCCTGGGAACGGTGAAGAGCCGGCTGCACGCGGCGGTGGCGTGTTTTGGCGAGGCCTATCGCCGCGCAGTCGAGAAGACCTTGACGACCCGCGGCGAAGAGATGGATGGAGGGAGCGTTCGATGAAGCGCGACAAGCCCCACCTCACGGACGAACAGATCCTGGATCTTCACCTCGGCCGGCTGGACGCCGAGGCTCGGGCCGAGTTGCAGGCCGAACTGGAAACATCGGACGCCGCGCAGGCGCGTTTCGAGGCGCTGGGCCGCATCCTGCGCCCGCTCGACCATTTGAACGTACCGTCCGTCCCCGCCGGGCTGGCCGACCGCATCATGACGCAGCTTCCCGCCCACCCGATGGCGATCGGCGCCGCCGTAGAAGAGGATTTCGACCATGCGACCGGCGCTCGCTCGCGCTTCGCCCTGCGCGACCTGCTCGCAGTCGCGGCGTGCATCGCGCTGCTCATCTGTGTCGTACTTCCGGGGATCGCGCAACTGCGGCGACACTCGCTGCGCACGGTGTGTGCGGATCAGTTCAAGGCGATCTATCGCGGCGTCGCCGCCTATGCGCAGGGACATTCCGGTGCCCTGCCGCACGCGGGCGCCGCGGCCGGAGCATCGTGGCTCTATTCCACGCCCGACGGCGCCGCGCATCAGTCCAACAGCCGGCACGCGTGGCTGCTGGTGCGAAACAAGTACGTCGCCGACGCACGAGCGTTTGTCTGCCCGGCCGCGGATGCGAAGCCGACCGAGATTCAAGGCGCCGACCGCCTGGACGACTTTCCGAACCGCGCGAATTGTTCCTACGACATGCTCAACATGGCGGGCGCCGCGCCGTCGATGTCGGACGGCGCCGCGATGGCCTACATGGCCGATCCTAACCCGATCTTCCCCGACGGGTTCTTCGACGACAGCGTGAACCCGAACACGACCAACTCACCGCTCCACGGCGGCGCAGGCCAGAACGTGCTCTGCCTGAACGGCGAAGTGAAATGGATGACCACGCCGTTCCGCAATCGCGACGACAACATCTGGCTCATCTCGGGTGTGCAGCATTACGGCGGCACCGAGGCGCAGCGCGATCGCGACGACGCGTTCCTGGTCCCCGCCACGCCCGTCCTGCTGATGAGCTACAAGCCGTAGGCGCACCCGGCGCGGGTGACGCGCGGCGCCAGGCCAGCCCCCTCTGAACCGCGCAGAATCAGCGCCGGCCCGGCCCGCCCGCTCGGCCCCGGCGGGACGCCGGCCCCGGTTTCAATGCTGACACGCCGAATTCGCGCCTGCGGCGCGCGGCGCCGCCCCGACGCCCCGCCAGCGGGCCCGGTTTCGGGCAATCTCACATTCAATTCAACCGCCGCCGCGATTGACCGATAAACAAGCGATGTCGGCCGGGCGATCCACGCGATTCTCGGCCTGCACGGAAGTCGCGCGGCAGGCCACGGACCGCGCCGGTGATGATGACTCGACACGGATGGTCGCCCATCGGGGCGCCGACGCAACACGCTCAGGAGACGGATCATGTCGCATCGAATGGGGGCCGCGCTGGTGACGGCTGCTTTTGCCTGCCTCGCCGGCTGCAATCATCCGGAAAGCGCAACGTATCAGGAACCGATTCAGTCGTTCCAGGAAGCCTACTCGGATTACTCCAGCAACTTCGTTTACATGGCTGACAACGCCATCCTGCACGACATGTCCATCAACGACGTTCACTTCATCCCGCATTCGTCGGAGTTGAGCGGCACGGGGGTGGGCCGGCTGATCCGCTTCGCCCGGCTGCTGAACACGTACGGCGGAACCGTCCGCTATGAAACGTTCGAGCGCGATCAGGAACTGGTCAATCAGCGGCTCGAACACGTGCGCGAGTTTCTGGCCAGCACCGACTGCGACATGGATCGCGTCGCCGTCAAGAGCATGATCTCCGGCGGACGCGGCATGAAGGCGACGGATTCAATCCGTCACATGAACCTCGGTACGCCCGACGCCATGGGCGTGGCGATGGCCGGAAACAGCCAGGCCGGCGGCGCCGGCGGCGGAAGCTGAACACACACGCCCGCGCCGGATCCGCAGCCGCGACCGGCGTCGGCTCAGGTAAGCGACTCGTGCAACCGCGTGACCTCCGGGCCGCGGTTCACATGACAAGATTGGCAATGAGAAGACGCCGTGTGCTTCCGGAAGCGTAGGCTTCCCGGCGTCGGCCGGCGAACCACGCCGCGGACCGATCGACCCTCGCACACGCCGACTACAACAAGGAGGTCCTGGCCCAATGTTGCTGCGAACCGGATTCTGCCTGATGCTCGTCTCGCTGTGCGCCGTGCTCGCGTGTTCGAAGCGCGAAATGTCGGTCGCCAGCCAGAAGCAGGCCAACTGGCTCGGCGTGGACTCCGCGGCGCTCGCGAGCGCCGAGGACATGCCCGCACCGAAGATTCTGCCCGAAACCTACTTCGCCGCGGCGCAACTGCTTGAGGCCCAGGGCCGATGGGAGGAGGCCATCCAGCAGTACCGCCGCGCGACGCTGACCAACCATCAGTTCGTCGCCGCGTATCACCGCCTCGGACTCGCGCTGAGCCACGTGCGGCGATATGACGAGGCGATCGTCCCGCTGGAACGGGCCGTGATGCTGCGGCCCGACGTGCCGATCCTCTACAACAACCTCGGCTTCGCGTATGCCCAGGCGCAGCGCTACAACGACGCGGAACTGGCGTTCGAGGAAGCCCTCAAGCTGGAGCCCGGCTTCGCCCGCGCTCACATCAACCTCGCCATGACGCTGGCGCGGCAGGGACGATTCGACGCGGCGTACGACCACTTCGCGGCCGTGCTGCCGGAGTCGGCCGTGCAGTATAACCTGGGCGTGATGTATCGCGGCCAGGATCGCATCGAAGAGGCGGCGCTGGCCTTCGTGCGGGCGCTGGAACTCGACCCCGGCATGACCGCCGCGGCCAGACAACTCGAGACGTGCGTGGCCGAACTCGGCCCCATCCACCTCACCGAGCCGCTGGCGCAGATCGTGGACGATCCCACCGGCAGCGTGATCACGGATGATGACACGTCATCCGCGACCGACTTCGACACCTGGCCGACGGGCTTCGACGACCAGCCCTGCGAAGACGGTACGCTGTCCGACGACGCTGCCTCGGACGGATTCGACACCAACACGAACGACCCGACATCGCCGGCCGACGGCGGCTGGAGCACGTCGGGCGGAGCCAGCGGCACCTCCGGCGGCTATTCCACGACGCCCTCGCAGGACGCCGACGACTTCAGCGGCTCCGAAAGCTCGAACGACGACTGGAACGCCTTCGACGAGTTCGGCACCGAAGACGCGACTTCGTTCGATAGCGGCAATACCGGCGGAAGTGGATTTGACTCCGGAACGAGTGCGTCCTCTTCGTCCGGGGGCTGGGACACGTCGTCAGGTCCGGGATTCAACCCGTATTCCGGCGCAGCGTTCGGCGGAAGTTCCAGCCAGGAAACCGGCACGGCCGCGCCCACGCGCTTCGGCTGGTGGGCATGGCTGATCACGCAGTCGCGGCAGAACCCGGACGGCTTTTCGCCCGCGACGTCTTCGCCGGACAACACGTGGCCGGCACAGCAGTCTGGCTTCGATAACAACAACTTCGACGATGACACAGACTCACAGGGCGGGTTCGGCAGCGACGGCTCATCCGAGGACTTCGAGGAGCACTCGAACGCGAGCGATATGAAGGATCTGAGCGGGTTCGACACCTCCGCGACGCCCGACGGCGACGCATCGGCCGCGGACGATGGCTCCACGGTCGATACCGACACGTTCGGCGCGTTCGTGCTCTACCCGAGTCAAGACCGCCCCGCCGTCACCTGGGCCAACGCGGAAATCGCCGCGTCCACCCCGAGTGACGAGGAATCATGGGCGCAATTGGATGCCGACCTGGGCGCGATCTGGTCGGCCCTGGCAGAATCAGGTTCGATCGGGTCGGGTTACAATGCTGTGTCCACAACCCGCACCGATGGTGCAACCCCCTCAGCCGACGCCGTCCGCATCGCAGAGAACATTCGACAGGCGCAGACCTCGACAGGTTCGCTCGACGACGGCACGACCGCCAACGCGACGCGGCCGTCCGACAACACGACGACCGCCGCGGCATCACCGGCGCAGCATCCGACTCCGCCGGTTCCCGACACGCTGCGGGCCATCACCGGCACCCCCAGCGCGAGCCGCGGCTACCTCCTAGAGCCGCTCGCGACCCTGCGAAGCGACTTCGCCGGCCCCTGGCCCACGACGCGCCCGGCCGTCCGCCCGCTACGCTGGGCCGACGAGCA
>CAZYLK010000246.1:0-7126 GCA_964648365.1 uncultured Phycisphaeraceae bacterium
AGTCGATGATCGCGCCGGCCACGTCGATGTTGGTGGCTTTCTCGATGCCTTCCAGACCGGGCGACGAGTTGACCTCCATGATCTGCGGGCCGTCCTTGCCCTCCAGCATGTCCACGCCGGCAATGCGCAACCCGACGATCTGCGCCGCCCGCACCGCGGCCTCTTCGAAGGCCGCGTCCAGCGTGACGCGCTCGGTCGAGCCGCCGCGGTGGACGTTGCTGCGGAACTCGTGGCCGGTGGCCGAGCGCCGCATGGCCGCCACGACGCGGTCGCCGACCACGAACGCGCGGATGTCTTTACCCTTGCTCTCTGCCACGAATTTCTGAATGAGCACGTTCTGCTTGGCGCTTTGCAGCGTCTCGATGATCGCTTCGGCGATCTTGAGGTTCTCCGCCAGGATCACCCCGACGCCCTGGGTGCCTTCGAGCAGTTTCACGATCACCGGCGCCCCGCCGACCCGCTCGATGGCCGGCAGCACGTCTTCCTTGTCGCGCACGAATGCCGTGTCCGGGATGCCCACGTCGTGCCTGCTGAGGATCTGCAGGCAGCGCAGCTTGTCGCGAGAGTGCGAGATGCCCAGGGCCGAGTTCGCGCAAAAGACACCCATCTGCTCGAACTGACGAACCACGGCCGTGCCGTAGTACGTGATCGACGCGCCGATGCGTGGCAGCACCGCGTCGAAATGGCTGACCGGCTTGCCCTTGTAGTAGAGGTCGGGATTGCGTTCTTCGAGGGAGATCGCAAAACGCATCGTGTCCAGCACGCGCACGGTGTGGCCGCGGCCGGTCGCCGCCTGTCGCAGGCGGGCCGTGCTGTAGGACTTGGGGCTGCGCGAGAGGATGGCGATCTTCATGCGTCGCCCGCTTTCGAAGCGCGCGCCCGGCCGTCGTCCTGCGCCTCTCCCCGAGGCGTCGCGCGGCCGGGGCGCGTCGCAGTCCGCCGCGGGCCGACGACGGATACGAGCGCCTTCCGCTTGCCTTGCAGATACTTCCGCTTCGGATCGATGAGAAACCCCTCCACAGCCTTGCGCCCCAGGAGCATCCGGCAGAGCATCTTGTCGCGCCGCACCAGGCTCAACTCGATGCGCCGTTCGATCGTACCCATACGGATGGTCGTCTCCACCACGAATCGATCCTGCGTGTGGCCCGTGCTCGATCGGATCCGCGTCGTCCGCACCAAATCCGCCTTGATCGGCACGTGGCGGAAGGGCGCCTTCCGGCTGGTGACCAGGTGAAACCGCACCCGCCCGCCCTTGAGCTTGACCACGTCCTCCACGTGGACGGCGCTGGTGCGGGCGCCGGTGTCGACCTTCGCCTCGATGCCGTCGACGCCCCACTCCGGCAGCGCCACGATCTCCCGCCAGCCGATGACCTCGCGCCGCGTCCGCTTCATGCCATCCCGCGCTCCAAGGTGGCCCTCCGCGCCGCCGCCGAACGACCGGCGCGGTGTCGCGAAGCTTACGGCCCGCGACGGACGGGCGTCAATTCGCGGCCGGCTCCGTGTGACCGGCATCAATGGCGGACATCCGACTGGCGGTCTACAGTACGCGACATGCCCGTAGAACGATCCATCGCACTGGGCGAAGCCAGGTTCCTCACCTTCGACTGTTACGGCACCCTGATTGACTGGGAGTCCGGGCTGCGGAACGCGTTCCGGCGAGCGCTGCCGACGGCGACGCCGCAGAGGCTGGCGGCGGTCTTCGATCGGTATCTGGAGGTCGAGGCGCAGGTGGAATCCGAGTCCTACCGCTCGTATCGCGAGGTCGTTGCGGAGGCCGGGCGGCGCGTCGCCGGATCGCTCGATCTGGAGATTCCTCCGGCGGCCGCGGGAGCGCTGGCGGACTCGGTCGGCGACTGGCAGCCCTTTCCGGACACCTGCGCCGCCCTCCAGACGCTCAAGCGGCGGTGCCGGCTGGGCATCCTGTCGAACGTCGACCGGGATCTGTTCGCCCGCACGGCCGCGCGGCTGGGCATCGAGTTCGACGCCGTCATCACCGCGCAGGACGTGCAATCCTACAAGCCCGCCCACGGCCACTTCGCGCGGTTCGCCGCAGCGCATGGCCGCGACGGCTGGATCCACGTCGCCCAGAGCCAGTTTCACGACGGCGTACCCGCCCGACAGCTTGGCATCCCGTTCGTGTGGATAAACCGCCGCGGGGAACGCCGCATCGGCGAAGTCTCCCCCGTTGCGGAATTCCCCGATCTGCGTACATTCGCCGCGACGCTGGCGCCGCCCGCGTCCGAACCTCGCCCGTAAGGCGGCGGCCGGCATCCGAACCGCGACCGTCAGGGAGCGGCCATGACGCATGACGCCGCACCGACGCTTCCGGCGCGGCCTACGGCGCCGGTCACGATAGCGACGGCGCGGCGGTCCTTGATCGAACCTGACATGATCCCGAAAGTACTGGAACAATTCGAACCCGGCACTCCCGTTCGCGTAACACAAGTCGTGCAGCGCCGCGACCAGTCCTATGAAGCGGAAGTCGTCGGCGTGGTGATGGCCTGGGAGGATGAACCGACTGGAAGCTGGCATGCCCACGGCAAGAACGACAAGCTGTGGCTCAAACGCCTGAAGCTGCGTAAGGCCGACGGCGAAGTCACCAAGCTCGTCGTGGACGACTCGACGCGCATCGCCCGCATCGAAGCGGCCAAGTAGCGGCGGCGGGGCCGCCGCAGGGAGTGAGGGAGTGAGGGAGTCGGGGCGTCAAATCCGGCACAGGCAGTCGGCGGGGATCGCGTTCCGCTGTTCGCCCTGGGGGAGCGCGATGATAGCGAGGGGCTTCAGCCTCTGGTTTGGTGTTCCCATTGCCCGGTGCACCCCTCGTTCCATCGCATCCGAAAGCCGTCTCCTCTCTGCGCGGATGTTTGCATTCCCAAGAAAAAGCTGCCCCATCTTCCCTCACTCCCTCACTCCCTCACTCCCTCACTCCCTTCTTCAACCATGCTCCTGCTGATCGCCATCTCGTTCGGCGGACCGTTGACGATGTCGCTGCTGCTGACGGCGCTGGTGCGGCGATGGTCGATCCGGCGCGGGTTCATCGACCGGCCCGGCGGGCACAAGCAGCATGACGCCCCGATCGCGCTAGGGGGCGGCATCGCGATCGCAGCTTCCGTGATCCTGCCGGTGCTGGCAGGCGCGGCCGCGGCGTGGCTGGTCGCCGGGGGGGGGCGGGCTGTTCCGGCGTGGCTGCCGGCCATCTTTGCCACCCACGCGGAGGGGGCCGCCTCCAAGCTGCGGCTGGCGGCGGGCATCATGCTCGGGGCCATCGCGCTGCACGTCGTCGGGCTGATCGACGATCGCAAGGCGCTAGGCCCCTGGCCAAAGTTTGCCGCCCAGTTCGCCGTCGCGTTCTGGGTCAGCGGCGTGCTCGGTCTGCGGGCGGTGCAGGCGCTGGGGCCGATCCCCTCCGCCGCCCTCACGGCCCTCTGGATCGTGCTGATCACCAACGCGTTCAACTTTCTCGACAACATCGACGGACTCAGCGCCGGCGTCGGCGCCATCGCGTCGGTGATTCTGGCCGTCACCGCCATCGCGGCCGGGCAGGTGTTCGTCCCCGCCATGTCGCTGGCGCTGGCGGGTTCGCTGGCCGGGTATCTGTTCTTCAACTTCCCGCCCGCGAAGATTTTCATGGGCGACGCTGGAAGCCTGGTCATCGGGTACATGCTGGGCGTGCTGACGATCCTGACGACGTATTATGATCCGCGCTTGGGCCTCTCTCCCATCGGCGTGGCCGTGCCCATCGTTGTCCTGTCGGTGCCGCTCTATGACGTCATCAGCGTCGTCACCCACCGAGTGCGCCTGGGCATCAGTCCGCTGAAGGGCGATCGCCGCCATTTTTCGCATCGACTGGTGAAAAAAGGCATGAGCGTTCGCGGCGCGGTGCTGACGATCTATCTGGCCACGGCCGCCACCGGCCTGTCCGCCATCGTCCTTCCCCGCGTCAGCAACCAGACGGCCGCACTGCTGCTGGCCCAGTGCGTGCTGATCGTCGTGATGATCGCTATACTGGAGCACATGCCGGGCAGGAAAGAGTGATCCGCAGGCGCTCGCGGAGGGATGAATCCACAGGTTCCCGGATTTTCGCAGACCAAAAGAGACTGGAGTATGCTGTCGGATGCCTGGTTTATCATAATGCAATTCTCACTCCGACGCTTCCATTACTGCTTGCTTAAACAGCCGCGTTGGCGAACCGGAATCGTGTCCAGCGGAAACGTCATTGGTAGACATGGCCGGGGCCGCAAGCCTTTACGACAATCCTTCTGAATCTGCGAGAATCTGAGAAATCTGCGGATTCTCATTTTGCCCAATCAACAATCTGCGGATCTCGCATCTGTGACAACGATCGACGCGTTCATACCATTCCGCGATGCGCTGGTGGCGGCGTGCGAGGCGTTGCCGTTCGTCGTCGACGACGCGCGCACGGAACCCATGTTTCACCACTATGCGCAGATGGTCGCCGCCAACGCACAGTTCAACCTGACCCGCGTTACCGACCCGGTCGAGGCGGCCGTGAAGCACTATGCCGATTCATTGTCGCTGGCGGCGTGGCTGCAAGCGGCGGGCGCGCGAGCCACACCCGCGGCGACACGCATCCGCACGATGCTCGACATCGGCTCGGGCGCCGGCTTCCCGGCCGTGCCGATCGCGATCGCCTGCCCGCATCTCTCCATCACCGCGATCGACGGCACCAGCAAGAAGATCCGATTCATACAGGCGTTCATCCAGGCGGCCCGTCTGGCCAATCTGACCGCGATCCACGCCCGGTCGGAGCACTGGAGCACGCCTGAGCGATTCGATCTGGTGGCGGCGCGGGCCCTGGCGCCGGCTGATCGGTGCCTGGCCTGGGCGGCGCCGCTGATGGCGGCGGGCGGGCGCATCGCACTGTTCAAGACGGCAACACTCGACAAGGAGGAGGAAGCGGGGTTGGGCCGTGCGATCCGCCGGCTCGGGCTGGTCGAGCACGATCGTTTCCCATACGAACTGAGGGTCGGCCCGGAGGTGCTGCGGCGGGCACTCCGCGTCTTCGGCCGGGTGCAACCCGACTGAACGGCGGCTCCAGCCCCCGCTGCGGGCCTCCGCACGAACGATGTGCCCCCCAGGCTCTAACCCTCCGACCCGGCGGCTGTCCCCCAGGTATGACCGCGGTGGTGCGCCGGGCGCTGGCCGGGGCGACCGGGCGACGCCGTTACGAGGGTTGCCGGCCAGTGCCGGCACTGCACAATGAGGGAGGAGCGGTCGAGAATCTTCCGCTACCCGGGCCGAATACCGCCGCGACGGCCGGCCGCGGCGCCGGCACCTCCCGCGACTCATGGTCTGCGGAGCCGGCTTGTGATCCAAAAACACCGAAAGGAAGTTCCATGTCAGCATCGACATCGTTCTTGCGAACTCGCACCGCAGGGCTTGGGATGGCCGCCGGCCTCCTCTGCGCGGGCTGCCTGACCACCGGTTGCGGAACCCCCTACCGCAGCGTCGAGATCGTCACGCTCACGGCCGTGACGCCGGAAGACGTTCTGGCGATCACGACCTTCTTCGGCGACGTAACCGTCACGGCCGACCCGAGCGCCGACGGCATCCGGGCGGAGGCCAAGAAGATCGGCCGCGGCTCCACCGCAAAGGAGGCCGATCGGGCACTGAACGCGATTCAGGTTTCCCTGGAGGCCGACCCCCGCCTGCCGGGCACGCTCCGCGCCGTGGCCAGCCACCCCTCGCACCACGTGGGTCGCTCATACAGCGTCGACTGGACCATCACCGCCCCGCCGGGGGTCTTTCTGGATGTCCACAGCGATTTCGGCGATCTGCACGCCAAGGGCTTCGCCAACGGGGTCGACCTGCGAACGGACTTCGGCGACGTTCACGTCAAGGCTTCGGGACCGGTCAAGATCTCCACGGACTTTGGCGACGTTCACCTGACCATCCTCGAAGGCGCGTCCGGCGACGTCGTCTGTACTTCCGACTTCGGTGACATCCTCGTCTGGATTCCGCGCTCCCGCACCGGGCAATGGCAGGCCGGTACCGACTTCGGCGACGTCAACGCCTCGCTGGAAGGCATGACCACGTCCTCGCTGCGCCAGCACCGCAGCTACATCGAAGGGACGATCGGGGAGGCGACCGCGCCGCGCCTGCGGGCGACCACCGACTTCGGCGACGTGAAGCTGAGCAGTTACGTGGGGGAGTCCACGAAGCCGGATCAGCCCGAACCCGCATCAGGTTCGTCCAGTTCGTGACGCCGTGGAGCGGGCCAGCCATCGCCACTCCGACCGACAGCCGGTTCGGCCGGCGCCGCGCGCGCCGCTGGGCCGCATCCTTCGAGGCGCCGTCGGCGCAGCGGCGGGGCTTGTGCTCGTGACAGCCGCCGGATGCATCGCGCCGCGCCGCATTACCGGCGACGCGGGCGGCCACGTGCTGGTGCTGCCCGGCATCGGCGGCAACAACGGCTGGACGCAGCGGCTGGCGAGCATGATCGACGCCGAGGTTGCGGGCGTGTCGGCCGAAGTGTGGGACTGGACGTGCATCGAGCCGGTCGGCTTCCTGGGCGACCTGATGGACGAGCGGCGCAACCGGCGCCGCGCGGCCGTGCTGGCGCAGCAGCTTGTCGAGTGGCGACAGGCCCATCCGGACGCGCGTCTGTACCTGACGGCCCATTCCGGCGGCGCGGGCGTGGTGCTGTTCACGTGCGAGGCGCTACCGGCTGACTTTCGCATCGAGCGGATCGTGTTCATCTCACCGGCGGTCTCGGCAGGCGTAGACCTGACGCCCGCGCTGGAGCGCAGCCGGCTGGGCGTGGTCAACTACTACAGCGAGCGCGACCGGTGGATCCTGGGGCTGGGTACGCAAGTGTTCGGCACGACCGACCGCCGCCGCGTCCGCTCCGCCGGGCTGATCGGATTCCGCCCGCCGGATGACGATCGCTACGATGGGAAGGTGACACAAATCGCCTGGGAGCCGTCGATGATCCCGCTCGGCAACGTCGGCGCGCACATGACCGGCATGGCACCGGCGTTTGTGCGCGTGTACCTGTTGCCTTTATTTGAGCCGGCGGGGCGCACGGCGCCAGCGCCTGCTCGCGCGACGCCCGGGAGATGATCATGCAAAACCGCCGACCGGAGCGTCGGATGACCCGCTCGAA
>CAZYLK010000247.1:0-7123 GCA_964648365.1 uncultured Phycisphaeraceae bacterium
TGGAGGCGTTCGAGCTGAAGAAGGCGGGCGCGGTCGTCGCGTCGTAGCCAGGCCCGGGTTCGACTGGACGCGGTGATCAGCCAGATGCGCGCGGCTCAAAGCCCCCTCGCGCCCGCCGCCGCTGCCGCGCATTGAACGCCCTTCCCGCGCTGACCCCGTTCCTGATCCACCCGCAATAGGCAATAGCGGTCCGCGAATCGGCGGCATCTGCGCGATCTGCGGATGTCTTCTACCCGCCCCCCCCCAGCGCCATGAACGCCGCTTCGTCCATCGTCTCCACCTTGAGTTCCCTGGCCCTGGCCAGTTTGGACCCGGCCGACTCGCCGTAGATGAGCAGGTCCGTCTTGCTGCTGACGCTGCCCGCCGGTTTGCCGCCGAGTTGCTTGATCCGATCCTGTGCCTCCTTGCGCGACAGCGACGACAGCGTTCCCGTCAGCACCACGGTCATGCCCGCCAGCGGCTGGTCGTCCGCCATCTCCCGTTTCGGCTGGGTCATGTTGACGCCGGCGCACCGCAGATGATCGATGACGCCGCGACCGCGCGCGGACGTCATGAAGTGCCGGAGGCTGGCGGCCACTTCCGGACCGACGCCGTCCACCTCGCACAACTTCTCTTCGTCTGCCTCACGAATCGCAGCCATGTCGCCGAAGTGCTCGGCAATCAGTTCGGCCGTGGAGCCGCCGACGTGACGGATGTTGAGCGCCGCGAGCACGCGCGACAGCGGCAGCGCCTTGCTCGCCTCGATGCCGGCGAGGAACCGATCCGTGTGCTTTTCGCCGAACGTGTTGGGGAACTTCAACGTGACGAGTTCGGCCCGTTTTTCGTGCAGGCTGAGCAGATCGGCCGGCCGGCGCGCCAGGCCCGATTCAACCAGCTTTTCCACCAGCACCGGCCCCGCCCCGCTGACACCGGCGGCCTTGAGGAACTTCTGCAAAGACTCGCGCAGGCGCTTCACCGTTGCAGCATCGAGCGCGTCGGCGTCGAAGAGGTCGGCTGATCCTGATGCCGCGCCGGCAAGGAAGTTCGACAGCGCGTCCCGCGCGTTGGCGGACAGATTCAGCTTGTCCAGCTGAGTCGCCTCCGCACCGAGCAACGCCGCGACGGACTTGAATGCCGATGCCAGCGCCTCAACCGCCGGGGGCGTCAGCCCCGGCAGCTTCATTTTCGTCAACACGTCTTTAGCATTCGCATCTCGAATCGCGTCGATGCCCGCGAGGAGTTGATCCGCTTTCTTGTCGCCCAGATCCTTGTCCGGAAGGTCCAGCATTGCGAGTTCATCGCGCTTCTTATGCAGTTCGTAGAGGTCGGCGAATTCTGACAGGTAGCCCTTCTCCACCAGCGTTTCGATCAACACATGGCCGGCGCCCTCGATGTCCATCTGGTTGCGGCCGCAGAAGAACTTCAGACGCTCTCTGAGCTGGGCCGGACACGACGGATTGATGCACCGGATGTAGACGCCGCCTTCGTCCTGCTCCACCTCGCCGCCGCACACCGGGCACTCGGTGGGGCGCTCGACGCGCTTGGCAGCCCTCGGGCGCTTCTCCGCAACCACGCCGACAACCTGCGGGATAATCTCGCCTGCCTTCTCGACCAGGACCGTATCGCCGACGTGGACGTCGAGCCGATCGACCTGGTCGAAGTTGTGCAGCGAGGCATGCCGCACCGTCGTGCCGGAAAGCTGCATCGGCTCCATCACCGCCCTCGGCGTGATCGTGCCCAGCTTGCCCACCTGATAGTCCACGCGCAGCAGCACGCTCTCCGCCCGCTCGGCCTCGAACTTGAACGCGATGCACCAGCGCGGGTACTTGCTGGTCGAGCCGAGCTCTTCCCGCTGGTGCAGCGAATCGACCTTGATGACCAGGCCGTCCGTGATGTACGGCAGGTCGTGGCGCTTCCTGTCCCAGCGATGCACGGCTTCCAGCACGGCGTCGATGTTCGCCGCCCGCTCGGCATCGGGATTGACCGGGATGCCCCACCGGTCGAACGCCGCGAACAGATCGGCATGCGTCTCGAACGGATTCGTGGAAAGCTCGCCGTAGCCGTGGGCGATGAACCGCAATCCACGGCCGGCGACGTTGCGGGCGTCAAGCTGCTTGAGCGTGCCCGCCGTGGCGTTGCGCGGATTGGCGAACGTCGCCAGTCCCTCGTCGGCACGTTTTTCGTTAAACGCCTCGAACGCCTTCAGCGGCCAGAAGACCTCGCCGCGCACCTCGACGACCTCGGGCACGTCGCTGCCCTTCAACGACAGCGGCACGGATCGAAGCGTCCGCACGTTGTGGGTGATGTCGTCGCCGGTGACGCCATCGCCGCGCGAGGCCGCCAGCGCCAGTCTGCCGCCCTCGTACCGCAGCGACACGGCCACGCCGTCGATCTTCGGGTCGATCACGTACGAATACGGGTCGCCGCCAAGCCCCTTCGCGACGCGCTCGTCGAACTCGCGAAGCTGCGTCTCGTCGTAGGTGTTGTCGATCGACCGCATGGGCACGGCGTGGGTGACGTGGGCGAACCCCTCGATCGGCCGCCCGGAGACGCGCTGCGTGGGCGAATCCGGCGTCACCAGTTCCGGATGCTTCGTCTCCAGCGCAACGAGTTCCGCCATCAGCGCGTCATAGGCGCGGTCGCTGATGCTGGGCGCGGCCGCGACGTAGTAAAGATGGTCGTGGCGGCGAATCTCGTCACGCAGTTCGGCAAGGCGCTTCTCGGGGGACTTGGCCATGATGCCGCATTATGCCGCCACGCCGGCCAGGCGGCGAGCGGCGGGTGGCCGGTCAATCCCGCCGCCGATCACCGGAAACCGGGACTTGCAGCCCGTTGGACCGCGGCCCGCCCTCGCTAAAATGGCCGGCATGACGGTCAAAGAGATCCTCAAGCAACTCGAATCGCTCGGCGACGAGAAGCGCCGGGTGCACAACATCAAGGCTGGCGCCGGGGACAATCAGTTCGGCGTCAAGATGGGCGACATCCGCGCGCTGGCCAAGAAGATCAAGACAGATCACAAGCTGGCCCTGGCCCTGTGGGAGACCGGCAACGAGGACGCCCGGTTCCTGGCGACCCTCGTGATCGATCCGAAGGCCCTTTCGGCCGCGGAACTGGATCGCCTGGTGCGATCGGTCACGTTCGCGTACGTGGCCGACTGGCTGATGTCTTACGTTGTCAAGCAGCACGCGGACAAGGAGACGCTTCGGCAGGAGTGGATGACTTCCGACGATCGGATGGCCGCCCGCGCCGGATGGGCGCTGACGGCCGGCCGCGTCGCCAAAGACGCCAAGGGGCTGGACGTGGCCGCGCTGTTGGATCGCATCGAGTCCGAACTGGGCGCCGCCGATCCGATGGTGCAATGGACGATGAACGGCTGCCTGGCCGAAATCGGCATCCACTTCCCCAAACACCGCAAACGGGCCATCGCCATCGGGGAAAAGCTGGGCGTTTATCGCGACTATCCCGTCTCGAAGGGATGCACGTCGCCTTTTGCGCCGATCTGGATCAACGAGATGGTGAAGCGGCAGGGATGAACGGCTCACCGTGGAATGTCGGGAATGTGTCCACCGGCTGTTCCGTTGTCGTGGGTGCGTGACACTTTGAGCCGCTCAAGGTGGGCGTGCCCCGAGCGTGGATCGGGTGGCATCGGCCGGAGGCGGACCGGAGGCAGGCCGTGGTATGTTGGAACCCAATGTTCCCTAGTGCTGCACGCCGGCTGCGCTCACCACGGCCTCGAAGACGAGACCGTGCCACCCGCCCTTGGCACCCGCCGAACCTGTCACGCACCCCGGTTCCGGTGTTGATCTCCTTACGGTTGCAGCGCGCGTCGGGCTATGCAAAGATACGCATCGAGTGCCCCGTGCATCGACGACAGTCGGCATCGCCGAACCCGAGACGGACACAGCGTAATGACGATACCCTCTTCCCTGACTCCCTGACCCCCTCACTCCCTTACTCCCTTACTCCCTTACTCCCTGACTCCCTGACTCCCTGAGAACCGAGCGAAACGAATGTTCTTCCTCCGAATGCTCTTGGCCGCCGCTCGAAGTCTGAAGGCGAACTTCGTTCGCTCGATCCTGGCCATCCTCGGGATCGTCATCGGCGTGGGCACCGTCATCTCCGCCATGGGTGTCGTCGAAGGCGCCACGCGCGATCTGATGCGCGACATGAGCAAGGTCGGCTCGAACGTCATGTGGGTCCGCCCGGGCAGCACCCGCCGCGGCGGCGTCACCATCGCCAGCGTGAAGCCGCTCAGCCCCGAGGACGTCGACGACATGCTCGACGAACCGTCCGTGGCCGCGGCCGCGCCGGAGATCCTGCGTTTCGACCAGATCAAGTTCGGCGCCAAGAACGAGTACGGCCAGGTCGTCGGCACGCGGGAGGAGTTCTTTTCGGTCTTCAGCTATGAGCCGCAGACCGGCCGCTCGCTCAACCGGGCCGATACCATCGCCCGCCGCCGCGTGGCGGTGCTCGGTTCGGAAATGGCCAAGGATCTTTTCGAAAACCGCTCGCCCATCGGCGAACAGATCCGCATCGCCCGCGACGCCTTTACGGTGATCGGCGTCATGAAGGAGAAGGGCGTGGTCGGCTTCGCCAACTTCGACAAGCAGGTGTACGTGCCCATCACGCGGGCGATGTCGATGTACAACGTGCGCACGCTCTCGCAGATCAGCGTCTGCGGCGAGGACCGGGCGGACATGGAGGAAGCACGGTCAGCCATCGCGGCCGTGCTGCGCCGCAAACATCGCCTCCAGCTCGGCGAAGGCGACGACTTCAGCATCACTTCGCAGAAGGAGATGTTCGAGCAGGTCACTACCATGAGGACGACTCTGCAGAGTCTCTTCTTCGCAATCAGCGGCATCTCGCTGATCGTCGGCGGCTTCGGCATCATGAACATCATGCTCGTGTCGGTCACGGAGCGCACCCGCGAGATCGGCGTGCGCATGGCGGTCGGGGCGTATCGTGGCGACATCATGACGCAGTTTCTCGGCGAGAGCGGCATGATCTGCGTCGTCGGCGCGCCGCTGGGCATCGCGCTGGGCTGGTTTCTCAACCGCGTGGTAGAAATCCGCTACGCCCCGCTCAAGCCCATCATCGCGTCCGACATCGTGCTGATTGCCGTCGGCGTCGCCATCGCCACCGGCATCGTCAGCGGCCTCTACCCCGCCTGGCGTGCCAGCCGGCTGAACCCGGTGGACGCGCTGCGGTATGAGTAGGGGCCGTGCTGCGTGCTGGTACGACGATTGCCCGCAAGGTGGGGTTGATCGCGCCGATTTGCGAAACAAGGTGAGCTGTGGCACCATGCCTCGGCTCCGGCGGGACTCACGCGGTTCCCGGACTACGTTGATGCGCCTGCTGGATGATTGGGACGCCGATACCGCGGGGCGCGTCCTGTAGGATCGAGGATGCGCCTCATGCTGTTCGACGTGATGCCGCTTTATGAATTGACGCTCAGGGGCGTGCTGTCGTTCGGGCCGGACACGCCGGCGCTGGAGCTTCGGCGGTTGAACGTCCTGATCGGACCCAACGGTTCGGGAAAGTCCAACGTGCTTGCGGCGCTGGACGTGCTGCGATCTTCAGCGAACAAGCTTGCCGCCCCGATCCGTCGGCCCGGCAGCGGGGGTGTCACGGAGTGGATTTGGAAGGGTGCGGAATGGGGCCGAGCCGACATTACGGCCCTGGTCGAGTACCCTGCACGCTCTACAACGCTCCTCCATTCCATTGCTTTTGAGCAGGCACAAGCGCACTTCCAACTCGCCTCAGAGGTTATCGAAGATGCAGATTGCGATCCGGCTCATTATCCGAGTTGGCTCTACCGGCGAGGGGAGGGCGGAGCACGATTCTCTCGACCTGGCGCGGACGACATCGTTCTGTCGCGCGATGAAATCTCACTAGAGGAGTCGATCCTATCCCAGCGAAAGGATCCGCAGCGCTATCCGGAGTTGGCCCACCTGGTCGACATGTACGGCAGCATTCGGCTGTATCGGGACTGGGCGTTCGGCAGGTCGCTCGTCCTTCGCGGTCCGCAACCGGCCGATCTTCCCAGCGACGTGCTCGAAGAGGACTTTTCCAATCTGGGGCTGTTCCTCAACCGCCTGCGCGGAACACCAGCCACGAAGCGTGCGATCATTGAGAGGCTCTGCGATCTTTATGCCGGACTCGACGACTTCGACGTGCGCGTCAAGGGCGGCACCGTCGAGGTCCTGCTGACCGAGGGCGACTTCACCATACCCGCCAGCCGGCTGTCGGATGGCACGCTCCGCTATCTGTGCCTGCTGGCCATTCTCTGTGACCCAGACCCGCCGGCGCTGATCGGCATTGAAGAACCGGAACTCGGCCTGCATCCTGACCTGATTCCCAAGATTGCCGATCTGCTCGTGGCCGCCTCCGAGCGGACGCAACTGATCGTCACCACCCACTCCGACATTCTGGTCGATGCGCTGACCGATCGCCCGGAGGCAGTCGTCGTGGTCGAGAAGCATGACGGGCAGACGCGCATGACGCGTTTGCAGGCGGGCAACGAGCTTCAGGAGTGGTTGAAGACGTATCGGCTCGGCCAACTCTGGCTGCGCGGCGAAATCGGGGGGACGCGCTGGTGAGCGCGAAGCTCTATATCGAAGGCGGCGGCGACTCGAAACAACTGCACATCGAATGCCGTGCCGGATTCCGTCGCCTGCTCGAAAAGTGCGGCTTTGCCGGACGCATGCCGAAGCTGGTGGCGTGCGGCAGCCGCACGAGCGCGTTCGGCGACTTCGCTACGGCGCATCGCAGCGCCGCGGCCGCGGACTACGTCGCGATGTTTATCGACAGCGAGGATACCGTCGAAGACATCGAGGATACCTGGCATCATCTCCGCCGGCGTGACGGGTGGGAACCGCCGCGAGGAGCCGAGAACGAACAGGTGCTCATGATGACAACGTGCATGGAAACGTGGATGGTCACGGACAGACGCACGTTGCGGGCGCACTTTCGAGACGGTCTCCAGGACAACGCCTTGCCGAGCTTGACGTCGATGGAATCCCGGCCGCGCCGCGACGTCCAGCAGGCCCTCCTCCGCGCGACGCAAGCGTGCCCGAACGCCTACCGCAAGGGGAGGCGGTCGTTCGAACTGCTGGGGAAACTCGATCCGGCCGCACTGCGCGAG
>CAZYLK010000248.1:0-7076 GCA_964648365.1 uncultured Phycisphaeraceae bacterium
CGCGCGATCGGCGACGGCTCCCGAAGGTACACCCGGCCGGGGGCGCGGATGCTCAGACTCGGCCCGAATCACACCGCAACAACGGCCCCAAGCACGGGCAGCGCCAGATCGGCGGCGTGTGGCGAGACGAGTCGGCCGTGCGTGCGTGTGGGGGTGACCCGCTCGATTCTGACGTGGATGATCTCGCCCGGGGCAGGGGAAAGCGCCGGCAGGTCCTGGGAACGGTCGTCCCATGCTCGTGGGGGGCCATTCGCCTCCGCCACACCGGCAGCGGTCGCCCTGCACCGCGTGTGGATCTCGAAGTAACGGTCGCACCGGCCATGAATGATGGCGCCGAGGCTTTCCGTGTCTTCCGGCGCGGCTTCGAGCTTGCTCGGCTCGACGATCACCCGCTCAACCGCGCCGACAAACTGCCGCCGGAAATCGAGCGACAGCTCTCGCTCCAGCGCTGCCAGCCGATTCATGCGTTCGCGTGAAGCCTCCGGTCGCACGAACGAGCGCTGCCACTTCGCCGCGGCCGTGCCCTCGCGCGGGCTGAACGGGAAGGCGTGAATCTTGAGAAACTCGGACTCCCGAGCCACGGCCAGTGTCTGCTCGAAGTCCGCTTCGGTCTCGCCCGGGAACCCGACGATGATGTCGGTGCTGATCGCCGGCCGATCGAGGGCGGTGCGAACGCGGTCGATCATGTCCACGAACGCCTCGACCGTGTACTGCCGATTCATTCGCCGCAGGACATCCTCGCTGCCCGACTGTAACGGTAAATGCAGATGAGGAACGCAGTTGCGATGGCGGGAGAGCACGTCCAGCAAGGCGTCGTCCACGTCCCCCGGCTCCAGGCTCGACAGCCGCAGCCGCTCCAGTCCCTCAACTTGTGCGATCGCATCAACGAGTTCCGCCAGCGGGGTGGGGTCGCCGGCTGCTCCGGCGTCCGTGCGCTGCGTCGTTCCACCACCAGCGACGTCTGGCCTTAAGGCCGCCCGAATTCCTGCCGCGACAGCAACACTCGCGCCCCCCTCTTCCCTTACTCCCTCACTCCCTGAGTCCCTCACTCCCTTCCGCCGCCCTGACTCCCTGACTCCCTCCACCCGCGGCGCCTGCCGCTTCCGAATCGCCGTCGCGTGGCCGTACGCCCCCATGAAGATGCCGGTCAGGATGATCTCGCGGTGTCCGGCGGCGACGAGCGCCCGCGTTTCCGCCACGGCCGCCGCAATCGGCTTCGACGACAGCCGCGGGCGCAATCGCGGGATGATGCAGTACGTGCAAAAGGCATCGCATCCGTCTTGAATCTTAAGAAACGCGCGCTGATGCCCGTCGAATCGCTGGATTTGAGCGGCTTCCGTCGCCGGTTGCTTGACAATGCCCAGAGGGAGGTCAATACTCGATGGGACGCTTGTATCGCGGCGCGCGGCCGCGGCGGTTCCAGGCTTCGACGGCGAAACCGGCCTCATCAATCCTTCATCAAGGCTTAACGATCCGTTCGAAGCAGTGGGACGTGTGCCGGCAGAAACGCGATCGGCGGCAACCTCGGACGCACACGGGCCGCCGGCGGAACTCCCGACGATGAGTCTGCGAATTTCGGCTGAGACGTCGGCGCCGTGACCGAACACGCCCGCGACCCCGGGAATTTCCCGCAGTTGTTCGGGCTTGGCCGACGCGGCGCAGCCCACCACGACCACGCGGGACCGACCGTCCCGCCCTGCCCGACGGATGGCCTGGCGGCTCTTGCGAACGGCCTCGGCCGTGACCGCACAGGTGTTGATAACCGTCCACGCGGCCGCCTCGCCCTCGCGGGCGGGGCGCAGACCGGCGTCCTCCAGAACTTCGCGGATGACCTGCGATTCGTACTGGTTGACTTTACAGCCGAGCGTGGTGAAACGATACTTGGCCGCCATTCTCCGTGACTGTAACGGAGGGGATGGCGAACTTGAAGGCGCCGGCACGGATGCGAGGGCCGACGGGCGCCGGGGCCACGGACGCGGCCGCGCGTGAGACGCCACCGGTGGTGGCAAGGCGAGTTGACGGTCGGCGCGGGCCATCCGCGCCGGACAGAACTGGAATCCGGAGATCGGTATGGCCGGCGTTCAAACGGTCTGGGGCATCGACGTCGGTCGATGTGCCTTGAAGGCAGTCAAGCTCAAACTGTCCGGCGAGGGCGCCATTGAACTGGTGGCGCACGACTACGTCGAACATGCCAAGATTCTTTCGCAGCCGGACGCGGACCGCGACGAACTGATCACCAATTCGATCGAAAAGTTCCTGTCGCGCAACGACATCTCCAACGACCAGATCGTCGTATCGGTGCCCGGTCAGCAGACGCTGGCCCGCTTCACCAAGCTGCCCCCGGTGGACAAGCGGAAGGTGCCGGACATCGTCCGTTACGAGGCGGATCAGCAGATCCCCTTCGACATGGACGAGGTCATCTGGGACTACCAGACCTTCCAGCAGGAGGACATGCCCGACATCGAAGTCGGCATCTTCGCGATGAAGCGCGAGCTGATCCGCGGGCACCTGCTGCACTTCGAGCAGGCGGGCATCGAGCCGGTCATCGTGCAGTCCGGCCCGCTGGCGGTCTACAACGTCGCCATGCACGAGAAGATGATCGGCGACGAAACGACCATCCTGCTCGACATCGGCGCCGAAGCCACCGACCTGATCATAGCCACCAAGCACAGCCTCTGGACCCGCACCATCCACATCGGCGGCAACCGTTTTACCGAGGCACTGGTCAAGTCCTTCAAGCTGTCGTTTTCCAAGGCTGAGAATCTCAAGCGCACCGCCGCTTCCAGCCGGTATGCCCGGCAGATCTTCCAGGCCATGCGGCCGATCTTCGCCGACCTGGTGCAGGAACTTCAGCGCTCGATCGGCTTCTACTCCAGCACCCACCGCGACGCCCGGGTGGACAAAGTCATCGGCCTGGGCAACGCCTTCAAGTTGCCGGGCCTGCAGAAGTACTTGCAGCAGAACCTCGGCTACACCGTCGAGCAGCCTTCGGCCTACAAGTCGCTGGCGGGTTCGTCGGCGGCCGCGGCGCCGCAGTTCAGCGAGAACGTGCTGAGCTTCGCGGCGGCCTACGGCCTGTCGCTCCAGGGGTTGGGCCAGGCCGCGATCACGTCCAATCTGTTGCCGACCGAGATCGCCAAGCAGGTGATCTGGCGGAAAAAGCGTCCGTTCATGGCGGCGGCCGCCGCTTGCTTCCTGCTCGCGGGCGTGTGCATCTGGCTGCGGTATACGTGGGACATGTCGGCCCTGGCCAGCTCGTCGGCGGGTACGCCGGCCCGACCGGCCAGCGTGGAGGATGCCTGGCGCGTGATCGACAACGGCCCGTCGGCGGGCAGCCTGCGGGCGGACGCCAGGCAGGTGGAACTGGCGGCCAGTGCGCTCAAGGCAGCGTACAGCGAGTTGGAGAACCAGGGGCAGGGCGAAGTCGAAGGCGCCGACTACCTGATCGAACTACAGACGCGCAAGGCGCTGGTGCTGCGCATCTTCAACGCGATCCACAGCGTGGTGCCGCACGAAGACGACGCCTACGCCACCGCCGCCGACGGCAAGGCAGCCCTGGAGGCGTTCCGCCGTGGCGACGCCGCCCCGCGCAACCGCCGCCGCGAAATCAACATCGAGAAGATGGAAGTCGTGTACCGGTCGAACATCTTTGCTCAGCAGATGCTCAACCCGCTGGAGACGGCGCCAAACGTCGAGTTCGGCGAGGACGAGGAATATCCTGGCTTTTTCATCCGCATCAGTTGCACGTCCGCGCATGAGGACACGGGCGATTTCATCGAGCGGGAGTTCCTCAGTCGTCTCCGCAAAGAGGTCGGCTTGCAGCCCGGCGCGGGCTTCATTTTCAACCGCGTCTTTCTCAGCGGTCGGCAGGCCGTGCGCACCGGCCGGTCGACGACCCGCATCGAGGCGGCCGCCCCTCTGACGTCGTCGAAGAGCGGCGTGGCGCCGCGGCCGGTTCCGGGCAACGTGGATCTGCTGACCGGCGAGTCGCGCGAGGATGAATGGAAGTACGACATCATGATGGACGCGGTCCTCATCGACTTCAGCGAGTTTGTCCAGCCCGAAGGTGAACCGACCGGGGAGGAGGACGACGGCGGCTGACCTGGGATTCGGTCCGGATCCTGAGGTTGCGTGCCCGGTGCTTCTGTCCGTTGAATGTTGGAGCTATCCGAGAATGGAACTCATCAAGCAGCATATGTTCTTCATCCTGTGCGGGCTCGTGGCGATCGGGGGCGTGGCCTTGGGCGTGACGGGGATGAGCCGCATGAGCGACGTGCCCCGCCAGATGGGCGAGGCCAGCCAGTTGTACAGCTCGCTGGCCAACATGAAGTCCGTCCCCAATCAGGCCTGGATCGATGCCCAGCAGCGCCGCATCGACTCGTGCAAGGCCGATTACAAGACGATCGTCGAGCAGGCCAGGACGCTCAATCCGTACAAGCCGCTGCTGGACAAGGTCTTCCCGAACGGCTCGCCGGACCTGCGGCGCGAGTTCCGCGTCAAGTACGGTCAGGCGTTCGAGGCCATGCTCGAAAAGCTGCGTGCGGCCGAACCTCCGTCGGCCTCCGATTTCCAGGAGATCGCGGACGAGATCTATCGCGAACAGCAGCAGCCCGGGTTCAGCTTCCCCACCGCGGAACAGCAGTGGACCGAGACCGGCGTTCTGACCACCGAAGGCGCCCACGTCAATCCGCGGGCCAGGGCGTCGATCGCTTTGCCCAAGAAGGACCGGACGTTCGTCTACATCAGCCGCGGCCGAGAGCAGCCGTCCTTCGAGATGGCCGCCGGCATGGCCGACGTGAACGCGCTGACCCCGCCGAGCGAGCGCGACTGCTGGTTCGCCCAGGTCCAGTTGTGGATTCAACAGGACGTGGTGGACGCCATTTCCCGCATCAACCAGGAGGCGGAATCGAAGGAGGGCGCCGCCTGGGCGGCCGACATGCCGATCAAGGAGATCATTTCGGTCCGCATCAGCGACGGGTACATCCTGGAGGGTGCGACGGGCGTCGCCGGTGCCGGCGCCGGCGGCATGCAGGGGGTCGGCCCGCGCACCGCCGCCCGACCGCCGATGAGTCCCGACGCGACCTTCACCGGATCCTACACCGACGACAACTTCCAGGTTCTGACGTTCAGCCTGCGCCTGGTCATGGATCAGCGCATCATTCCCCGGCTGGTCCAGGAGCTGTCGAAGGACCGGTTCCACACGCTGCTGCGGATGGAGTATTACGCGGTGGAAGCCAACCCCGAAATGGTCGGGCCGATCTACGGGTCCGATCCCGGCGCAATCGTGACCCTCGATTTCGAGACCCATATGCTCTACGAGCCCTTTGCCAGCGACTGGATGCCCACGGTTGTGTTCGACCATTACTTCCCGGGATAGGGCGCCGCGCGGCAAAGCGAAGTGACAGATTCGGATTCAGCGCAGTGAGGTAGTACGTCATGGCGAAGCAAACGGTCAGCGTCATCGAACGGCACGTTGAGAAAGGGGTTCTCGGCGTCGCCCTGGCCTGTCTCATCTACGTCGTCGTCACAAACCTGTTGACGACGCCCAACCGCATCGAGGTCGGCGGGCAGACGGCCAACCCGGCGACGATCGACCGCCTGGTGGCCGACAAGGCCGACGACGTTCGCGACATGATCCGCAGTTCCCAGCCGCCGCCGGTCGACTTCACGGCGCGAGCGCCCGAGTTCAAGGCCGCCAACGATCCAATGGTGGTGGCGAACGCGTCGCCGACCTGGCCGCGGACGGTGGCTTTCGGGCTGCCCGTGCCCGAGGTGGGCCAGGCCTCTATCGCGCCCGGCACGCTCAAGCTGGCCCCGGTGGTTCAGCTTCCCAAGCCCCGGTTGATCGCCGGCCGCAACACGGTCGAGTTCGTCAGCAGCCCGCTGACCTACCGCCTCGGCTTCCGCGACGACATGCAGACCAACGACGTCGCCAGCGATGACCTCGCGGTCAACTGGGTGACGGCGATCTCGACCTTCAACGCGGACGAGCAAAAGAAGCTCAACAACGAGGCCTACAGCGGATACATCATCGAGGAGCCCCGCGTCGTCGAAGTCCAGTGTCAGCGACGGGCGCGCCGCTCGGACGGGTCGTGGAACGAACAGGACTGGCACGACGTGAAGCCGTATACCATCGGCGCCCTCCCGGCGGTTGAGCCGATCGACCTGATCGTTGCGGCGGAGGGTGAGATTCACGTCGACCTCGACGATCTGGACGCGATCGACCGGCAGAAGCGGCTCCTCAAGGACGGCAACATCTACGTCAACCTGCTGCGGCCGATGTTCCCGGTGGTCGTGGACGGCGCGCTGTGGCCCCACCCCGGCATCGAGGTCATGGCGCAGGACTCCGCCATTCTCTTCAACGAAGAGCTGCGCCCCAGCGAGTACCACGATCGATACACGATCGTGAAGGCCGTCGCGCCCGGTACTCCGAAAGGCCCGGAGGGTCCGCCCGAAGGCGTCAACCCGCGGGAGTACATCTCCGATTCGTTGAAGGAGTTCGACGAGGCCTTCGCATCGGAAGACGAGAACGCCCAGGTGGCGGCGTACAACAAGATTTTCCACTACGTCAAGAATGCTCAAAACGAAGACGCCGCCGTCGTCGCGCTGGCAAAGGAAACCACGGACCAGATCAACCGGCTCCAGGCCGACTGGCGGAACAAGCTGTCCAACTGGGAGCGGGAGAACACGCGCCGGGCGATCCTCGGCCAGGCGGCCCTGCCGCGTCCGAACCCGTGCGACCTGCTCCCGCCCGGCCGCTGTCCGAAGGCGCCCGAGGTCAACGTGTCCTCCTCGCAGACGGTGTGGGTACACGATGCCTGGGTTGACAGCGTCAAGGGCGGCCGCACGTACCAGTTCCGCATGCGCGTCGTGCTGCTGAACCCCTTCGCGGGCCAGCCCAAGCAACTCGCCGACAAGAACGACGCGACCAAGTGGTTCCTGGAAGGCGCCTGGTCGGAGCCTTCGGACCCGATCTACGTCGAGCCGGAGACCCAGTTCTGGGTCAAGTCCGCCAGCCAGAGCCGCGGCGTGTCGTTCGACGTGTTCAAGTGGTACCGGGGCGTGTGGGTGAGCAG
>CAZYLK010000249.1:0-7061 GCA_964648365.1 uncultured Phycisphaeraceae bacterium
AGAGTACGCCACCTTTTTGCCGACCGCCATCAACGAAATTCGGTTATACCTCGGTGACCGGTCGGCGGCGGTTGAACAGGTGGAAAGGTACGGCCGCAAAGTGCAAACTGCATTCGATGATGTACTCGCGGCTTGCTGAACCTTGAGACAACACCCCGCCTTGAAAGGCGGGGCTCTGACCGCGCTTCTCGCGAAGGGATCAGTGATGGAGCTTCCGGCCATTCTCGGCGGACCGCCCGCCGTCACGCTCGATCAGCAGGCGGCCAACCGCTGGCCGATCATCACGGCCGAGGACGAAGCCGCGGTGCTGGAGGTGCTGCGCGATGGCGACCTGTCGTTCCATCCCGTGACGCGGATGCTGGAGGATGATTACCGCGCGTATTTCGGCACACGCCACGCACTAGCACACTGCAACGGCACGGCCGCGCTGCTGGCTGCGTTTTTCGCGCTGGACCTCAAGCCGGGCGATGAAGTGCTCGTACCGTCCGCGACGTTCTGGGCGTCGGTGGTGCCGATGCTTTGGCTGGGGCTGGTGCCCGTCTTCTGCGAGAGCGAGACGGTTCGCATGGGGCTGGACCCGGAGGACGCCGCCGCACGCATTACGCCGCGCACGCGGGCGATGGTGGTCGTCCACCTCTGGGGCATGCCGTCGCGGATGACGCAGCTTTACGACCTCGCCCGGCGACATGATCTGAAGGTCATTGAGGACGCCTCACACGCTCCCGGAGCGACCTGGCGCGGACGCAAGTGCGGTACGCTCGGCGACGTGTCGGTGATCAGCCTGCAAAGCGCCAAGCTCGCCCCGGCGGGTGAGGGCGGCATGTTGTTGACGGATGACGACGCGATCCACGAGCGGGCCATCTGCCTGGGTGATATCGTGCGCATCCTGGAACTGCCCACCGCCGCGCGACGGTTCGCCGCGACCAGCTTCGGCATCAAGACGCGCATGGCGCCGCTGTCCGCCGCGGTCGGGCGGGTGCAGCTTCGACACATGGATGAACGCAACGCCCGGCGCAACGCCAACCTGGAATACCTGTCCGCCGCGCTGGAGCCGCTCGGCTTTGACACCTTTCAGCCGCCCGGCCACGTGCAGCGGGTGTACTTCGAGTTTCTCGTCCGCGTGGACTCGGACCGTTGTCCGCTCGCGATCGACCCGCTCGTCGCAGCGCTGCGGGCGGAAGGCTGCGACGTGCAGGCGCCGCGCTACCCGCTGGTGCATCAGCAGCCGCTCTTTACGGAGGGTCACGCGGCGATGCTGCTACGAGCGGCCGCCGGCAACGCTCCGGCCCCCGTCTATCGCGCCGATGCCCTGCCGAAGACCACGGCGCCAATCAGCAGTTGATCCGCCTGCCGTCCTTCCCGAACGCCGACCGGGCGCTTCTCGATCAGTACGTCGAGGCATTCAGCAAAGTATGCGCGCACGCTGACGCGGTGGCTGGGGCTGGTGGAGCGACGGCGGCGTGAGGCTTGCCGTCTTCAATGGCCTTTCGCCGCGTCCAACGAGCCGCTGTAGTCGAGTCGCGCGCATCACCAATGATCCGCACCGCGCGGGATGTCGCGCATCGGCTCCACTCGCGGGTAGATCGAGCACTGTTCACCGACCGGCCGCCGTCTACAATGGCGGCTCACGAACCATGCAATACAAGCCCGTCTCAACCCGCCGCGTTCTGCTGTTGGTCCTTACTGCCTTAGCAGTGCAGGCCGGCTGCATCCGGCCTGCGCGCGACCCCGTCGCCATCCAGACGAATCGCCTCATCGCCCGCTATCCCGCCCTGGCCGGCGGGCGATATGCCGTCATCGCCGACTTCGAAGACGTGCGTCATGCAACGCTCTTCGATGTCGAGAATCTCTCCGGCCGGGCGTCGTGGGCGATCGATGCGGGCGGTGGGATTCGCCAGACCGGGCGCGATGCGTTGCGCGTCACGCTCGCGGGGCCGACCGATGCGCTGCGTGCCGGGGCGGCCGATTCTGAGGCGTGGTTCCTCAAGCGCGACTGGCGCGACTACGACCTTCTGTACATGAGCGTCTACCTGGAGGCGGACCCGTCGTCGCCGCTGCGGGTTTCGTTCGTCTCCGGCGTGGGCGCCGGCGCCGCTGCGACCCACGCGGGCGCGGCCGTCCCCGGCGCCGGTAGCGACGAGCGCCGATTTCAGGCCGAGTTGCCGCTGTCACGCGGCTGGAATCATCTGGCCGTGGACTTGTGGGAGGTAGCCCAGTCGATCGATATCGACGACGTGCGCCGGATTACATGGAGCATGCCGGCCGCGGCGTCGCCGGTTGAGTGGCATCTCGACGACGTGATCCTCACGCGCGATCGCGAGGCGCTCTTCGGCGATGCCGATGGCAAGACCGGGCACATGGTCGTGCTGCGGGAAGGGCGGCGGATGCGTGTCGGCGCGCCGGGGCGTTTCGAATTGACGTTCCACCGGGCGCGGATCGTTGCGTGGTTCGACCTCGCCCGCGACCCGGCTCGCCTGGACAACCTCGTGCGACATACGACGCTGGGGCCGACGCCGATTACGACGGCGCCGCCGGCTCTGGCGCCGAGCGACACTGATCAGTCTGGTGTCGTCGCCGCGGCCGACACGCCTGGCTCCGGAGGTGGTGAGCCGCGCCTCGTCAGTGCGTCGGCCGTGCGTGTGATCCTGGAGGAATCCGCGCCCCATTCGCCGAACGTCGTTTCATCCCCGTCGGCTCCCGATGCGGCCGGCCCGGTCGGAGGGGCGACGCGCTGGGTGGTCTACGCCAACGGCGACGTCTTCGTCGCGTCCGTCGGCGATCCGGCGTCGCGCGAACAGCAGCGGTCGTATGCGTTTGACGCAGCCGTCGAAGGTTCTTGGCGCGTCGACGCCGCAGGTCAGTTTGCCGAATTGCGCAGCGTCGATCCGCCTGCCGTGCGGCTGGCCATCACCGCGCTGGGGGCCGAGGCGCCGCTTGCGAACGCGCGAAGCGACTCGGACGCGGGCCTGGTTGTTGAAGCCCAGCCTGATCTGACGTGGGTGTTGGGCTTGGCGGTGCGCGATGCGGTCGCGTGGGCAAGTTCGCTGCGCAACCCGCCGCGGCTGGACGTTGCGGTGGGCCGAATCGGCTTCGAGCACGCGGATGCGGATTCGACCCGCGACGGTAGCGGCGGCGACGGCGACGCTTCGCGCGGCTCACTCGCCGGCCACGATGGATCAGCGTTCGATCGGCGATGGGGGGCGTATCGTCTCCGCCCGGAAGGTGATCTGCTGCGCTTTCATTTCAACTGCGGCGCGGCGGCTCATCATGCCTTCGAGGTGGCCGTTCCGCCCGAGTCCGTGGCCGCGGTGTACGTTGACCACGTGTTGCATCCGCTCGTTGCGCGGGAATCGGACGGGCGAATCATTTTTCTGGTGGATGCCGTGCAATCTGCGCGGCCGCTGATCGAAGTGATGCTGCGGCGACCGTCGAGCGCAGACGGCGTCGGGCGATAGTGGATCGCCCTACCGGGCGAGCGGCCCCATCGGCCTGCGTCACTCGCCGCCGTCCTGCTTGTCCGCCTTCTCCGCGGCCGCGTGCGGAGACATGAACGTCACCGAAGCCCAGAAGCTCTCGTAGTCGGCGTCCGCGTCGTCCGGCAGCGGCGTCATGTGCGTGCCTTCGACGAGCCACGGCCCCGGGCCGGTGAGTTGAAACGTGACTTCGCCCTCCTCGCCGGATCGGCCGACCTGCGGCGGCTGCTTGTCGTCGCGCGCACGGGCTGTGACCTGCATCCCGGCCAGCGGACGACCGTTGAACAGCACGCGGAACTTCATCTGCGCGGGGGGCGGGTCGGCATAGGGATCGAACAGCGCCACCAGTTCCAGCGGCATGCCCACCGCCACGTCGGCTGTCAGGGCGTCGTCCGCCGACTCGCCGCCGGCGGGCTTGTCACCGCCGTCCGGACCGTCGCTCGAACCGCCCGTGGGCAGGAATCCGCGATCCATGGCGCGGCCAGCGACCCGGATAAGCGATTTTGCGCAGCGTGAGTAGATCTCCGTGATCGACTTCGCCGGCTGTGCGGCCGAATCGCCTTCCGGCTTCTTTGCCGACGCCTCTTCCTCGAGTTGCTTGCGGATCGCGTCAAGTCCCTTTTCTTTCAGATAGGCATCGAACTTGCCGCGGTCGAGCTCGATACTGGCGTGGTCGCTGACGTATACGAGGATGACGGCGCCGGCGGCGGCGGAACTGACGCCGCCGGCCGGGTCGTCTCCGTCGCGCCCGGCGATCTCCACGTCATGGCTCGGCCGCCCGGTCCTGCCCAGCGAGACCATCGCGAACCGCTCGATGCGCGACACCTTGCGCGGCACAGGCTGTCCGGCGAAGTTCTCGCCGACGCGCAGCGCGACGTCGATACGGTGCCCGAGATGCGGGGTGTAGGTGGACGGTTCGATCCAGAACTCGTGCGCCGAGACGGCGGGTGCGAACCCCAGCAGCACAACCAGCGCCGCCGCGCGACCGTTGGTCACGAGTCGGAACCTACTCACACTCATCGGGAATCCCATTGCCGTTTTCATCCGGACTGGTTTCCTCGATGATGTCGCAGTAGTCAAATGACTGAGGTTGCGAAGCAGGCGTGGCGTCCCGGCGGACCGGGCACGAAAAAGGCCGCCGGCGGGAGTTTCCGCGGGCGGCCTGGCGATCTCGATCGGCGTGTGCGTCAGCCGCACGACGTGCGTGCGTCGGCGTCGCAGCCGACCACTTCGACGGTGTGATCACCGCCGGAAACATTGTTAAACTTGGTCTTGGCCTTCCCCTTGTTGTTCGCCTGACCGGCCTGGTCGGTGTCCGGGTCGCCGTCGAGGCGGAACGTGATCTGCTCGCCCGGCATCGCCTTCTTCACGCTGGCGGTGATGCGGAACGTGTCCCGCTTGGGCTTGCACTTGGCCTTCGCCTTCTCGTTGCCGGTGCAGCGGGTTCCGCCCGCGCCGGCCGCGATGGGTGTATTCGGCTCGGACTCATAGCCCCAGGCCAGCGCCTTGAGCTGGGCCGCGCGCGGATCGGTCATTTCGGCGTGGATATAGCCGTAGTGAACCTGCCCGCCGATCTTGAACTGCACGCCCGCGTAGGCGATCGTGCCCAGCGGACCCCAGTCGTTCGAGTAGCAGCACTGGCTGCGGTACATGCTGAACGTCGAGCGATCGCCCCAGGCACTGTCCGGACCGATGAGCGTTCCGCCTTCCAGGGCGTCCAGCGTGCCGCTATAGCCGTCGGCCTGCGCCCACAGCGCGCCGTCGCCGCCGCTGCCCCCGGCATACATGTAGTTGCCGGCTTTCTCAGGATCGTTGCAGGTACCGTAGTAGTACCACTGGGAGAAACTGGTCGGCCCGCGCTGGCCAGATTGATCGTCCGCGGCCTTGGTGATATCGAGCCACAGATGCCCGCCGCACTCGGACGGACGCCAGTCGAACTCACCCGTGTTCTCGAAGCGCACGACGTCCGCGTACGCATGGGTGCCGCCGGCGACCGCGGCCGCGGCAGCCAGGGCCTTGCCGCCCGATTGGAGGGCACAAGCCCGTGAACCCCGCGTCGCGCTCTTTCGATGACGTTTCGGCATGTCGATCCTCCTCCTTGCAAAAGGCTCGACCAGAATGCTAGCAAAACGCGGCTGACGGTTCAAGCACGCCGGCACGTTGGACGCGGCCGCACGGCCTGCTAGAACGAGGCGACCAGGAAACGGCGGAGCCCGCGGACGGACGCTACCGAGCCGTCGAGGCGGCGGCGCCGTTCCGCATTTCGGAGCAGCGTGGCGCGGTGGCTGAGATTCGAATCACACCCGGCGGACATCCTGCCTGGGATGCAGGTGACGGCGCGGCCGCCCAGATTCAGGCGGCCGCACTGGACGCCGTCTTTGAGCAAGACTGGCGCGAGGGTCTGTTCACGCTGGCGGCGGAGAAACTCGACGTCGGCGACTCGCTGACGCTGCGCTACTGGCAGGCCATCGCGGAGCGGTTCGTCACCGCGCTATGCCACATCCCGGTTTCGGCTGCTTCGATCGAGATAGAGCCGCCGACGCCCGCCGATTGCGCGACGTGGACCCTCACTGCGCCGCCGATGCGCGGCGGCGAGTATCTGACGCCGCAGGTCTTGCTGAATATCTGGAGCGGACTCGACGCCTGGGCGCATGGGGCGGTCGCGGCCGCTGGCGGGCTGGAGGCCTTTCTTCAATCGCGGGCGCCGCGGTGGCATCAGGTCGGGCGCGTCTGCTTCCATCTGGCGGAAAACAAAGGGGACGCGACGCGCCCATTCGCGTTCATGGCGACCTACGCCACCGGCTTCGGCGCCGGCGGGCGGCTGAAACACCTGCCGCTCAACAAAGCCCTGGAGCAGTACGCGGGGGCGAAGAACCGGTCGGCGCTGATCAAGCTGCTGGAACCCGTCGAACAGGCGGCGCGGCGATGCTCGTGGGTCGCACGGATCGTGGAGACCGGGGAAGTCTATCAACCGATGGCATGGACGGCAGAGCGGGCGTACACGCTGCTGCGAACCGCCGCCGACCTGGAAGATTGCGGGCTGTCCGTCCGGCTGCCCGACTGGTGGAAGCGACGGCCGCGGGCGCAGGTATCGGTCACGATCGGTCAGAACACGCTGACGACGCTGGGCACAGACGCCGTGCTCGACTTCAACGTCCGGGCGGCGCTGGGCGATCAGGAGCTGACGCCCGAGGAACTGGCCCAACTGCTCGCGGGCGGCGACGGGCTGGTGCTGGTGAAGGGGCAGTGGGTCGAGGTCGATCGGGAGCGCTTGCAGCAGGCGCTGGACCACTGGCAGGCGCTGAAGGCCCAGGCGGATAGCGGCGAGATATCCTTCGTCGAGGGCATGCGTCTATTGGCGGGCGCGTCGGCCGACCTGAAAAGCGAAGACAAGACGCAGGAGCAGCGACACTGGGTACATGTCAGCGCCGGTGACGCCATGGCACAGGTTCTCGCATCCCTGCGCGACCCCGCCCGGCTGGGCGATGGGCAGACGCCGAAGGGGCTGGAAGGAACGCTGCGGCCGTACCAGCGCGACGGCGTGGCCTGGCTGCGGTTCCTGACGTCGCTGCGTCTGGGCGCCTGCCT
>CAZYLK010000250.1:0-7003 GCA_964648365.1 uncultured Phycisphaeraceae bacterium
ACACGGGGCTCAATTTCAATGATCTCGTGCAGACTGACGACCGCGGCCTCGTTCTCATCAGGCGGTCCTGGACTTCGAGCATGGAACTGCCACGCTCCATCATCCGCATCGTGGGTGACATAGTAGATCCACGCTTTCTTCTGCATGATTTCCCCACATGTGAACACAGCAACATCAGGTGGGTCTGGAAACAGCCAGTCTGACATACGTTGTCCTCGTCGCGGAACACGGTGTGGCCGCGGGCCAGCGCGCGGCCGTAGGGCGTGTAGTTATCCTCCTCGGCCAGGCGACCGCCGGGCGTGGCCGCGAAAACACCGGACTATCGATCCGGTTGATCCGCACGGCGGCTCATGGCCTCGAGGAACGGCTTTCTGTCCTTGATGATGCCGCAACCATCGACCTCGATTCCTTCCCGCGGCCCACCGATGAGTGCAAGCCTGAGTTGGGAACGGTCTGCCAGTGTGAGATCGATGATCCACTTGGGGAAGCGGTGCGTGCTGACGATGACCGGCCTGCGTTCAAACGTGTCGCGGGACCGGATAAGCGCTTCCGTCATCGCATCGCAGGACGCGCGGTCCGTCGACGGTTCACTGGCAAAGTACATGTCCGGCACGCGCGTTACGTATGCCGTGACGACGGGGTCGCCGTACGAACCGTCGAGCGCCGCGCAGGGATCCGAGGCGATCATCGCAGTGTCGTGGCGGCGCACACCGAGACGACACCATGTTAAAACCACCGGAACCAACAGTGCCAAGAATAACAGTTTGCGCATCACAATCGGCATCGTGGGCGGTCAGGCCGGGATTGGCAAGCCCTGAAGGGGCGGCACAGGCGTCCTCTCAAAGACTCCACCGCCAGATCGGCACCGCCTGTATCGCTCTTTCAGGGCTCTTCATCTACGGGGCGACGCCAACCCAGGGCGGCGCCCTGGGCTGATATGTCTGGCCCCTTCGAGGTGTGCGCACCTGCACCTATTCTCGCTGCCCGGGCTCGTCCGTCGCGGCCTCGCCGCATTCCGGGCAGCGTCTATCGCCCTCCGCCGGCGCGCCGCGCAGGTCGTAGCCGCACTTGACGCAGACCGGAACGCCGGCCTCGATCAGCTTGCGGCGCAGATCGCGAATCGAGTCGCGCCGCAGGCAGACGACGATGAACACGGCGTAGCCGATCAGAACGAGCACCATGCTGACCCACGCGCTCCAGCGGGACAGCGCCGCGATCTGCGTACGGATGACGTACTCGACGCCGAAAAACACCGTCCACAGGGCCACGGCGTGCAGGATGAGCACGACGGCGAATTGCCAGGTGTACATCCCGCGATAAATGTCCTGCACCGCCTTCTGCCGCGACTCGTCGTCGGGGAAGCGCTGCATCTCCGGCAGGCCGCGCAGGTGCGCTTCACTCGACCAGCGATTGAAACGGTTGCGCAGCGACATCGATCAGCCTCACTTCGCCCCGGCCGGCTGGGCTGCCGCCATGCCCGCCTTGATCGCCCGGACCCGCATGTTGAGCAGTTCCACCACGAACGAGAACCCCATCGCGAAGTAGATGTACCCGCGCTGGATGTGATGACCCAGTCCGTCGGCGGTCAGCATCACGCCGATCAGCAGCAGGAACGACAGTGCGAGCATCTTCATGGTCGGGTGCTTTTCGATAAACGTGCTGACCGAACTTGCGAAGATCAGCATCACGCCCACGGCCGCGACGATGGCGATGACCATAATGCTGATGTGTTTCACCATGCCGACCGCAGTGATCACCGAGTCGATCGAGAAGACCAGGTCGATCATGACGATCTGGCCGATCGCGGCGCCGAACGTGGAGATCGCCTTCGCCTTGGCGTTGATGTCGTGCGGGTCGGGAACCTCCAGCTTGTGGTGAATCTCGTACGTCGCCTTGGCGATCAGGAAAAGCCCGCCGGCGAGCAGAATGAGATCCTTGCCGGAAAGGCCCACGCCCGCCACCGTAAACAGGTCCGCCTCCAGCCCCATTATCCAGCTTATGGCCAGCAGCAGCAGGATGCGCATGACCATCGCCAGCAACAGGCCGATGCGCTGAGCTCTCTTCTGCACGGACGGGTCGAGCCTTCCGGTCAGGATGGCGATGAAGACGACGTTGTCGATACCCAGCACGATCTCCAGCGACGCGAGCGTCAGCAGCGCGATCAGATTCTCAGCGGTCAGCAGTTCGGCCATGGGGGTCTCCGGCAATCCGCCGCGTCGGGGCGTCCACCCGCGGCGCCGTCGTGGCATCGGCCGCGGGGGACGTCGATGCGTCGTGGGGCGCAGTTATTGCGGTCTCGGCGGCCGGACGTCAAGGATGCGCCTCGGTCGCGGTGAAACAAGGGGTGTGACGCTGGCGGCGGCAGGGTTCTGGTGTGGCGCCGGCATCTTGCCGGTCGTCGCGGCCAAGCCGCGAGTGACATGGCCTTCCAGGCCATGCCCACCGGTTACAAACCGGTGCCACA
The DNA here is from genome assembly GCA_964648365.1 of uncultured Phycisphaeraceae bacterium. Taxonomy (GTDB): domain Bacteria; phylum Planctomycetota; class Phycisphaerae; order UBA1845; family UBA1845; genus SURF-32. The sequence goes on from CAZYLK010000250.1 coordinate 2,465, forward strand.
CCGGAGCACACCGGTTACAAACCGGTGCCACACCGGAGAACACCGGTTGCAAACCGGTGCCACACCACCGGAGCACACCGGTTCGAAACCGGTGCCACACCGGATCCGCCGGCTCGAAACCGGTGCGACATGGTGACACACGGGGTTGGGTTGCTCAGATGGCCTGAGGCTGCGTCGTAGGCGTCAGGAGGCCTTTGCTTCGACGGTTTGCGCCCGCTCGCGCAGGATGTCGAGCTTCTCACGGACTTCCTGGGCCATGCGGGCGTTGGGGAACTCGCGGATGATCTCGGCGCCGATGTCGAGGGCGTCGCGCCAGCGCTTCTCGGTGACGGCGAAGCGGAAGCGGACGCCGAGTTGCATCAGCTTTTCCTTGAAGATGCCACGCGCGGACTGCTCCAGGCCGCGGGCCTCATCAGGGGACAGGTAGACGTCGAGATCGCGCAGAATTTCGATGGCCCGATCGACGTCGTGATGCTCGACGGCGCCGCTCCAGGCGCTCAGGAGATCCTGCTTGCGCTGTTCGCGCAGGGACTGCAACCGCCGCGGCAGGCTGGTGACGCGCGGGTCGTCGGGCAGGGCGCGCATCACCCGTTCGATCTCCCGCTGGGCCTGCTCGAGTTCGTGATTGTCGAAGTGCCGCTCAATCTGCGACAGGGCGTCTTTGAGTTTGCGTTCGATGGCCGTCTGCCGAGACGTGCTCACTTCCTGCCGGAACTCGGCCGCCTCCTGGTGATAGCCGAACCGGGATTCCATCTGCACGACGAGGTGCCCGGCGCCGTCCCAGTCTTCGCGTCGAATGTCAGCGCGGATGGCCTCGCGGAGCGAATCAAGCTCGCGGGCGCGGTGGACGAGGGACTTGGCGGCGTCGGAGATTTCGCTGTTGGCGACCAGGGCGGAAAGGCGCGACGAGTGCTCGGCCAGGGCGTCGTTGACGTCGCGCAGCACGTCGAGCTGGCGCATGGTCACCGACACGAGCTTGATCATCATCGCCACCACGGCCAGCGACAGCAGCGCGAAGCCGACCAGCAGGATGCCGGCCGCGATCCACCAGGCCGCCAGATTGTCCAACTGACCGGCGATTCCGAGCCAGATCAGCCCGGCGCCGGACAGGATCGCGACGATCACGAACAGGCTGGTCAGCCAGTAGAAATGGGAGAATCGATTATGGGTTGAATACATGACGCTTCTCGGAGGGCGCGCTCCGCGCCGGAGGGTCGGCGCGGCCGAACGGACGGCTGCGCCTCTCCCTTATAAGACCCTAGGACGCCAACCGCACAGCGTCAACGACGCGGCCATCCCGGGGGTCGCCCTCCGCCGCTCCGTCGGGCGCCCGCCTCGCTTTTCGTGCCACGGCCGCCCGGATCCGGCGGTTGCGGATGTCGATGACGCCGATCGCGTTGGTCACGATGCGCAGGAAGGCCAACATGCCGACCAGCACGACCGCGGACATGCCGAGCATGCGCCAGCGCATCGGAATGGTCGCGTCCAGGTCCACCGACAGGCGTATCGGCAGCCGGGGCGCGTGGATTGGGTAGAAGCGCAGCCCGAGCGCCCGCCGGGCCGACCGGGGCCGCGGACGGGACGGTCTACGCGCTTCGGTACGCGACGAAATCTTCCATGAGCTGCCGGGTGATGGGGCCAGGCTTGCCGGTTCCGATAACTCGGCGATCCAGCGAGACGACGGGAACGATCTCCGCGGCCGTGCCGGTCAGGAAGCACTCGTCAGCGCTGTAGATGTCGAAGCAGAGGAGCATTTTCTCCTCGACCTGGTGGCCGCGCTTCCGCGCCAGTTCGATGGCCACAGCGCGGGTGATGCCCTCCAGGATGCCGGAACTGGTGGGGGGGGTGAACAGTTTGTCGTCGCGGATGATGAAGAGGTTGTCGCCGGTACACTCGGCGACCTGCCCCGCGTGGTTGAGCATGACGGCCTCGTCAGCGCCGGCGTCCATCGCCTCGCACTTGGCCATGATGTTGTTGAGGTAGTTGCAGGTCTTGATGCGCGGGCTCAGCGCGTTGGGCGGCGTCCGCATGACCGACGACGTGATGCAGCGCAGGCCGCGCTCGTACACCTCGGGCGGGTAGAGCGAGATGGTGGCCGCGATCACGATGACGGACGGACAGGCCGCCTTGGTAATGGCGATGCCGAGCGCGCCGACGCCGCGGGTGACGATCAGGCGGATGTAGCCGTCGCCGGTGATGTTGTTGGCCTCGATGGCATCGTGCATGGCCCGGCTGACCTCTTCGCGGGTCATGGGCATGTCCAGCCGGATCGCCTTCGAGCTGAGGAAGAGCCGCTCGATGTGCTCGCGTTCCTTGAAGATGCGGCCGTTGTAAATGCGAATGCCCTCGAAAACGCCGTCGCCGTAGAGCAGGCAGTGGTCGAAGACGTTGACCTTCGCGTCGGCGGCGGAGACGAGTTCGCCGTCCATCCAGACTTTCATTTCCGGATTGGGGGTGAAGGGGTTCTTACGGGTCGCCATCGGGTTCGAGCTGAGCGTTGTCATGTCTTACCTCCGGTTCGTGACAGGGTTCGGGGGCCTTCCGCGGTGCGGGGCTCGTCCCTGCTCGTGACCTTTCCCTCCTTCAGGTGGACGCACCGATGTGCCAGAGCCGCGACATCGGCGTCGTGCGTGACCATGACGATGGTCTGACCGCCGGCATTGAGCTCGACCAGATGGTCGAGAATCGCCCTCCCCGACGCTCGATCCAGATTACCGGTTGGCTCGTCCGCGAGCAAGAGCCGGGGCCGGTTGAGCAGGGCGCGGGCCATGGCCACGCGCTGACGTTCGCCACCCGAAAGTTCCCGCGGGCGGTGCCGCAGGCGGTGCTCCAGACCCAGCCGTTCGAGCAGTTCGACCGCCGAGCGCCGCAACCCGCGGCGCTCCCGCATCCACGCGGTCAGCGACCGACCGACCATGCCGGGCGTCAGGACATTCTCCAGCACGTTCAGTTCCGGCAGAAGGTGGTAAAACTGGAATACGAACCCGATATCCCGGTTCCGGATGCGCTCCCGGCCGCGGCGGGACATTCCGAACACGTCCTGCCCGTCCAGCGTGACCGTGCCGGCGTCCGGCGGGTCCAGTGCTCCCACCACGTGCAGCAGGGTGCTCTTGCCGGAGCCGCTGCGGCCCATGACCGCCAGGAACTCGCCGTCACCCACTTCGATCGACGCGCCGCGCAGCACGGACACGTCCACGCGGCCCAGCCGGTAGGCCTTGTGGATGTCGCGGGCGGTCAGCAGCGCGTCTCGGGCGGCACACATGGGCGGCAGTATGGCGGGCGGCGGGCGGCTCCGCCAGCCGGGGCCAGAAAAGGTGTCAGGATGATTTTTCGCAGACCAGTCTCGAACGGGCGAGCGGCATACCCTGCGACGGAGGGTGCGATCGAGGGCGCGATTCACTGAAAAATCATCCTGACACCTTTTCTGGCATGGGGGATGCCGCAGATGTATGCTGCGGGTTGCGGTGCGCCCTCGTCGCACGGCGGGGCGGCGCCGAGATTCGGCTGCGCAGGCATCAACAAGGAGACGGACATGATCGACCCTCGAATGGCGAAACTGGCGGACGTGCTCATCGGCTATTCCACCGCGATGAAGGAGGGCGAAAAAATCCTCATCGAGGCGATCGACATCCCGCACGAGATGACCTGCGAACTGGTCCGCCGAGCCCGCGCGGCCGGGGCGCATCCCTTGGTCACGCTGAAGGCCAACCGCGTGCAGCGAGCGCTCATGAAAGACGCGACCGATGCGCAGTTCGAACTGATCGCCGAGGTCGAAGCCCTGCGGATGAGCAATGTTCAGGCGTACATCGGCATGCGGGGAAGCTCGAACATCGCGGAGCTGTCCGACGTGGCGCCGGATCGGCACAAGATCTACCAGAACACGGTCTGGAAGCGCGTGCATCAGCAGATCCGCGTGCCTAAAACGCGCTGGGTGGTGCTGCGCTGGCCGCACCCCTCCATGGCCCAGCAGGCGGGCATGAGCACCGAGGCGTTCGAGGACTTCTACTTCCAGGTCTGCACGATGGACTACGCCAAGATGGCCAAGGCGATGCAGCCGCTCCAGCAGCGGATGCAGAAGGCCGATCGCGTTCAGATCAAAGGCCCCGGCACGGACCTGCGCTTCTCGATCAAAGGCATCAACGCCATCGCCTGCGACGGCAAGCTCAACATCCCCGACGGCGAAGTCTTCTCATGCCCCGTCAAAAACAGCGTCAACGGCCACGTCAGCTTCAACGCCCGCACCCTCTACCAGGGCGTGGTGCATGACAACGTGCGGCTCGAATTCAGCGAGGGCAAGTGCATCAAGGCGACCAGCACCAACACCGAGCATCTCAATTCCGTGCTGGATACCGATGAAGGCGCCCGCTACATCGGCGAGTTCGCCATCGGCTTCCACCCGCACATCACCAAGCCCATGCTCGACATCCTCTTCGACGAAAAAATCGCCGGCTCCTTCCACTTCACCCCCGGCCAGGCCTACGAAGAGGCCGACAACGGCAACAAAAGCGCCGTCCACTGGGACATGGTCTGCATGCAGAC
>CAZYLK010000251.1:0-6878 GCA_964648365.1 uncultured Phycisphaeraceae bacterium
CCCTCCTTCTGGAACCCCTCTTTCATGGAATCAGTCTCGTCTTCGAGGCCGTGGGCAGGGCAGCGACCGTCGCAACGACAGGGAACACGCGCCGATGCGCGGCATCCCTTCGCCGCGCCCGTGGCTGATGCCACGCGTCGTACCCTCGCCGCCACTTGCTGAACTGCCCGAAACGCTACCATCTCGGGCGCAGCCGCGCCTCTGCCCGGCCGGTTCAAAGCCTTCAAGACGGCGACCGGCCGGCCGGGCAGAATCCGTTGAAGATCACGCGGCGTGGGCCGCGCTTCGCAAGGGAGTTCAACAATGACCATGAAGACGTCGATGCACCGTGCCGCGGTCCGGATGATGTTCTGTTCGCTGCCGGCGCTGGCCGGCGGCCTCGCGCAGGCCGCGCCGCCGCAGATCGAGGATTCCGAGTTCGCCGCGTTCCGTGAGCGATGGCAGGACGCGGCCGAGTCGCTGGGCGTGCCCGGCTGGGCATTGGTGGCCGTGCGCGGCGATGAGGTGATCCTGCTCGACGCGGGCGGCGTGCGCAGCACGCAGACGAAGGCGCCGGTCAACGCGGACACGATGTTCTACATCGCCTCCTGCACCAAGCCGTTCAACGCGATGGCGGCCGTGGCGCTGGCTGCCGACGGCAAGCTCAAACTCGATGCGCCCGTCCGGCAGTACCTGCCGCAGATGTCGCTGAAGGACGCCGACCTGGCGGCGAAGCTGACCGTGCGCGACCTGCTGTGCCACCGATGGGGCATCACCAGCGGTGATATCGTCTTCAACGACGCTTACACGGGTCTGATCACGGACGACCTGTACTTTCAACTCCTGCCGCAGGCAGACGTCAGCGGGCGGGTGGAATACACAAACGTCCACTTCACGCTGGCCGGGCGCGTGCTGGCATCGGTCGGCGGCAAAGACTGGCGCGACGTTCTCAATGATCGTATCCTCGCGCCCGCCGGCATGAAGCGCACCACCGGCTACGCCAGCCGCATGTACGCCGACAAAAACGTCGCCCTGCCGCACGTGTACGACGGCGCCTGGAAGCCCAGCCCGGTGATCAAGACGGATCGCACCATGCACGCCGCCGGCGGACTCGGAACGACTGCGTCCGACTTGGGACGCTGGCTGCGCCTGAACATGAACGCCGGGCGCATCGACGGCAAGCAGATCATCCCGGCGGCTGCGGCCGGCGAGATGCTTGAGTACCAGTCCAAACTGGACAGTCCGGACGGGCAGATCCGCGTCATGAAGGGGTTCGGCCTGGGGTGGCAGCTGGGCGACTATCGCAACGAACACGCCTTCGCGGCGCATGGCGGCGGTTACATCGGCACCGCCGCGTACATCGCGTTCCTGCCGAAGGAGAAGTTCGGCATGGCGGTGCTTGCGAACGGTGACGGCCCCGGCCAGGGCTTCACCGCGATTGTGATGGTCGACATGTTCGACCACGTCCTGGGATACAAGGTTGAGGACGATCTGCTGCCGGGCTACAAGAAACACGCCGCCCGCTGGCGCGACCATCAAGCCCAACCCCCGGCCGGCGCCGTCAAACTCGCGCAGGCCGACCTGACCGCAGATGCGAGCGCCTATGCCGGCAGCTACGCACATGCCGTATGGGGCACGATGGAACTTCGCCTCAGCGGCGGCGAGTTGACAGGCTCGATCGGCGACCTGCCGCTGACCGCGTACTGGACCGGTAAAGACGCGTGTGACCTGCGCGCCGCTCCGGGGATGTCATACGCAGGAACGTTCGAAGTCAAAGACGGCCGCGTCGTCGCAATCACGCTGAACAACGAGGGGAATGCACGGCGGTTTGAGCGGCGGTAGATTACGCGGAGGGCGGCCGCGGGCTCGTGTTGGTCGAGCGAGTCCGAGGTGAGCCGTCCGGCACGACAACGGCGATCAACCCGGTGCACGTAGCTATCGGGCCTCCCACCGGGATCCGGGGCGATCCGCGTCCGTCATCCGGCGAGGCCAGACGAAGTGGCCTGGTGCGCTCGCGGAATTGGACGGGAGTTACGTTCAACACGGAGTTGAGGCGGCAGACGACCGCCAGAGGCGCAGATTGGAGCTTGCCAAGGTCCAACTGGCACAACATCTTCCTCTGCCGCAGCATATCACTGATCGTTTGGGTTGCGTATGGTGGCAGGGGGCGGGTCGAGCGTGCTATAGTCTCCTGGGTGCGCCGACGATCTGAATCGTAGCCGCTTGTTGCGGGCTGAGATAACCGTGTTGGAGGCCGAGCCGATGCCGCTCGAAGTTGAGCTAGATTATTTTGCACAGCATGTTGCGGAGTGGCTCCGTCACCACCAAGGGAAGTTCGCACTCATCAAAGGCACCGAACTGCGCGGGTTTTACGACAACTCTGAAACCGCGTTTGAGGAAGGTGTCAAGGTCTGGGGGGACACGGAGTTTCTGATTAGAGAGGTCACGGAAGAAGACCGGGTGGAGTACGTTCCGGCACTCACGTATGGCCTGATTGATGCCCGTCAGTAACTGGTATTTCAACCATCCGACGATGTCCAGCCAGCAGGTGCTGGGGCGCGTCGGCCTCAGAGTTCAGGTTGAAGTCTGCCTGCACGAGTTCGTGCAGAAGACGCTCTCCGCAACCGGGAAACCCATCCCCGCGGCGATTACCGGGATCGCACTCATCGATACCGGCGCGACACGGACGTCGATCGATATCGAAACGGCAGCGGAACTCGGCCTGAAGCCCATCGGCACTTGCCGACTGGGCACGGCCGGCGGCTTGACGACGGCCAGCCTGTTCCCGTTCAGCATTCGCGTGAAAGGCGGCCCCAATCTGAATTGCACGCGGGGTGTCGGCGTGAAGATTCGCGAGCAGAACATCGTTGCGCTGATCGGGATGGACATCCTGTCTCGATGCGTGCTGATTCTGAATGGACCGGACGGGCGGTTCAGCATCTGCACCTAGGGACATAGACGGAACCGGCCCAGCGGCCTATCGGTCCTGACACCCCGTCGCATTGCGAGCCACCCCTGCAATCCGCCGAAACTACCGTTGTCCGCGCCGCATCTGCGCCTTGAGTGCGCCGTCGGCGCAGACGCCGGAGAGACGGTCATGCAATTACCGGTCTTTGATCCCCAGGCTCGGTTTTCCTGTCACGATTGCGGCGACTGCTGCACCCGTCCCTGGAGAGTGTCGATCGAGGACCACCTTGTCGGCGCGATCAACGCCTTCGACTGGGCGGCGAAGTATCCGACGCTGGCCGGACGCGCCCTGGTCACGAGCGACGACGCGAGCGGGGCGAACCGTCACGTCCTCGGCAAGGCCGACGACGGATCGTGCGTTTTCTACAATCACGAGAAGAAAAACTGCATCATCCATGCCGAACTGGGCGCGACCGCCAAGCCGCTCACCTGTCAACGCTATCCGTTCAGCGTCTCGTCGGCGCCGGACGGCGGTTTCGTCTACGGACACTTCGGCTGCCCGTCCGTGCAGGCCAACCGCGGCAAGCCGGTCGTCGAGCAGGCGGACGAACTGACCGCCGTGCTCGGGCCGCCCAAGGGATGGAGCCGCGACGACGCACCACTGACCGGCGTCCAGGCGATCAGCATCGAAGCCTCGCGCCTCGTGGCTGAACGGTGCATGGCTCTGTTCGACGCGTCGACGGACGCAGACTTGTGGCAGCGCTTTGCAGAGGCGATCCGGCTGGTCGTGGCTGTGGGGCAGACCGATGCCGGCGAACTCGAAGCGGCGCTATCGCGAACTGACTTCGGCGACGACGTACCCGAGATGACGCTGGCCGGCTTCGAGTCGCCGCGGAAAGCGCCGCTGACGAATCGCATGTTGCTGGGCATCAATCTGTGGCCGGACCTGTTCCCGACGGATTCGGTCGGTCGCAAGGTGTCGTTCGGCCAGCGCATCTCCATGATCGCAAAGCTGACGCAGGTGGCTCAGATGCGCGGAGCGTATGCCTCGCGCCTGCTGGAGCGAAACGTTGCACTCGGCCGGCTGGGCGCGGCCGAACTGGCCGGGCCGATCCCCGACGCCGCCGCCGATATGCTGCGCCGCTGGTTCCGTTCGCGGTTCCTGGCCCGCAGCTTCGCCGTGCATGACCTGAGCATTTGCGGCGGACTGCATTCGCTGATCCTGGACTTCGACACCGTGCTCTTCTTTGCCAGGGCGCTGGCGGTGGAGACGGGTGCGCCCCCGACCGACGAGATGTTCACCCGGGCGATCTCCGTGACCGAGGCGCAGATCTCCGCCCAGCGCCGGCTGTTCCACCTGGTGTTCCCGGCGTGGACGCTGACCAGCCTGGACTCGCCCAGCGCCGCCTGGTCGAGCCTGCGGCTGTTTCATCCGGCGTCGCCGTCCAGGGAAGCAGAGCAGGAAACTGCTGGCGCCGCAAAGCGCAACTGATCCGGATCGAGCACGATCGGCGGATGACGTCGGGCTGGATCGCAGGCGACGGGCTGTCTATTGATCGCACGTCAGGGACTGGCGGAGGCGGGGGCAGTCGGCGGCGGTGAGGGTGTGCTGGCCGTGCTGGCGGCGCCAGGTGGCTTTGGCTTTGCCGCGGTCGTTGACGGCCACGCGCTGACGATCGGTCGTGTTGTTTTTGACGTCGGTGTTGTCCACCGGGACGGTCGAGCCTTCCGGCAGCGACGTGCGGACGGTGGCCTTGACCTTGTGCCGCTTGCCGTCGTCACCTTTGCAGCGAGCCTTCAACTTCGACAGCCCCACGCAAGGATCAAACTCCCACGTGTCGCCGAAGCGCTCGTCGCCGTCGGCCAGGCCGCCGAAGAGCACGATGCGCTGCCGGTCGCTGTCGTAGGCCATGGCGTGAGCCTGTCGCGGGCCGATGCTTCCCACCTGTCGCTCGCGCCATTCGACGCCGTCCCACTCCCACAAGTCGGAGAAGAACTCTCCGCCATCCTTGATGGCAGATCCCCCGTAGAGTACCGCGACACGCCGGGCTTCGTCATAGACCACGGCGTGATTTGAGCGCGGCCGCGGCCCCGAGTCGGCCATCAGCGTCCAGCGGCGGCCGTCCCACGCCCACGTTTCGCCGCTGTATCGATCGCGCTGTGTTTCTCCACCGAAGAGCACCATTACTTCGCGAGCACTGTCGTAGACCATGGCGGGCGAGCGGCGGTTCGAGGGTCCACGCGTGCTCTCCCGAGTCCAGGAATCGCCGTTCCACTCCCAGGTTTCGCCGATAAGGCCGCCGCCGTCCTGCCCACCGAAAAGGACAACAACATCGCGGGCGCTATCGTATGCAATCGCGTGATTGCTGCGCCGCGACGGGACGGCGTCCGTCAGCCACGTCCATTCGGCGCCGTCCCATTCCCAGGTTTCACTCGTATTCGATCCGCCGAAGAGCAGCGTGGTCGCGCGCCGGTTGTTGTAGGCCATCGCATGGAGAGATCGACCATCCGGTCCGACCGTACCCAACAGCGACCACTGCCGACCATCCCAAGCGAAGGTGTGCTCGGCGTCTACATTTGATGACGGGGAGCGGAGCCCGCCGAAGAGAACGCAATGCCCTCGAGCAGCGTCGTACACCGTTTCCGCGCTGAACCGCCCCAGCGGACCGGTTGAACGCAACGTCCAGGCCTGCCCGTCCCATTCCCACGTCGTATCCCGTACTGTCGGGCTGTCGTATCCTCCGAACAAGACCGTCACCGCACGTCTGGAATCGTATGCCATACCTTGGGCATAAACGTATCCGACGCCCTCCTCCGAGGCCGACTTCCAGGACTGGCCATCCCATACCCAGGTTTGATTGCTCGCGAAGCGATCTCCATAGCGCACCGTGACACCACGGGCGGAGTCATAAGCCATCGCGGCATACAACGGGATATCTCGCGTGTCGTCAGCCCGTAGACTCCACACATTGCCGTCATACTCCCATGTTTGCTCATGCATGCCGATATCCGGCGTGATCCCGAACAGCACCATCACTCGGCGGCCGCTGTCGTAGGCCATGCTATGGCCCCGGACCCGGGGCGATCCGACGGGGCGCGACGTCCATGTACTCCCATCCCATTCCCATGTATCATCCCGGGTGTTCGGGTCCGACCCCCCTTGCAGAACGACTACGCCGCGGTGCTCGTCGTACGCCATCGCAGGCCACCAGCGCGGGCTGGGCCCCTCAGTAGAGCGAAGCGTCCACGAGACGCCGTCCCATTCCCAGGTGTCGCCATAGCGCGACTGGTGGTCCCCTCCTCCGAACAGTACGGTCACGCCTCGGCGGCTGTCGTAGGCCAGCTTGCAGCCGGACCGCGGACTTGGTCCTTCCATGCTTCTGCGTACCCAACGCTCGCCGTCGTATTCCCAAGTGTCGCCCAGATAGGTGTCGCCAGCGTGGTCAAACCCGCCGAACAATACCGTAACGCCGCGCCCGGCGTCATAAGCCATCGCCAGATCACGCCGAGGACGCAGCCAGGGGTCGACGAGTTCCCACGCTCCGCTGTCGGCAGCGCGCGCCGTGCTGGGAAGCGCACACCCAACGGCTAACGCGATGCAGCCGGAAGCAAGGCTCGTCAACCGGACGCTGTACGCATACCCCTGCATGTTCGTCGCTCCTGTCGCTGTGGACCCAGGCGGGCATCGCCAAGCCGGCACCGCCATCCCAACCGTCATCGCAGGGTCGGCGCCGCCACCCCAGGGCCGGTACCGCCACCCCCATCATACCCAGGCACCGCCCGGAATAGAGCGGGGCTCGGATCAGGATCCGAGCCGACCGCCGCCTCGACGGGCGCACGGGGCGAACCAGGATCCGGCCGTGGAGCGGCCGTTCGGAGTTGGAGCCGTGCCGGTGATCTCGCACCGCGATTCAGCGGCCGGCGCCCACCCACCCGGTCAGTATTCCATCCGCTGGCGCGCGTTGGGTATGTCGAGCTGCTGGCGATACTTG
>CAZYLK010000252.1:0-6875 GCA_964648365.1 uncultured Phycisphaeraceae bacterium
CGACGGCCCCGGCGCCCGCCTGGCGGTCCGGCGGCGGGGGCGTCAGCCGTGACGGGACGGCGAGCCTCGGCTATCATCCGCCGACCAGCAGGGTTCCCGCTGCGGGACGGACGTGGGTTCGATCCGCGGCGGTCTCAAGGAGGCGCGGCCAGTCATGGCAGATCAGGTCAACGAGGGCAGGCGGGAGCCGGCCAGTCCGAGCACGGCCCCGGCCGGGGGCAAGGAAGAGAGTGGCTCCGTCGCGATCGGCGGTGGGGACGGCGCCTCGGTGGATCCGGCGCAGGAGAAGAACGTCTGGTCCGGCCGGACCAGTTGGCGGCATTTCCTGGGCAGCATCATGCTCTGGCTCGTCGCGTCGATCGTCGTCGTCTTCGTTTCGCTCCGGTTCAAGAAACCGGAAGGAACCTACGGCGCCATCTTCATGTGGGACGCGATCATCATCGTCGGACTGGGGCTGGTGGTGTTCGTGCGCATGGCCCTGAAGATCCTCAACCTCAAGTTCCGCCTCACGTCGCAGCGTCTCTTCATCGAGCGCGGCATCCTCAGCCAGACCATCGACCAGACGGAACTGATCCGCGTGGACGACGTGCGCGTCCACAAGTCGCTGACCGATCGCCTGCTCGGCCTGGGCTCCATCGAGGTGAAGTCCACCGACGCCACCGACGCAACGCTGACCATCATCGGCATCGACGAGCCGGAGTCGGTCGCGGAGTCGATCCGCACGCACATGCGGCAGTTGCGGCGGAAGTCGCTGTTTGTTGAAAACCTCTGACGCATCGCGCTCGACGCGCCGTCCTCCGACGTGGCACCGGTTTCTAACCGGTATCCGGTCCGACTTCGCATCTCGCCCAACAAGCCCTGCGGAAACCCCGCCCACAGAAGCGGCAGACTCTCGACGCGCATGGACGCGCCTTATCGGCCCCGCCGGTCGGCGTGCCGGATCAAGTTCATGCGACTGTCGGCCGACGAATCCGACAGGCGCCGTTCCCTCGCCATCTTGGGAGTCCACATCCATGCCGGCCGTAGCAGACGAACGAACGACGTTGCGCGTCTCCGACGTGATGACGACGCCGGTCCATACGTTGCGACTCGACGACACGATCACCAGCGCGATGGCCCTCTTCGAACGCTATCGCTTTCATCATGCCGTGATCGTCGAGAAGCGTGAGGTGGTCGGTGTTCTTTCCGATCGCGACATCCTCAAGACGGTCAGCCCGTTCGTCGGCGTGGATGCGATGGAACGGGCGCAGGATACGCACACGCTTCAGAAGCGCGTCCACCAGATCGTGTCACGTCGCGTGATCAGCGTCGCGCCCGACGAGACGGTCGCCAACGCCGCGCACCTGATGCGGGCTCAGCGCGTGTCGTGCCTGCCCGTGATCGACCCGAGCGGCGGGCTGGTCGGCATCGTGACGCCGCGGGATCTGCTGCGCTGGTTCTCGCAGGGTCGCACGGCCGCCGCAGCGAAGGGCTGACACGCCCGGCGGCAACGCTCAGACGCTCCATGTCGCCCGACTATGACGCCCGCCAGCTTCCCTCGATAAGCCTCAACCGCAGCAGATTGAGGGCGCTGTGGCACGCACGCACGCGGATGTCGCGACGGGACAGATGCTGGCCGAACTGGACGCGGCGGACTGTCGTGCCCGATGCGTCGGCCGCGCCGAGATAGACCAGTCCCACCGGCTTGTCGTCGCTTCCCCCCCCCGGTCCGGCGATGCCGGTGATCGACAGAGAAAAATCCGACCCGGCCGCGCGGCGGCAGCCCTCAGCCATCTGGATCGCAACCGCTTCGCTGACCGCGCCGTGGGTGTTCAGCGCGTCCCCGGAAACGCCGAGCAGGTCGGTCTTGGCGGAGTTGGCGTAGGTCACGTAGCCGCGCAGAAAGAACGCGCTGGAACCGGCGACGTCCGTCAGCAGCTTCGACAGCAGCCCGCCCGTACAGGACTCGGCAGTGGCGAGCGTCTGCCGGGACGCGGTGAGCAACGCCGCGACGGCCTCCTGCAAGGTCTCCACACCGCGCGGCGCAGCAGCGACGCTCGCCGGATCGCTTCCGGCCGCCGTTAGCTCGTCTGCAGAACCCCCGTCTCCATACGGCGCCGGATCAGAACCGGAAGCCCCGCGCGGGCTGAAGCCCGCGGCTCGCTGCTGGCGCGTGATTGCGCGCGGTGAGTTCGCCGCGGCCGGTTCGACGCCGCCCGGGGCCAGCGGATCGTGCTCGCCGAAGACGTAGCTGCCGAGTCTCTGCCGGACCATTTCCAGGTCGGCGTCCAGCAGTTCCGCGGCCGCGGCGGGCGTGTCGGCGGTGGCGTTGATGCGGATGCCGATGATCGCGTCCGCGGCGGTGATCCCCACGGCCGGGTTGCGGCCGCGGGTCATCAGGTCCGACACCTGCTCGCCGACATATGCCTCGGTCGCGCCGAAGCACCGAACGACCCGCACGAGCGTGCATCGTCCGCCGAGTTCGCCGGCCAGCCGCGGAAGGATGGACGCCCCGAAGATGCCGCGCATCTCGGATGGCACGCCGGGCAGCACGTAGATGCGACAGCCGTTGCCCGCCCGCGCCGCGAACGCCGGGGCGGTGCCCCATGGGTTGGGGATGAGTTCGCAGCCGTCGGGCAGCATCGCCTGGCGAAACTGCGTCGGCGTGAGCCTTCGCCCGATCCGCGCAAAAAAGGCGCGCAGATGAGCCTCGGCCGCGGCGTCCGTGTGAAGGCCCACGCCCAGCGCGTCGGCGACGCCCTCACGCGTCAGATCATCATCGGTCGGCCCCAGCCCGCCGGTCGTGATGATCACGTCGGCCTGGCCGATCTCGTCGCGAACCGCGGCCGCGATGAGCGGTCGGTCATCGCCGATGGTCCGATGCGACACGACGGCGCACCCGCGAGCATGAAGCCGCGCCGCCAGCCACGCCGTGTTGGTATCGACGGTAGCGCCGTTAAGCAGTTCGTCGCCGATGCTGATGAGGCTGATACGCATGGTGGGGTGGAGGGGAGTCAGGGAGTTGGGGAGTCAGGGAGTAAGGGAGTAAGGGAAGAACCACGCGCAGCGTACCTGCTTCGAACTAATCAGGAAACCAGCCAGATCAGCATCCTCAGCATCCCGCCCCGAAGGGGCCGAACATGTCAGCTCGGGGCAGAGCGCAGCGCCGCCCCGGGGAGGCAGTGTTCTTCCATCCGAAGCGCTGACGGGCGCAGGAGGCACCTGACCCGCGATCGCGCGCCGCCATCGGATGTTGCCATGCGTCCCGACCTCCTCAACCGCCGTGGCCTCGTCCAGTCTATCTCAACCCGTGGTCGCCCCAAAACGCAGGATCGACGCTCATCGCCGGCAAACCCGACGGCGCTGGCGCCACCCTTTCCGCGCGCTGGCCGGCCAGTGTGGCAAGTCGCGCGTCGATCGCGGCCTCGATTGCGGCGCACTGCTCCGGACTGGGCGCCATGCCTGACAGGCACATCCCCACGACAGCCTCCTTTCCCCTCTCCACGAATTGCAGGCGAACGTCCTCCCACGACTGCACCTGGTTGCTATCCGGCATCTCGTCCGACCGTACCAATCCCTCAGGCGCACAAGCGAGATACGAGCGCGGCCTGCACCGCGACCAGCGAGATGCGGACCAGATCCACAGTGCCAGCTCGACCACGGTGCAGGAGACGACGAGCACGACGACGATCTGAAACAAGCCTCTGCCCGCTCCAAGCAGCGCGAGCATTCCAATCAGAACTTGCAGCATCATCATCGCGCAGAGTGATATCTTTGAGAACTTGTCCAGGAATGGCGTGCCGTCCAAGATTCCGTGCTCACGCACCAGCACACGCGTGGCCTCGTCGTGCGGCGTGCCGCACTCCGGACACTGAAGCGGAAGCGTGTGGCCGGCGAGGCAGTAGCCGCATCGGAAGCACGCCTCAAACGGCGGTTCCATCACGATCGTGCGCGACGAACACGACTTCAGCTTGGCTGTGATACGCCGGAACATAGCCTCCTATCGCCTATTCACCCGCGACTGCACGTCTGTCCTTGTCTAATCGGCCTGCGGTTCCTCGGCCCGAGAGTGCGGCGCCGCCTCTGAACTTGAGCCCACGCTCGACTGCTGACGAACCGCCCGCGCCACCGGTAGTCCGGAGAGTCGCGCTTCCTCACGGAGCACGCCCGCCAAGTCTCCTGCAAGGACAAGATACAACAACCCGAAGATCGCCGCCGCCAACAACCCGATGACTGCCGGGACTGCCGTCATGATGGCGCCCGGCCGGCCCCAGCCTCCGAAGATGGCAATCAACCCGATGGCGCTGGCAATCAGAATCGCGCCGTAAACCGCGGCCACCCCCCACATGACAAACCGCGCCCGGCGTGCCAAAGCGAGATGCGGAATTCGACGGCACAGTTGTCCAAGGAAGGCGAGAATGGCTACATGTTCGATCAGGCCGGCCACGACGGCGAAGACAATGAGGTTTGCTGAGATGGTTCCCGCCGCGTGGGTGATGACCAGACTGCCGACGAAGGATCCCCACAGACCGATCAACACCGCAACCCGCACGACGAGCGGCCACCGGCCGCCGCTGCCACGTGCGCCGCCGGGATCCGCAGCGCTCAACTTCCACACGCCATAGCACCTCAGCAGCGATGCCGCGACTGCGATCGCCCGCCTGGCGACGCCGGTCGATGGAGTGAAGAGTGCGGAAAGCGCCGCGATGAGAGCAAGAATGGCAATGACGATCCCCCAGAAAAGCCATCTTGCGCCCGACGCCAGACCGGCAACCCAGTGGGGATCAGCGTATCGCAGCGCCGTGCCAGCGCCGCCCGGCAACCCGCATTCCGGACATCGGTGACTCAAGCCAAGCCCGCGCAGATCATAACCGCATCGACGGCAGCTCGCGTCAATTTCCGCAGGCCGAGCGCGGCCAATATCTCCCGAGTGCTGCGCCTGCGCATCAGTTGATGTCGAGTCGTCCATTGTGTGATTCGCCGCCGACGCCGGGACGCAGTCGCGAGCAATCTACTCCGCAGAACGGGCTATGCGCCCCCGATACCGCGCTGCGAACGCATGACTGGCGCGGACCTGATTCACTGCCTGTGCCTGCTACGAACCAGCCCCCGACTCCGCGGCGGCCGGCCACAACCGCCGGGCGGCGCCGGCTTCGTCGTTCAGCAGCCGGCCGAGGCGCACGAGCAGAACCAGATACAGAATGTTGAACACCACGAGCGCCAGCACGGCCGAAGCCGTAAAGCAGCCGAACATTCCCAGACCCATCGCGCCGGCGGCACCCGAACCGCCCATCCCCGCAACCATGAAGGCCGCGAAGACCATGCCCAGGAAAATCACACCGTAGGAGACGAGCACGCCCCAGCGAATGACCCGGGCGCGTTCCGCCATCGCCGGGTCCGGGACGCGCCGACACAACCGCTCGACGTACACCAGCACCGCGACTTGCACCGCGGCGCCCGCCAGAAGCGCGGCCGCGGCGATGAGCGGCTGCAAGAGGCCGAAGCCGAGAGTCGCGCCCAGCCCGCCGACGATCGCGGACGCGAGGCTGATGGGCACCAGCACGCGAACGACCTTGCGAGGGGTGGCGCACGACGCTTCCCCCAGGCCGCTCGGGTCCGCGGCGGTCAGCAACCACGCGCCCAGGGCGTGACTCGTCGCCGCGAGCAGGGCCAGCAGCGTGACGACCGGCGCGATTGTCGGCGTCACGACCATCCCCGGCACGGCGCTCAGGATGCCTGCGAAGATCGAGGTGGCAATGCTCCAGAGGATCAGTCGCACGCCGTGCGCCAGGGACATAATCCACGCGGGATCGCCGAAGCGGATGCGATCGCCCCGCAGCGCCAACTCGACCGCCAGCCCGCACTCCGGACACCGCGCGTCACCGGGCACCCCGCGTACGTTGTACCCGCAGCGCGGGCAGGCAAGGTCCACCGCAACGACGCCGTCGGGCGAGACCTTCGGGACGGCGCCGTAGTCGATGCCCGAAGACCCCGGCGAGAGATCGCCAAGCCTCTGTGGCGCCTCAGGCAACACCGGCGACGTCCTCGGCGCGTCTGGCTTGTCGTCAGGGGGCTGGCTCATCCGATCCGTTCTGCTCCGTTCTCCTCAACCCCGCGTGCAGGCATATGCACGGCCTGCCCCGCAGACCGTGTAATCAGCGAGTGTACCGGTGCGTGGTCTTCCGGCGAACCAGTCGTGGTGAGGAACGCGCGGGCGGATCGGGCCTCGCGCTTCAGGAGGTTGCCGATTCTTACGAGGAACAGGATGTACAGCAGAGCGAAGATCACGCTCCCGACGACGCCCACGCAATTCAGGTTGCCCAGTCCGCGCCCGATACTTGGGGGCATCGTTCCCCCGGACCTCAGGAAGATCACGTTCAGGATCACGCTAAAGGCAAGTTGGCACGATGACGCGGTCAAGAGGCCCCATCGAATGATGCGGGCCCCGCGCGCCAGTTTGACGTCCGGGATGCGCCCGCAGACGCGTTGCAGGTACTGCAGCATCGCGAACGGCTCCGCCAGCCCCGCCAAGCCGACGATACTGATGAACACGAGTATTGCCGTCACGGAACCGAGCACGATCTGGAAGAACCCGACCAGCGATCCCAGCAGGCCAATGATCACCGCGGCGCGTACAACCCGGCGCGTCGTGGGGCGCGGGGCCTCGCCCAGGCCGCTCGGATCGGGCGACGTCAGCATCCAGATCCCAACGCATCGCAGCAGCGACCCCAGTCCCTGGGCCGCGTAAAGTATGACCGCGTTTCCGAGTCCAACGAATGTGAATGCCACACCTGTCGCAATCCCGACCAGCACCCCGGCGAGCAGCCAGCGTGCCCCCCTCGCCAGCCGCCCCACCCAGCGCGGATCACTGAACTGGAGCCGTGAGTCCCGCAGCG
>CAZYLK010000253.1:0-6865 GCA_964648365.1 uncultured Phycisphaeraceae bacterium
GTCGCGTCGGCCGACGTCTGCGTCCCGCCGGACCTGCCGCCGTCCCCCCCGGCCGTTCCAGACGCGCCGCTCGCGCCGTTACCCCCCCCCGCCGTCGCGGATTCCGGCGCCGAAGCAGGCAGTCGCAGGATGACCGAATCGCCGAACGCCCCCAACGCCTCCTGCACCGGCACGATCCGCCGCGTGCGGATCGAGGGTTGCTCCCGCTTCCGGTCGACCTCACCTTCCACGAAGATCACCGCGTCCGCGCTGATCATCCCGCGGAACTTCTCCAGCTCCTCGCTGAACAGCACCACTTCGATCTGCCCGGTCAGGTCTTCCAGCGTCACCACGCCCATCTTGGAACCCGGCTTGCGCCCGCCCTTGGCGATCACGGTGCGGACGTTGGTCACCAGCCCGCCGAGAATGACCTTGTGACTCTCCGGGAAGCGGGCGACGTCCGCGATGCTGGCCGTCGTACACGCATTCAGCACCGCCTCGTGGCTGACCAGCGGATGCTTCGTGACGTAGAATCCCAGCACCGCCTTCTCGCGGGCGAGCATCTCGGCCTCTGTCCACTCAGCATTGGAAAGCTTCTGCGTCCCCCCCCCGTCCGCCGGCGCAACTTCCCCGAACAGGCTCCCCTGTCCGGATTTGCGATCCTGCTGATACTGCTGACCGGCCGCGATGGCGTCTTCCACCGCCAGGCACATCGCCTTGCGCATCGCCCCGGTCCGGTCGAACGCCCCGGCGCTGATCAGCGCCTCGACCGTCGCCCGTGTCAGCGTGGACAGGTCCACGCGCTCGCAGAAGTCGTACAAGTCGGTGAAGTCTCCGCCCTGGCGCCGCGCCGAAGCGATCGCCTCGATCGGCTTTTCGCCCAGCCCCTTGATCGCACCCAGGCCGAACACGATGCGGGCCTTCTGATCCGGCTTGCCGTTCGTGCCCGCCTTCGCCTTGACGACGGTGAACACCGCCTCGGACCGGTTCACGTCGGGCGGGTCGATCACGACCCCCATCTTGCGGCAGTCTTCCCGATACTCGGCGATCTTCTCGATGTCGTGCATTTCGAACGTCATCGCGGCCGCCATGAACTCGACCGGGAAGTAGGTCTTCATCCACGCCGTCTGGAACGCGACGATGCCATAACCCGTAGAGTGGGCCTTGTTGAAGGCGTAGCCGCCGAACTTGAGGATGTCCTCAAATATCTGTTCGGCCGTGCTCCGCCCGACGCCGTTGGCGACGCACCCTTCCAGGAAAGGCTCGCGCATCGCCTCGATCATCTCGGTCTTCTTCTTGCTGATCGCCTTGGCCAGCCGGAACGCCGCCTTCAGCTCGATCCCGCCGAGCCGGTTCACCAGCCGCGAGACCTGCTCCTGGTAGACCATGATGCCGAAGGTCTCCTGCAACACTTCGGACATGATCGGGTGCGGCGTGGACCAGCGCTCGCCGTGCTTGCGGGCGATGTAGGCGTCGATGTACTGCATCGGGCCGGGTCGATAGAGGGCGTTGGCGGCGATGAGGTCTTCAATGCGGTTCGGTCGCATGCGCATCAATACGTCGCGCATGCCGCCGGATTCAAACTGGAAGATGCCCTTCGTATCGCCGCGCGTAAACAGTTCGTATGCCCGCTGATCCGTCAGATCGAGCGATTCGATGTCGATCTTCCGCCCGCTGCCCTGCTCGGCCAGTTGCCGGGCACGTTCCAGCACGCTCAGCGTCCGCAGGCCGAGAAAGTCCATCTTCAGCAGGCCGACTTTTTCGACCGTCGGGCCGTCGTACTGCGTGGTGATCACGTCGCTGCCGGTCGTGCGGCACAGCGGCAGGAAGTTGACCATCGGCTGGTCGGCCACCACCACCCCGGCCGCGTGGACGCCGGAGTTGCGGGCCAGACCCTCGACCTTGCGCGCGACGTCGATGATTTTCTTCACTTCGTCGTCGCTGCGGTAGAGCTTCGACAGTTCCGGCTCGGCCTCCAGCGCCTTGTCGATCGTCATCTTGAGCTCGAACGGGATGAGCTTGGTCAGCTCGTTCGCCCGCTCGAAGCTCATGCCCATTACGCGGGCCACGTCTTTGACGGCCGCCTTCGCCTTGAGCGTGTTGAAGGTGATGATCTGGGCGACGTGGCCGTACTTGCGACGAACGTAGTCGATGACGTCCGCCCGGCCGTTCTGGCAGATGTCGATGTCGATGTCCGGCATCTCGTCGCGGTCCGGGTCCATGAACCGCTCGAAATAAAGCTCATAGCGGATCGGGTCCGGCGTCGAAATGCGCAGGCAATACGCCACCACGCTGCTGCACCCGCTGCCGCGCGCCCCGAACGGAATGCCCTTCTGCCGGGCGTAATTGACGAAGTCATGCACGATCAGGAAATAGCTGGCGAACCCCTTGCTGGTGATGACGCTGAGTTCATAGTCAATCCGCTCGCGCAGCTCGTCGCTGATGTCGCCGTATCGCTCCTTCGCCCCTTCGTACACCAGGTGCCGCAGGTACACCGCGTCCGGCTTCGATTCCGCCGCCTCAGAGCCCCGGCTTTCAAGCCGGGAGTCCGAGCGGGAAGATCCAGCCCCAGCGGATTCTTGCGAGCCGCGGGCTTCAGCCCGCGCGGAGGTTCCTCCTTGACGAACGCCCCTCCCCGCCTGCAAGCCGCTCCCTTCCGAGACGGCGGACCCTGCTCCCCTGGTTCCCGGCGAATCCAGCAATTCACCGGTCAAACGAAGCGCCGCGTCCGCGCGGGCTGAAGCCCGCGGCTCGCTGGAAGAGTCTCCTGCGGAGGCACCCGACGCCAGTTCCCCGCCCCCCCCGACCTCCCCCGGCACCTGAAACACCGGCGCATGCCGCTCGCTGAAGTTCAGCTCGACGTTGCACATCTCCGCGATGCGAAGCGTGTTATCCAGCGCCTCCGGATGATCCGGAAACAGCGCCGCCATCTCCTCGCCGCTTTTGAGATAAAACTGATCGGTGTGGAACCGGAATCGATCCTCGTCGCTGACCTTCGCACCCGTATTGATGCACAAAAGCACGTCGTGCGCCTCGGCGTCCTCGTGGGCGAGGTAATGCACGTCGTTGGTGGCGATCAGGCCGATGCCGCTGCGCTGGGCGATGTCGACAAGCTCGGGGTTGATCATCCGCTGCTCATCGATGCCGTGATCCTGCAACTCGATGAAGAACCGCTGCTCGCCGAAGATCTCGAGGTACGTCTTGACCAGTTCCTCGGCCGCGCGATGGTCCTTCCGCATCAGCATCTGCGGAATCTCGCCGCCCAGACAGGTGCTGGTGCAGATCAGCCCCTCCGAATAGCGCCGCAGCAGTTCCTTGTCGATCCGCGGCTTGCGGTAAAACCCCTCGGTAAACGCAAGCGAACTGAGCTGCATCAGGTTGCGATAGCCGGTCAGGTTCTGAGCGAGCAGCAGCAGGTGAAACGACTCCTTCTGCCCCGACGAGTCATGCACCCGCCGATCCCCGGTCGCCAGGTACACCTCGCACCCGATGATCGGCTTGACCCCCGCCTTGCGGCAGCGCTCGTAAAGCTCGACCACGCCGAACATGTTCCCATGATCGCTGATCGTCACCGCCGGCTGCCCCATCCGCTTGGCGGCATCGACCAGCGCATCAATCCGCGTCGCCCCGTCCAGCAGGCTGTAGTGCGTGTGAACGTGCAGGTGTACGAAGGGTCGGTTACCGTCCATGGCTGGTTTTCGCTGAGGTCTCGAGTTTCCGGCGCCGCGGTTCGTCCGCGCGGCCCGGTCATGGTACGCGACCTCGCGCGATCCGCCACAAGCGCGGATTCACTTTCAGTGTGAACATACGCGCCCCAACCTGTGATTTGCCGGCAAATCACAGCGCTCATCCTGATCGCGCCCGTTCGTCTCGCTTCCGTTCATTCCCACTCGGATTCTCGTTGGTACAATCGCCCTCTGTGCGGAGGCATTGGCCGCGCTGATTGAACACAACCCACACCGGAGAACACACCTATGAACGATATCACGACAGATCAGGCTCAGGCCGTGGTGGCCGCGGCCCGCGAGAAGGCGACGGCGATCGGCGCGAAGATGAACATCGCCGTGGTCGACGCGGGGGCGAACCTGAAGGCGTTCGCCCGCATGGACGGGGCGTGGCTGGGGTCGATCGACATCAGCATCAAGAAGGCCCGGACCGCGCGGTTTTTCGACATGCCGACCGGCGAGATCGGCAAGCTCTCGCAGCCGGGCGGGTCGCTCTACAACATCGAGCATTCCAACGGCGGGCTGATCACCTTCCCCGGCGGCGTGCCGATCAAGAGCGCCTCGGGCCAGGTCATCGGCGCCGTCGGCGTCTCGGGCGATGCCGTTGAGAAAGACCACGCGGTGGCCACGGCCGGGGCGGCTGCCCTGACATGAGCGCGGGGGGCACGTGCCGGCGCAACCTGAACAATCCCCCATGCTCGACGCGGCGAACGACCGGCCGTTGTGCTTCAACTGCGGCTACTGGCTGCGCGGGCTGGACCTGCCGCGGCCATGCCCCGAGTGCGGCCGTACGGCGGACCCGGCGACGGCGGGCCCGCGGGCGCGAAGCTGGTTCGCCGGGCGCCGGGCCGCGTGGCAGTGGCTGCTGCGGCCCTCGCGGGTGCCGGCGGGCGTGTGCTACGTGCTGGCGGACGCCGCATCGCAGCAAGTCCTGAGGCGGCGTGAACGCCGATGGCTCTGGATGCCCGCGCTGCTGGCTGCCCTGATCGTCGGCGGCGGGCACTTCGTCGCCGTCCGCTACGAGGCACGGATCTGGTACTTCGACAAGGACGACCCGAACCGTACGCCGCTGCGCGAAGTCAAGCAGGTCGAAGACGACCGGCTCTTCGCGACCAACGAACACCTCTTCCGCGACTACTTCGGCCAGCCCACGTCGTGGGTCGGCCGGTACGACCGACGCCACGCCGGCCTGACGCTCAGCCGGCCGACGGCCGTGGATCCGGTCGCCGTGCTGCTGGGCGCGGGGCCGCTGCTGCTGCTCGTGCTCAGCTATGCCCCGGCGCGAGCGCTGTACCGCCATCTGGCGGCAAAGTGCGGCGTCGCCTGCGGCGTGCCGGAGCTGGAACTCGCGGCCGTCGCCGCCTGGTCGCTGATCGCCCCGTCGCTGGGCCGGGTGTTGTGGCTGTGGGTGACCGTTGTTGCCGCGGTCGCCGCGGGGCAATTCACGGATCTCGACATGGCGGCGGGGGGCGCTACGCGCACAGCTACGATCTCCACGGCCGCTGCCGCGTGGGCCCTGATCCTGCTTGCCGGATGCCTCCGCCTCGTACGGCACGACCGCGCGAAGCTCATCGCCGCCAACGGGCTGCTGCTCTGGGCGTGGCTGGCCGTGATTGCGCTGGCGGCGCCCCTCGCGCTGCTTCGGGCGGTGGGGGCGGTGTGGGAGTAATTGGAAAAGCCACTGCCAAGGGCGGCGGCGCCATCAGGCAGATCGACGCCTGCGCGCAGCTGTCAGCCCCAGGCCGACTAAGCCCAACAGTGCCGCCGAAGGAGCGGGCACCGCGACGATGTCCAGGTTGAGGTCGTCTAGTCCGGGGTACGCATAGTAATTCGTATCTGGATCGTAGCCGAATGGTCTGAACACAATCGTCTTCAGGCTGGCGGCATTGCCGGGCGCTTGAAACGAAAACGTCGAAAACTCCCAGTCCTCTGAGTTGGTCGTCGGTCCCAATTGACCGAGTAGCGAAGCGTTTCCAGGGTTGCCAGTTTCTTGCAGGTACACGTCATACCCGCCCGCAACATCGAGCACTGGGTTGACCGACTGCAGCAAGTATCCGGACAGTTCGTACTCCACGCCGGGGACGAGGGCGGCGGTCAAGTCCTGCGCGATGTGCTCAAAAGCCCCGTACCAACCAGCAACCCAGCGCTTCCCGCCGTGCGCGACCTTTCCCGTGAAGTGCCCATAGGCCGACGGGAGAATACCGTACGAGCCGTCCGTGCTAAACGTGTCTGGGGTACCGAAACCGTATGCCGTGAGATTGTACCAATCCGTCGGAAGGATGGCCTCACGCGGATCGGGTTCTTGAGGAACGTCTTCGAACCCAGAGTTTCTGAGCAGGTCGGCCCGCGCCGCGACCGGCAGAACCAAGAGCACCACGATCATTCGCTGCACACGATTCATCCCAATCCTCCTCAGCTCAAACAAACCACGGGCGGGCTTTCCTTAAGCGCGCCGATCACGAACGACACTATTGCGTACGCCGACGTAACGCAAACCAGTGAACTGTCACCACTGCAAGCGCGAACCCCGACGAGGAAACGCGTTCCGACCATGTGGCGATTGACCGAGTTGTACCGCCACGCGGCGGAGGGCGAGCGTGCCAAGCCGAACCGCTACGGCGATAAAGCGCATAATAGCGATGTCACGTACTTGACGTCAAGAGGGCCCGGGATTTCCTTGGAGGGGGGCCGGGGGGATACGGGCACGGCGTCGCAGGTCGGGTGATTGAAAGCAGAAAGGCTAGCCAGCGATTCTCCCAATGCCGGGGAGGAATGGCGCGCGGGCCAAGTCGCCGGGCGGGAGCGGCTGACGCTTAAGTGAAAACGGCGTCCGCCGGAAAGCTCCGACGGACGCCGTTTCGATATCAAGGACAGGTTTGTCGCCGAGTCGGGCCTTTTGAGCCCGATGACCGTCCCGCGAACGGGCGGCCTAGAATGCGCTGACTTTTCTCGAAAGCGTCCTCGAAAGGACGTACGAGACTAGGTTATCCCCTAGAAAGGAGGTGATCCAGCCACAGGTTCCCCTACGGCTACCTTGTTACGACTTAGTCCCAGTCACCGGTCTCACCGTCGGCCGCTGCCTCCTTGCGGTTAGCTTGGCGGACTTCGGGTGCTCCCAGCTTCCATGACTTGACGGGCGGTGTGTACAAGGCTCAGGAACA
>CAZYLK010000254.1:0-6779 GCA_964648365.1 uncultured Phycisphaeraceae bacterium
ACTACGTCAAGAACATGATCACCGGCGCCGCCCAGATGGACGGCGCCATCCTGGTCGTGTCCGCGGCCGACGGACCCATGCCGCAGACCCGCGAGCACATCCTCCTGGCCCGCCAGGTGAACGTGCCCAACATCGTGGTTTTCCTCAATAAGGTGGACCTCGTGGACGACCCGGAACTGCTGGACCTGGTCGAGCTGGAAGTCCGCGAACTGCTCAGCAAGTACGACTTCCCCGGTGACGATACTCCGGTGATCCGCGGCTCGGCCCTGCCGGCGCTGCAGAACCCGAAGGACGAGGCCGCCACCGCCTGCATCGGCGAGCTGATGGCCGCCCTCGACGAGAACATCGCCGAGCCGGAGCGCGAGCGCGACAAGCCGTTCCTGATGCCGATCGAAGACGTCTTCAGCATCAAGGGCCGCGGCACCGTGGTGACCGGCCGTATCGAGCGCGGCGTGGTGAAGATGGGCGACGAAGTCGAGATCGTCGGCCTGCGTGACAGCCAGAAGACCACCTGCACCGGCGTCGAAATGTTCAACAAGACGCTGGAAGAGGGCGTCGCCGGCGACAACGCGGGCTGCCTGCTCCGCGGCACCAAGAAGGACGAAGTCGAGCGCGGGCAGGTGCTGGCCAAGCCGGGCAGCATCACGCCGCACACCAAGTTCGAGGCGGAGGTCTACGTGCTGACGCAGGAGGAAGGCGGCCGTCACACGCCGTTCTTCTCCGGCTACCGCCCGCAGTTCTACTTCCGTACCACGGACGTGACCGGGGCGCTGACGCTGATGGGCGGCGCCGAGATGTGCATGCCGGGCGACAACATCACCATGACGGTGGAACTCGGCAAGCCGATCGCCATGGAGCAGGGCGTTCGCTTCGCGGTTCGCGAAGGCGGCCGCACGGTCGGCTCGGGCGTGGTGGCCAAGATTCTGGAGTAACGTCGGCCCGGAAGGGCGCCGTGTAGAGGTGCGCAACCATGGCAAAGGCTCAGAAGCGCGAATCCGTGTGGCTCCAGTGTACGGAGACGGGCGATTTGAACTATCGCACGTCGGTCAACGTGCAGGGTGGCGTGCCGAAGATTCAGTTGAAGAAGTACTGCAAGCGTCTGCGGAAGCACACGTTGCACAAGATCAAGCGCAAGTAGGCGCAGGGTGCCTTTAGGAGCGTAGCTCAATTGGCAGAGCACCGGTTTCCAAAACCGGCGGTTGGGGGTTCAAGTCCCTCCGCTCCTGGTTCCCGGAAGCCGGTGGCGCGGCGACGGATCGGCGAGGCGGTCCGCGTGCCGGCCGGAACGGTGGATGTACAGCATGAGTGGAGCTTCCACGAACCCCGTCAGTTCGCAGGCCGGATCGGGCGCCGTCCTTGACGGCCCCGCGCCCGAGACCTCTGCACAGCGCGGTCAGCGCGCGGCGAATGCGAAAGGGAGTCGTATGAACGAGCCCAGCGGCCCGCGCGGCGGGGCGCCCCCGGCCGCCGGCGGAGGGCTGTTTGATCGCTATAAGCCTGAGCAGGGGCCGCGGGTCCGGAACTGGACGGCGGGCGGCGCCGGTCTGCTGGCCGCGCTGGGCGCCAAGTTCGTCTACGAGCGCCTGGCCGTCTACCGCACCGACGAGTGGTGGTCGCTGCTGATCGTCTACGGCATCCCGGTCGCGCTGGTCGTCGGGCTGGGGTATCTGATCTTCTGGATCGTCTACCGCCACCGTCCCAGCGGGGATTTTCTGATCGCCACCGAAGGCGAGATGAAGAAGGTGAGCTGGTCGACCCGCCGCGAGGTGATCGGCGCGACGAAGGTGGTCATCCTGGTGACGCTGCTGCTGGCGGCGCTGCTGGGCGTCGTCGACCTGATCTTCATGCTGTTCTTCCAGTGGATCGGCGTGCTGAAGGTGACCGGGATTGCCGCATTCGGAGGCGGTCAATGACCGAGGAACTCGCCCGTCCCGGAATGAGCTGGTACGTGCTGCGGGTCGCCTCGAACAAGGAAGACCGCGTCCGCGACGCTCTGGAGCGCAAGGTCAAGATCGAGGGAATGGAGGAGCGCATCGGCCGCGTGCTGGTGCCCACCCTCAAGGAAAAGCGGATGAAGGGCGGCGTTCTGAAGTACGCGGAACGCAAGCTCTACCCGGGATACGTCTTCGTCGAGATGGCCTGTGAGCCGGACGGATCGGTCACCGAGAACGTCTGGTTCATGGTCAAGGAGACCACCGGCGTGGGGGACTTCATCGGCTCGGGCGGAAAGCCGACGCCGATGCCCGACCATGACGTGGTGGCCATGCTGGCCGCCTCGGAGAAGCCGGAGGATCCGGCCCTGACCGGAATCCAGTTCGCCCGCGGCGATCGGGTCAAGATCACCGAAGGCGCCTTCGAGAATTACGAGGGCGAGGTGGACTCGATCGACGAACGCAAGGGGACGGTGACGGTGGTCGTCATGGTGTTCGGTCGCGCCACGCAGGTGGACGTCGAGTACTGGATGCTGGAGAAGGTGGAAGCCGAGTAACGATGCGCAGCGCCGGGGCCCATTCGGCGGGATAGAACCAACGTGGCAAAGAAAGACGTAGTAGCAAAAATCAAGCTTCAGGCGCCCGGCGGGCAGGCGACGCCCGCGCCGCCGATCGGGCCGGCGCTGGGCCAGCACGGCGTGAACATCGGTCAGTTCGTGCAGCAGTTCAACGCGGAGACGACCAAGCTGAACGGCATGCCGGTGACGGTGGAAATCACCGTGCTGGCGGACAAGTCGTTCAGCTTCAAGGTCAAGAGCCCGCCGGCGAGCGTGCTGCTGAAGGATGCCGCCAAGGTCGAAAAGGGCAGCGGCGAGCCGAACAAGAACAAGGTCGGCACGGTGTCGTCTGCGCAGGTCCGTGAGATCGCGGAGCGGAAGCTTCCGGACCTCAATACGTCCAGTGTCGAGGCGGCGATGCGCGTCGTCGCCGGCACGGCACGATCCATGGGAATCGAGATTGCGGACTGACGGTCCGCGGATGCCGGCGGTCAGCGGCCGCCGATGGAAAGCGTCAGGTTATGCCGTACCAAACCGTAGCCTACAAGAAGAAGCTCGAGATCCGCGGGGCGGCGTCTGAACCGCTGGATCTGGCCGAGGGCATCGCCAAGGTCAAGTCCATGGCGGCCGTCGGCGCGGATCGTTCCTACAAGAACGGCAAGAAGCGCAAGGCGTACAATCAGACCGTCGAACTGGTCATGCACCTGGGCATTGACCCGCGGCAGGCGGACCAGGCGGTCCGCGGCGCGCTGTCGTTTCCCAAGGGGATCGGCAAGTCGCGCACGGTCATCGCCTTCTGCGATGACGCCCTGGCCGCTGAGGCCAAGGCCGCCGGCGCCGTCGAGGCGGGCGGCGACGAGTTGATCGACAAGATCACCAAGGGCTGGCTCGATTTCGATGTGGCCGTGGCCCACCCCTCAATGATGGGCAAGGTCGGCAAGCTCGGCCGCGTGCTCGGTCCGCACGGCAAGATGCCCACGCCCAAGTCCGGCACCGTTACCCAGGATGTCGTCACGGCGGTGAAGGAGTTCACCGCCGGTCGCGTGGAGTATCGCAACGACGCGGGCGGCAACGTCCACCTGCCGGTCGGGAAGGTCGCCTTCTCCGTGGACGACCTCAAGGAGAACATCGAGGCGGCCGTCAAACACATCGCCCGGGTGAAGCCCACCACGGCGAAGGGGCAGTATTTTAAGAGAATCTGCATCTCGGCCACGAACACTCCGGGCGTGGCCGTCAATGTGGCGTCCTAGTCGCGGCGGGAAAGAGAATCAGACATGAGCAAGCCCATCAAAGAACTCGTGACCCGGGCCTACGCCGGCACCTACGCTGACCTCGCCGACGCCTGTGTGGTCGACGTGACCCGGCTGAACGTCAACGATGCCACCCGTCTGCGGGCCAATCTCGCGGGCAAGGGCATCAAGGTGCAGGTGATCAAGAACAGCCTCGCCCGCCGCGCGTTCGAGGGAACCCGCCTGGCGCCGATCGGCGCGGCCCTCAGCGGGCCGTGCGCCCTGGTGACCGGCGGCGACTCGATCATCGACGTCGCCAAGCAGCTCGTCGAGGCCGCCAAGGAGTTCGAGAAACTCTCGCTCAAGCAGGCCATCATCGAGGGCGACGCCGAGCTGGTGGATGTCGTGGCGCTGGCCAGGATGAAGGGTCGGCGGGAGTTGACCGCGGACATCGCCGGGTTGATTTCGGCCCCGGGCCGGAAGCTGGCGGGCTGCCTGGCCGGTCCGGCCGGTCGGATCGCCGGGTGTCTGAAGGCGATGGCCGACAAGGCCGAAGAAGCGGCTTGACGGGGCGCAATTATCGTCGTATAAGTGATTTATGGCTCTGATCCGGCCGGTCCGCCCTCGCGGGCGGATGAAATGGGCTGCGTGTGCGGTCTGCCGTTCGGACGGGCTTGGCATCTACGTTGGGAGTGTGTGGCAATGGCTGAAGCACCGGCCAAGGAGTTTTCCGCGGACACGAAGCAGCTCGCCGAGAAGCTCGTGGGACTGACGATCAAGCAGGCGCAGGATCTGGTTGACTGCCTGAAGGCGGACTACGGGATCGAGCCGGCCGGAGGCGGCGCCGTGATGATGGCGGCCCCGGCGGGTGGCGACGGCGGCGGCGCCGCCGCCGCGGTGAAGGATTCGTTCAACGTGATTCTGGCCGGGTTCGGCGACAAGAAGATTCAAGTCATCAAGGCCGTCCGTTCGATCACCGGGCTGGGCCTGAAGGAAGCGAAGGATCTGGTTGAAGGCGTGCCGAAGCCGCTGAAGGAAGACGTGGATAAGGACGAGGCGGAGAAGATCAAGAAGGAGATCGAGGAGGCCGGCGGCGCCGTCACGATCGAGTAGTCGGCCCCTACGCGCCCGCCGCGGCAAGCGACGGGCGGTCCGGACGTGTGCGGACTGGTGGGGCGGGCGAACCGCTCATCCGGCTGCATCCGTTGCCGCCGGAGATCCGTGCCTGGCTTGCCGAGGTTTTTCTCGGGGAGCACCTGTCGAAGCAACAGCACTGCATGTTTGTGGGCGAGAACGATCGGCGTGCCAGGGACCGCCGACCCCACCGGAGGCCCACCAACGTGATTCGTCCCTTGTGACAATCTGAGCCTGCGACGAGGCCGGCCCGGCGCGGTAGCGCCGGCGCCGGTTCGTTCGCCGCGCCAACTGGAGATCCGTGAACCGCCGCGGACGGTCGGCGCCGTTTATGATGAGGGTCCAGACGGGATGACGACGATGCAGCTTCCGGTCCGGAGCTTCGCCAAGGTCGGCGATGCGCTCCCCGTTCCCAACCTGATCGAAATCCAGACAGCCTCCTACGCGAGGTTCCTCCAGGAAGACCGCGAGCCGCGTGATCGACTCGGCGAGGGGCTGGAGGGTCTGCTGCGCGAGGTTTTTCCGATCGAGAGTTACGACGGGAATGCCTCGCTGGGCTACATCAGCTACGAACTCGGCAAGCCCCGCTATTCGCCGGACGAGTGCCGGGAACTGCGGCTGACCTACGGCATGCCGCTGCGCATCCGCCTGCGCCTGACGTGGAAGGACTCGGACGAGATTTTCGAGGATCTCATCTATGTGGGTGAGATCCCGATCATGATGGGCGGCGGCGAGTTCATCATCAACGGCGCCGAGCGTGTGATCGTTTCCCAGCTTCACCGCAGCCCCGGCGTCGACTTCGTCAAGGAGCAGGCCGAGGGTGACCGTGCTCTGCACGCCTGCCGCGTGATCCCGGAGCGTGGAAGCTGGATCGAGATCAACGTTACCAAGAAGGACGTGCTGGCCGTCCGCATCGACCAGTCGAGCAAGATTGCCGCCACCACGTTCGTCCGCGCGATGTCGGAGGATTACGGCACGGACGAGTCGATCATCCGGGCTTTCTACGAGACGAAGACGGTCAAGGTCTCCGCGATTCAGCCGGACAACTACGTGGTGTCGACCGTGACAGACGAGGCGAGCGGCGACGTGGTTGTCGCCGCCGGCTGCCAGATCGGCGACGCGGTCGCACGGATTCAGGAGTTGCCGATCCGCCAGATTGAGGTGGTGGCCGGCCCGCTCGATCCGCTGATCCTCAATACGCTGGCGGAAGACAGTACCCACTCGCACGACGAGGCGCTGCTGAAGATTTACGCCCGCCTCCGCCCCGGCAACCCGGCGCAACTGGATAAGGCCAAGAAGCTCTTCGCGGAGAAGTTCTACGACGAGAACCGATACCGGCTGGGCAAAGTCGGCCGGTTCCGCATGAACCGCAAGCTCGACGTCAACGGCGAGTCTGAGAGCATGGTTCTGACCGCCGAGGACTTCATCAACTGCCTGCGCTATCTGCTTCAGCTTCGCGCCGGCGAGTCGCGCTACGTGGTGGACGACATCGACCACCTGGGCAACCGCCGCCTGCGCACGCTGGACGAGTTGGCGACCGAGGAGCTGCGCAAGGGGTTCCTGAAGCTGCGGCGCACCGTGCAGGAGCGCATGAGCCTCAAGAGCCGCGAGGAAATCAGCCGCATCGCGCAACTGATCAACAGCAAGTCGATCAGTTCCAGCATCGAGTTCTTCTTCGGCCGCAGCGAGCTGTCGCAGGTGGTCGACCAGACGAACCCGCTCTCGCAGTTGACGCATGAGCGGCGCCTGTCGGCGCTGGGGCCGGGCGGCCTGAACCGCAAGCGCGCCGGCTTCGAGGTGCGCGACGTGCACATCAGCCACTACGGGCGCATCTGCCCGATCGAGACGCCCGAGGGCACGAACATCGGCCTGATCGCGTCGATGGGGCTGTACTCGTCGATCGACGAGTACGGCTTCCTGCGCACGCC
>CAZYLK010000255.1:0-6691 GCA_964648365.1 uncultured Phycisphaeraceae bacterium
GGTTTTCCGCTTGACCGGACCGGCGGCGGCTGTAGCGATGCCGTCAATCAGGCCGTGTTGGGCGCAGGAAACCGGGAAAAGAAGAGACGAGCCCGGCAGGTCAACGCCCGGGCGACCCCACGTTGCCGGACGGGAAACGGGCGAATGCAATTTGGCAATGGTCCGCATCGCGCCTGGCTGCGCTCAGGGGAATTCAACACCGGCGTCCGTGCCGCGGCCGCACTGCTCCGTGTGCGAATAGATGACCCCATCCGCAGGGCGGGACAGCAGGCGAAGCCCGCCTGCAGCGGGAGTCAGATCAGGACGTACCAGAGCAGAACCACGCCGGCGGCCACGCTGCCGCCGGCCAGGCCGTAGCGCCGCCTGAGCAGCATGGCAGGGGTTAGCGCCAGTGCGCCGGCCGCGACGGCGCCATAGAACGCGTGGAAGAGGCTGGGACGCGGGGGGAGCAACTCCAGCGGGTAGAGGAAGAGCCAGTAGAGAAGCAGGGTGAGGACGGAGAGCGCCAGGCCCAGGCGACCGTGCGCAAGCGAGCAGGCGCGTCCTGCCGCGGCGGACATCGCGACGACCGCCAGGCGGAGAGCATCGCCGGCGAAGGGGCCGAGATGGCTGGCGTGGAGAATGACGACGGCGGCGCCGGCGCCACCGATCATGGCGGTTGCGTGGGGGAGTGTTCCTGGCAGAGGGTGGTCAGGCGGTTGCACGGCGACGGCCTCGGTGCCCTGTTGATCCTCGCCGCACCGTAGCAGGCATTGGTTGACGAATCGTTAATACGGTTTCCGGCCGCGCCCGGCGCCGGCCGGGGCGTTGCCGGACGGTTCGCAAGCGGAATTGCCATGCAGCGCGCGACGATTTGCGCCCGGCGCCGTTCTGTGGTAGTCGTGAGGTGTGCGCCAGCCCGTGGCACGCCGCTCAAGGCGATGGCACGGCGCCGTGCGAATGTGGTCGCAGTTATATGGTGAAGAGACATGATCCCGGGCCGCGGAGCGGGCTCGCGAAGCTGAAGGGAAGTGGCCGGCGGCGCCGGGGAGCGGCCGCCTTCACGCTGCTGGAGCTGACGGTCATGCTCGTCGTCATCGGGCTCCTAGCGGGCGTCCTGGTCGTCGGGACGGACCTTCACAGGGTCGCGGCGGTCCGCATGCAGGCCCGGCAACTGGAGCAGTTCAACACGGCGGTGGCGGCCTTTCGGCTGAAGTTCGGAGGCATGCCGGGCGACCTGCGGGCCGAGCAGGCGAGCGCGTTGGGTTTCGAGCCGCGGTCGGGCGCGCGGGGTCACGGGGACGGGAACCAGCTCATCGAGCACTGCACCGCCGACATGGGCGGCCTGAAGGTGTACGGCTGCGAGTTCACCTTGTTCTGGTCGGACCTGGCGACGGCGGAGATGATCCCGGGCCAGTTCGCCGGCACCGACGCGGGCGCTGACATTCAGACGGCGGAGGCGGCTTTCCTGTACTTCCCGGCGGCCGCGCTCGTCACGCGCGGCCAGTTGATCGTGAACACGGACGCGGACAGGCTGCTGCCGCACTGGCTGTCGATCATGCGCATATTGGAGATGCAACCCGACGGCAGCAGCACGAGCTGGAGTTCTCCCGTGATCCCGGCCGACGCGGAAGCGCTCGACCGCAAGCTCGATGACGGCGACCCGGCCGGCGGTTCTGTGCACATGCTGGCGACGCCGATCCTGCCGGGGCCGTTCGCGCCTGGCCTCATCGGCGGGCCGGGACTATGCACGGAGAACGGTCAGTACAACCTCACGGTGTCCGAGGGCGTGTGCCAGGTCAACGTGGGCCTGTCCTCGCAGTAAACTGGCATAAGTGCATCCTCCATCTGGGACGAGCCAACGCTTCAGGCGAGGGGTGGCGGCGCCACGGGTTCGTCCGGTACGGACGGCCCCACGGCTGGCGGTCTTACCGGGGGCCAGCGGTCGTCAGGCGGAAGGAATCCAGGCGGCATAAAGGGTGGAGTGTGCGGAACGTCACAGGGTATGGATCCAATGGCTTGCCCATTGGAGTCCAGCAGCGTGATGTAGGGACAGGTGTCGAGAGTGAAGGGACCGCTATCCCCCGGACCCGGGGGAAACACGAAGGTGTTCATGCACATTCCGGCAAACGCCTCGCGGCTGCAGCTCTGGAGCGATTGGCTGTCCTCGCACATCCATGCGCAGGCTTCCGTCAGGCCCAGGCCGGTAGATCTCGCCTGCGCCAGACTCGCGAAGGCGGTCATGGCCAGGGTGAGGACTGCGGTGGCCATTGCCACCGACCGCGAGAGGCGGTGCGCCTTATGATGGTAGATATTCATAGTAGTTCTCCTAACTCTAAATGTTGCGCAGTGTGTTGATAGCTGTACCCACGCATGGCGCTAATAGAGCACCTCGGGGCCGGGCTCCTGTTCTTCGTCACCGATCTCTTCGTCGGGAAACTCCGTGCCACCAGGCCACCCGTTGTGGTCTGGAATGCAGACCCACACATTGTGACCGACTTGTGGATAGCCTGCCACACACATGCAGTGCAACGTGATAGGCCCGACGGTACTGCCGGTGTCCGTGCAGTATACGGGACATTGGATGGTGGCCACCGCATTGTCGAGTAGGCATCGGCCTGCAAAGTCCTCGGCGTCGCCCGCAGGCGCGCCGCAATCCTGCGGCGGGTAGTTCGAGCAGCTCGGTCGATCAACACGGGTGCGTATTCCTGTCAGCGCCGGCACAGCAAACGTATCGTCCACGGCGGCGGCCATTGCATGCGCTGTTTCGGGTGCGCTGGTGATGGCAAGCATCGCCGTTGCGGCAAGCGCCAGCGTGATGGCCGGGCGAGCCCTTGTCGGTTGTGTGTAAGTCATATATGTATCCTCCTCCGGCAAATGGGGGGCACCTTTCGTTGCGCCTCTACCGTATTAACGATTATATCGCAACAATGTGACAATATGATGACGATTCGCACGAAAATGTAAGTGCTGCGGCAGACGCAAGCTGCTGATTTATCGTAGTTGCGGACCGACGGGCCTCTCTGCGCCGGGCGATGGCGGAACACGCGGACGAAGGAATTTCGTCGGAAGCTGGCGTACGGCGGCGGGACGACGATTAACGCCAGGTTAACCAGCGTATGGTCTGATGCGGGGACGTGAACGAACAGCGAAGGGAGCATGCGCCGGTCGAGATGCGGGGGAGTGCAGAGAAGGACGCCTTGGTGAAGGAAGCGGAGCGGTTCCTGGCGGACGCCAGGGACGCGCAGCGCCGCAGCGGCAGGACGCTGGCGGGGAGGCGGTTCCTGTCCGATGCGGCCAGGCGCGAGTTGGAGCGAGCCTGGAGGGTTTGCCGGCGGAGCCGGACGATCTCGGCGGGCGACGCCGCTGCTGCCCGGCAGGCGTTCACAGTGCTGGAGGAACTGTGCCGGCGGCGGCACCTGGTGCTCACGGAGCGTCTGCGCCCCGCCGTGTACCGGGCTCTGCTTGACGAGCTGCTCGACAATGCCCGCTTGCTCGGCGTTGATGCGACAAGTATCGTTCCGGCGACCGTTTACTGCGGCCGGCTCGCGCCGCTTTTCAAGCACGAATTCGCGTGTTTCGAGGACACGCCCTGGGTGCTGAAGCACGCAGCCGTCAACCATCCGTCGGACCCGGCCGGATTCCTCAGCCAGGTGCTCGAACAGGTGCGGACACTGAGCGCTGACCCGCAGTTCGCATCGCTGCGAGACACGCCGTGGGTCTTCCGATCGGCAGCGGTGTGCCATCCGGCCGATCCCGAGGGATTCCTCCGCCGGGTGGTCTCAGAGATCGACGCGCTCGCCCGCGATTCCGAGTTCGCATGTTTCCGGGATACGCCGTCAGCCTACCGTGCGGCGGCCGTGGACCATCCATCGGACCCGGCGGGATTCCTGCGCGGAGTCATCGAGCAGGTGAACAGGCTCGGCGCCGACCCCGAGTTCGCGTGCCTGCGCGATACGCCGGGCGTGCTGCGGCTGGCCGCCGTGGGCTACCGGCGGGATCCCGCCGGGTTCCTGCGCGGTGTGATACGGAAAACGAAGCGGCTGGCGAGTGACCCGGAGTTCGCCGACTTCCGCGACACGCCCTGGGTATTCCGCCGGGCCGTGGTGGGTCACGCGTCCGATCCGGCAGGCTTCCTGCGCAAGGTCACCCGGCAGGTCAGGCGGCTGGCCGACGATCCGGAGTTCGCCCGCATCAGGGACGCGCGCTGGCTGCTTCGCGCCGCCGCTCTCCAGTCGCCGGACGACCCCCGGAGGGTGCTGCGGGAGGCTATGCGCCGGGCGAAGGAGCTGGGCGACGACCCCGAGTTCGCCCGGTTCAGAAAGACGCCCTGGGTGCTTCGGCGAGCGGCGGTCGGCTACGGGGCCGATCCCGCGGCGTTCCTGCGCGGCGTGATTCGACGGATGGAGCGCCTGAAGGCGGAGCCGGAGTTCGCCTCTTTCCGGGATACCCCCTCCGTGCTCCTGGCGGCCGCCGTCGGCTATCCGTCGGACCCGGCCGGTTACCTGCGCCGTCGAATGGGGACCATCACGACTTGAGCGTCCTGCCGGTACGCGACCCCCGCTTGGAGAGAAAAAAAGCCCCGGTTTCCCGGGGCTTTCAAGTCAACGGCAGTTATGTTGTTCGCGTTGTGATACTAGAACGTTTCCAGGACCGCATCACCATCGACCTGGGTGCCTGAAGTCGAGCTGTTCCAGCAGTCACCATGATAGCCGGAACCCCACTGGCCATCAGTGCAGGTCTGGCAGAGTCGGACGCCCTTTTTGGACTGGCACTTCTGCACCGCGCCGTTGGGCGAGCAGGCTTTGCCTTTCATGTCACCGCACACCGGCGTGCCGGTGTTTGCGCCGGCAGAGATGTCAACGGCATCGAGAATGCCGGCGAAGTCCGCCGAGAACGCCGCATCTAGGGCGTTACCCTGGCTGGGCATGCCGGTCACGAGCAGGCCGGCGGCGGCCGCCACACACAGGTACTTGCAGTACGTTTTATAGATACTCATATAATCCTCCTTCAATCGAGTTGTAGCTACAATGTCTCCATTGCTCTTTCAGTGTACCAAGCCACTGTTACATATTTGTGGCACATTTATGACATATTTGTGACAGTTGCGCGCTCCGGTGTGGCGCCCGCTGGCGGATTGTTCAGTACATCCAATGGGTTGCTGCTCCGGACCCTTTCGGTGCCCTTGACCAGTGCACCGTCTGCCTCGCGTTTTTCAGGCGGGCACTGGCTTGTGCGGGGCGGGCAGTATCGGGCCTCGGAGACATTGCGCAAGGACGGCCGCGGCGGTTGGAGCCAGCAAGGAGGGGCATGCTTCGTTGCCGCCGCAGCAAGCGGCGCCGGCGAATCGTCATCAAAGATTCACACACGTGAGCGAACGGACGTGGTACACGGGGAAGGAGGTTTCAGGGCTGATCGAGGAGACATGACGGATCGGAAGCAGGAGGTGCTTGAACTGCACAAGGCGGCGGCGACCGGCGATCTTTCCGCGTTGATGGCGTTGCTGAACAGGTCCGTTGACCCGGATGCGGCGGATGCGAAGGGTGTGAGAGCGCTGCACCACGCGGCGCGCGAGGGGCAGGCCGAGGTCGTGACGCTGCTGCTGGACCGTGGCGGGTGTCCCAATGCGGCCGACAAATCAGGACTGACGCCGCTGCACCTGGCGACCGGGGGCGGGAGGGTCGGC
Source organism: uncultured Phycisphaeraceae bacterium (assembly GCA_964648365.1). GTDB lineage: Bacteria > Planctomycetota > Phycisphaerae > UBA1845 > UBA1845 > SURF-32. The sequence goes on from CAZYLK010000255.1 coordinate 5,666, forward strand.
GCGGCACGGGCGCTGCTGGAGCGCGGCGCGGAGGTGGACGTGGATTCGCTAGTTCTCGCGCACGACCGCAGCGACCGGCGCATGCTCAAGCTGCTGCACGACTTCGGGCTGCGAAACGCCATCGCCAAGGGAGACCGCCAGGAGGAGGTCGAGCAGTTCCTGGCCGACGGGGCGTCGGTGAACGCCCGTGACGCCGACCTGTGCACGCCGCTGCATGCCGCGGCCTCGGCCGGGAATGCGGAGGCAGCCAGGGTACTGATCGCGCACGGTGCCGAGATCGACGCGCGGGACGCCGGCGGCGAAACGCCGTTGCACAAGGCGGCGGCGCACGGGGCGGGCGACGTGGTCGAGCTGCTTGTGGCGCACGGCGCCGACGTGGCGGCCCCGGACCAGGCGGGGATGACGCCGGAAAACTATGCCCGCACGATGGGCCGGCAGGCTCTGGCCGCGAGGCTGGGAGAGTTGCGGCAGCGAAGCGCGCCCGCGCGCTGATTCGGCCGGGTGGTTGCGTGAAGCGCCGTGAAAGAAATCAACCCCCGCGCGAACAAGTTCTTGACGATGGCGAATGACGCGGTAGGAACTACCGGGTCACCATGCTTCGCATCACCCAGAACAACTCGCCGGACCGGGCCAAGAGCTACTACTCGACCTCCGACTACTACTCGGAGGGGCAGGAACTCGTCGGCGTCTGGAAAGGCAAGGGGGCGGCGCGTCTCGGGCTGTCGGGCACCGTGGGGCGCGAGGACTGGGACGCCCTGTGCGAGAACCGCCACCCGGCGACCGGCGAGACGCTGACGCCGCGCACGAAGCGCGAGCGGCGCGTCGGCTATGACTTCAACTTCCACGTGCCGAAGTCGGTCTCGATCCTCTACGGCCTCACGTGCGACGAACGCATCCTGGACGCCTTCCGCGCGTCGGTCGAGGCGACGATGGAAGACATCGAAGCCGAGATGCAGACGCGCGTGCGCGCCGGCGGGCGCAACGAGGACCGCACGACCGGCAACATGGTCATCGGCGAGTTCGTGC
>CAZYLK010000256.1:0-6678 GCA_964648365.1 uncultured Phycisphaeraceae bacterium
GTTCGCTGCGCGTGCTGGATGGAGCCGTTTTGGTGCTGTGCGCCGTGGGCGGCGTGCAGTCACAGTCGATCACCGTCGATCGCCAGATGCGCCGCTATCGCGTTCCGCGCGTGGCATTCATCAACAAGATGGACCGCGTCGGCGCCGATCCGGCCCGCGTCATATCGGAACTGGAAAACAAGCTCGGCCACGTGGCCGTGCCGATGCAGATCCCGATCGAGTCCGGGCCGGAGTTCCAGGGCATCATCGACCTGTTGACGATGAAGGCGATCCTCAACGACGGCAGCGCCGGTGAGAAGCTCCGGATCGCCGACATTCCCGCCAACCTCGTCGACGACGCCCGCCGCGCCCGCGCCGGTATGCTCGACACGCTGAGCCTCTACGACGACGAACTCATGACCGTCATGCTCGAGCACGACGAGCCGGCGATCGAGATCATTCAGGCGGCCGTGCGTCGCGCGACGCTCAGCCGGGAGATCACGCCGGTCTTCATGGGTTCGGCGTTCAAGAACAAGGGCGTGCAGCAACTTCTGGACGCGGTGAAGGCCTACCTGCCGTCGCCGCTGGATCGGGTGGCCTACGCCTGTGACAACGCCAACGAAGGCGCGGAAACCGCCGTAACCGCCGACCCCGGCGGTCCGCTGGTGGCAATGGCCTTCAAGATCGTCGACGAGTCGTTCGGCCAGGTCACGTACTGCCGCATCTATCAGGGCAAGCTGGAGAAGGGCAAAGCGTACCTCGTGCCCCGGACGGGCAAGTCGCAGCGCGTCGGCCGCGTCTTCCGCATTCACGCCGACAAGCGCGAGGACATCGAATCCGCCCAGGCCGGCGACATCATCGCCGTGATGGGTCTGGATCTTGTTTCCGGTGACACGCTCTGCGGGAGCGGCATCAACTACTCGCTCGAGAGCATCCACATCGCCGAGCCGGTTATCTCGGTGGCGATCTCGCCCGAGCGGCAGGCCGATCGCGACAAAATGTCCGAAGCGCTCAATCGCTTCATGAAGGAAGACCCGACCTTCCACTCCCGCTACGACGAAGAGGCGGAGCAGACGCTGATCTCCGGCATGGGCGAGCTTCATCTGGAGGTCTACGTCGAACGCATGAGGCGCGAGTACGGCGCCAGCGTGATCGTCGGCCAGCCCAAGGTCAGCTACCGCGAGCACCCGACGCAGGAAGTGGAGTACGACTATCGCCACAAGCGGCAAACCGGCGGCTCGGGCCAGTTCGCCCACGTCATCGGCCGGCTGATTCCGCTGCCGGTCGGCGAGGGGAAGGACTACGAGTTCGAAAACCTCGTGAAAGGCGGCAACGTCCCCAGCGAGTACATCGGTTCGGTGGACAAGGGCTTCCAGATGGCCCGCGGCAAGGGTCCGCTGGCCGGGTTCGAGATCGTGGGCGTTAAAATGGTGCTGGAAGACGGCTCCTCGCACGCGGTGGACTCGTCCGACCTGGCGTTCCAGGTGTGCGCCCGCGATGCCTTCAAGCAGGCCATCCAGAAGGCCAAGCCGGTGCTGCTGGAGCCGATCATGCGCGTCGAGGTTGAGACGCCGACCGACTTCCAGGGCGCCGTCTCCGGCAACATCTCGTCGCGCCGCGGACTCATTACGAATACCGAAGCCAAGGGCAACGCGACCATCATCTCGGCCGAGGTGCCGCTGGCGAACATGTTCGGCTACTCGACCGACCTCCGCTCCATGACCCAGGGCCAGGCGACGTTCTCGATGGAGTTCCACGCCTACGCCAAGACGCCGGCGAAGGTGCAGGAAGAGGTCATCCTGGCCGTCAAGGCCAAGAGCAAGGACGGCAAGACGACGAAATCCTGACGGCGACGGCGGACCTTGCAACCCGCCGCGAGGCGCGGACGACACCCGTTCTCTTCGCGCCTTTGCGCCTTTGCGTTGGTTTCCGCGAAGCCTCGGCCGGTTTCCGCGGGCAGTTTTCACGACGGGCCATGCGCGCCATAATGGCGTCATGGACATCCGCGTGGCTTCGCAGAGCACCTCGGCCCCGCGGCCGCTGCTCGCGCCGTCGGGGCTGGAACTCATCCTCGGCTGCATGTTCAGCGGCAAGACGACCGAGCTGCTGAGGCGCGTCCGCGCAGCCGAGCCGGGCGCCGTCGGGGTCTACAAGCACCTCATCGACGACCGCTACCGCCGGGACGCCGTCGTTTCGCATACGTTTGACGCCGTCCCCGCCCAGGTCGTCGACAGCGCCGACGCGCTGCGGCAACGCCTGCAGACCAGCGGCCAGCGTCTGATCGCCGTCGACGAGGCGCACTTTTTCGACGAGGCGCTCGTCGATCTGTGCGGACGGCTGTGCCACGCGGGCTATGCATTCGTGATCACCGCCCTCGACCGCGACAGTTGGGGGCGGCCGTTTCCGATCGTCGAGCGGCTCCGGGCGATGAGCACGCGCGTGGACGTGGTGTACGCCGTCTGTGCCCGTTGCGGCGCCATTGCCGACCGGACGCAGCGGACGACGCCTATAATCGACGGCTGCATGGTAGGCGGGCCGGAAAGCTACGAACCGCGGTGCGCCGTCTGCTGGACGCCGCCGCCGGACAACCCCGCAGGACGGTGAAATCATGATCGACCGGCAACTCTGCGCGGCCGTCGCGGCCGCGGCGTTCGTGATGGCAGGCCCGGCGTGGTCGCAGGCGCCGCCGGTGCGCCGATACCTCGCCTTTCCCGAGGATCGCTCAATGGGAACCGTCGCGTTCCGCAGCGCGACTGAGGAAGGCGAAGCGGCCTGGTACAACCTCGGCGAGGCGCGCGGCGTGGTGGTGGTGCCGCCGGAGTCGTACGTGCGGCTCTGGATCAGCGAGGCCGGCGCGGCGGACCTCAGTCCGCTGGCCGCGCTGCGTCCGGGAGCCGTTCAGTACGTCCGGATCGGGCCGGCGACCGGCGTCAACAAACAGGTCGAATCACTCGGCGCGATGAAGCGGCTACTTGGGCTGGACTTGGCCCATACCGACCTCTCCGACGAGGGCCTGGCCGCGCTCGCGGGGTCAATGACCGTGACCGAACTGAACCTGGAGCACACAGCGGTCACGGATGCCGCGCTGGCGGCCGTGGCGCGAATGGCGGGGCTGGAGGCGCTCTCGCTGCCGGAGGGAATCACCGACGAGGGGCTGAGCAAGCTCTCGGAATGCCCGACCCTCGCCGTGTTGCGCCTGAAGCGCAACAACAAGATTACGGCCGGCGGGCTGGCGGCACTGAAACCGCTCAAGACGCTGCGTGAACTCGACTTGAGCGGGACAGGCATCGACGACCTCGGACCGCTCTCGGAATGCGCCGGCCTGACGCGGCTTGATCTTCACGGCTGCCGGCGCCTGACCGCGCCGGGAATGACGGCGCTGGCGGGATTGAAAGATCTGCGCGACCTGGATCTGTCGGACACGGGCATCGGAGACGAGGCGATGGCGCACGTCGGCCGGGTGTCGTCGCTGCGGGTGTTGCGGCTGGCCGGCACGTCGATCACCGACAAATCCGCGGAGCATTTCAAGACTCTGCAGCGGCTCTATGAGCTGAAACTGACGGGCACGAAGGCGGGTGACGCAACCGTCGCCGCTCTGGCGAACATGTACATGCTGGAGACGCTTCTGCTGGGCAACACCGCCGTCACCGACGCGGCGATGGGGACGATCGGGGAGTTGCAGACGCTTCGGACGCTGTCACTGGTCGGCACGGCCGTAACGGACACCGGCGTGGGCCGGCTGCGCGGCCTCGTGTCGCTGGAGGCCCTCTACCTCAACGATACTGCTCTGACGGATGCCGGACTGGTCTCGCTGGCCGGGATGGAGGCGCTCAAGCGCGTGGTCGTGCGCGGCACGAAGGTCACCACAGCCGGCATGCGCGAGTTCAAGCAGAAGAACCCCAAGTGCCAGGTAAACAAGTGACGCGGCTCGAATGTCGAATGTCGAATGGCGAATGTCGAGTGGCGAGTGGCGAGTGGCGAATGGCGAGTGTCAAATGGCGCGCTGGCGCGGTGTTTGGTGACCCGTCGCGGGCTTGGGACGCTTCGATGCCGGTCGCACGCCGGCCGGTCGGCATGAGTGGAAGCAACATCGAACGGCCGGGCGGTGAAGCGCCGAAGCGCGGTGCGGTGGTGGAAGCAGCGGCGCGGCGGCGGATCATCTATGGACGCGAGTGTACGCCTGGGGCAACGCGGCGATGAGTCCGAGCTGGCGCTGGAGTGGCGGCGCAAGCGCGTGCATCTGCTGCCGGCGCTCATTCCGCTGATCATGCTCTTCATCTATCACGAGGATCCGCTGCCCTGGTGGAACCTGCTGGTGGCGATCGGCGTGGTGACGACGCTGACGCTTCTGACCGTGCGGCTGTCGCGGCATCGGCTGATCGACCCGCGCTGGACGCGGGCCTGCGCGGGGTACGCGGCCGGGCCGCTGGCGGTGCTGGTGCTGTTCCCGTCGCGGGCCGAGTTCGCCAGCGCGACGCTCTACGTGCTGGCCTTCGGCGACGCCGCGGCCGCGCTGGGCGGGCGGGCCTGGGGGCGAAAGCCGCTGCCGTGGAACGCGGGCAAGACGTGGGTGGGCCTGGCGTGCTTCGTGCTCGCGGCCGCGCCGACGGCGGCGGTGATCTACCGGCTGGAGGCACGGCCGCAGGTCGCGTGGTCGCTGGCGTGGACGTGCGCCGTCGCCGGCGCAGTGTGTGCGGCGGTCGCGGAGTCTTTGCCTTCGCGCGTCAACGACAACCTGCGCGTGGGCATCGCCGCGGCGGTGGGGATTGTGGTTGCCAGCTACTGGGTGAGCTGACGGCAGACCCAGAGAACATAGCGACCGCGCTGGCTACTCGCAGGCAACCTCTTGCGAAATCGCCGGGCAGTTCAGGAGCAGCAGCGTGTGCTCGCCCGTCTGCCTCTTGTACTTGGCTTTGGCCTTGCCGTTCGGCTTGACCCGCATGACGCGGTGGTCGCCGTTGTTGGTCAGGGTCAGTTCCGTGCCCTCGTCCAACCGCGTGCGCACCTTGGCGACGATCCTGCCCTCCCCGCCGCGCCCCTCGCGGCACCGGGCCTTGAGCTTGCGGACGGCGTCGCAGTCAATCAGCGGTTCATCATCCGGCACGCCAAAGCGGATGAAGTCGAATGCGGACACGTTATCGAAGCAGAACGCCCGGACGCCCCACTGCACGACGGAATCTTCGGTCGGGTACTGCCGCCCCCAGCTTCCGTAATCATGCACGACGCCATCGATCGACCATTCGAACCAGTACGGCCCGTAGATTTCAACCTTAAACACGTGTGGCGCATCCGGTTCGATAGAGAAGAAGTGCGATGGCGGATCCCAGATGAAGCGCGATTCATCGCGTGCCACACTGGTGTGAAATCGAATGCCGGAAGCTCCAGAAGCCACCAACGACACAGGTGCGACGGCCGCCAGTTCGCTGCTCGGCCCATCCGTGATGAACCTGCCCTCAAGCCGAAATCGCGGCGCGCCGGCCCACTCGCCGAGTTCCCAGCGATAGAATTCGTCTTCACCGCCGCAGGGATTCTCCAACAGAGTCTCGGACTTGAAGTACAACCAGCCGTCGTCGAGCCATCGCTCGGGCGAGTACGGGCGAATAATCCGTTCCCAACCCTCCTCTTCCGGGAAGGAGTCACACTCGTATGAGACCATCTGCGCCCATCCGGGGGCCGCAAGACTCAAGCAGGCCAGCGCCGTTGCGACGGCTCCTGCTCGGCTTGGGTGCGTTAGCGTGCTGCGGTTCAGTCGCATGTCAACTCCTGAGAGATCGCCGGGCAGTTCAGCAGCAGCAGGGTGTGTTCACCCGTCTGCCTCTTGTACTTGGCCTTGGCTTTGCCGTTCGGCTTGACCCGCATGACGCGATGGTCGCCGTTGTTGGTGAGCGTCAGTTCCGTGCCCGGCTCCAGGGCGGACTTGAGCTTGGCCTTGATCTTGGCTTGCTTGCAGGACGTCTTGAACTGGCTGATGGCCTCGCAATCGACTTCGGGCTCATCCGGGATGCCGAAGCGGACGTAATCGAATGCGGAGACGTTGTCGAAACACGCGGCGCGAACGCCCCACTGGATGATCGAATCGGCGGTCGGATACGGCTTGGCGAGGCGCTTGGCCACGAGAACCTCCCCGTCGACCGCCCACTCGAACCACTCATTGCCGTAAAAGTCCACGCGGAACGAGTGGGATACGTCTGGCTCAATGGTGAACATGTGCCACTCGATGACATCGTCGATGAAGCGAGCCAGATCGGCGGTAACCGTGGTGTGAAACCGAACGCCGCGCTGTCCGGAAGCGACGCAACTCGTGGGCGCGGTGTAGTGAAACTCCGGCCGCGGGCCGTCGGTAGTGACCCGCCACTCGAGCATGAATCGCTCGGCGCCGGCGAAGTCGTCCAGATCCCAGCGATAGAACTCGTCGTCCCCCACGCAGTTCTCCGGATCGACAACCTTGCTGCGCAAGCGAAGCCAGCCGTCCTCCAGCCAGCGCTCGGGCACGAACGGACGCTCGATACGCTGCCAGCCCGCGTCCTCCGGAAAAACGTCGCCCTCGTAGCGAATGATCTGCCCGGCCGCGGGAACCGCAGCGAGCAGCAGTACAATGGTAGCAAATCGGACCATGCGCACCCCCGGTACGGTTTGAGGCATCATAGCTGATTTGCGGGGGCGGTTGCAAGGCGGAATGCGGTCGCGCGGTTGCGAGTT
>CAZYLK010000257.1:0-6527 GCA_964648365.1 uncultured Phycisphaeraceae bacterium
TCGTCGTCGCACTTCGTGGTGACGGCGGTCATGTTCGAGGAGTACGACGAGGCCGCGGCCTGCGATCAGCGCATCGGCCTGCTCCGCCGCGAACTGAACCTGCCACCCGAAGTCGAGTTCCACTTCAACAAGAGCAGCCGCCGGGTGCGGGAGGGGTTCCTGAGGGGCGTTGCGCCGTATCAGTTTTTTTACATCTCCGCGGTCGTCAACAAGGCATTGCTCGAAAGACCGGAGGTCCAGATGAAACAGCCCTTCTACAGCTACGTTGTCAGTCTGGTCTTCCAATGGGCCAGACCCCACTTGCAAAACGCCAGCGTCGTCATCGACCGCAGCAGCAGCGAGGACTTTCAGAAGAAGCTCGCCCGTTACCTGAAGCGACGGACCAATGTCGCAGGCGCGGTTCCCGCGATCCGGCGCGTGAAGTCCGAGCGCTCACACAACAACAATCTGCTCCAACTGGCGGACATGATCTGCGGCGCGGTGGCTCGGTCCGTCCGCGTCGAGAAGGGGGACTCGGACGTGTACCGGCGGCTGATCCGCCATCGCGAGTTGAACGTGCGTGAGTGGCCGACGCCCAGCGCATAAAAATACCCGCCGCCTATCCCCCGAAGGGAAACGCCACCGTCCGGTGACAGTTCGGCAAGCGGGTCAATTCCAATGGAAGTATACCCCACGTTTCGCGATCGGGCAAGTGAGCCGGATGGCGTTAGCGTAAGTGGTTTTTTTGCAGCAGGTTACGATCGTGTCACTGCCGGCGAAGCCTCGGCGCTCGTGAATACGGGTCGGCTGCCCCATTGCGGCGGAATGCCGCACAGGCTTGCCGTGCAGCCACATCCGCCTACCCTCAGCGCCTGCCGATCGGCCTCGGATTGCCGGCCTGCTGCGACGTGTGTCACTGGCCCAGCAGTTCCGCGAACGCGGCCGCGTCGTCGGCGTCGTACTCGGCGTCGCCGTTGCAGTCGGCCAGCGACCGGTTGCAGTTGGGATAGAGGCGGGCGTATTCCTGCGGGTCGCTCAGGGCCAGCGTGAACGCTTCCCGGTCGCCGTCGTCCACGACGCCGTCGCAGTTCAGGTCGCCTTCCGCCTTCAGCACCAGCGCGCCGCGCTTGCCGGCCAGCACTGTGGACGTCGCCGGGCCTTCGTATTGAAAGTAGCCGCCGCCGCCCTGCTTCGGCGACCGACCGCCGTGCAGACGCACGACGTATCGCGGTGATGCAAAGTTCACCAGCACCGGCGACGAACCGGGGTTGTAACAGGCCGTGCCGCGCGTGTACTCGCGCCGGTAGATGCCTCCGTCGATCAGGTCGGCCCGGCTGGCCAGCAGCGGGCGCACCGGATGACCCATGTCGATATCGTATTCGGGGAAGTAGTCGACGCTCTGATGAGCGTCGGCCGTCTGATAGTGATAGTAGACGTGCGGCGTGAAGATGAGCCAGTAGCGGGCGATCGACGTGATGCGGGCGTCGATGTTATCCGCGGCGGCATACGAGTAGCCGGTCACCGGGCGCTGGCGCACGTGGGCGACGCCGATGACGCCGTCGAGCATGTCGGCGTCGCGAAACGGCTCGGTCGCGTTCGGGCTGCTCCAGCCGATGTACTCGCAGTCCGCCCCGTCCGCGTGCGGCAGGAAGTCGTAAATGCCGGTGTAATGCGACGTGACCGAGATGCCGTTGAGCACGAGCTTCATCCGTGGATAGGCCGCCTTGAGCTCGTCGAGCATGGCGATCGTCCGCGGCTCGATGTCCGCCCACGCCGCGTCCTCGCCGACGGGCGCCGCCGGCGCCAGCCACGTCGGATACGAATCCACCACGAAATCCAGCCGCATGCCCGCCAGCCCCAGCGCCTCGGCCTCGGCGAGTCTTCCCTTGTGGACGCTCAGCCCGAGCGGATGATCGGGCTTGAAGAAATGGGCGCCGAAGCGATCGATCAGCCGGTTGTTGCGCCGCGCCGGCTCGAACATCATGCTGGTGACGTTGCGCGACGTGTCGCGCAGCCGAATCACCCAGTGACCGCTCGACGGATATCGGGTGACGCGGCCGGTGTACTCGGTGACGCCGTCGACGGTCGGACCCTTCGCCGTGGCGATGCTGGCATAGCCCCACTGTCCCGCCCGGCCCCACTCCAGCACGACGCTCGACGGGTTCTGCGGCCCTTCGCCCCATATCCCGGCCGTGAAGGTCAGATCCTGCGCGACCTTCATATAAGTGAATCCGACCGCCGCCGCGTCGGGCCGCGTCGGCCATGAATAGGCCGCGTACTCGCCAGTGTCCGCCAGGCGACTGCGCAGTCGATACCACCGATTCGGATCGGCCGCGCTGGTTCGCGCCTCGTAGTACGCCGTGCCGTTCTCCGGCATCGGCTGGCCTTCGCCGGTCCACGGACCGTCTTTCGCCGGTGCGGATTCGATCTGGTAGCTCGTCACGCCCGGCGGGTTGGGGTAGCCCGAGGACGGCGAGATGCGGTAATCCCGCACCCAGAACAGCCGCGTCTTTCCGTTGACGATCACGGCCTTGAAGCTGGCCGGATCGCCGACGTGCAGAAACGCCGTTTCGTCGTGGTCGAGCCGTTTGAACCGCCAGTCGTTGATGTCCTGCCGCTGCATGGCCATGGCGGTGACGAAGCAATACAGCGGCACGTCCGGCCGGGCGGCGCGGAAATCGTCAAGCAGGCCGGGGAAGTCATAGCCGTGCCCGTCCAGCCCGAGCACCAAGTCCGCATACTGCGTCAGAGCGCTCCACTCTTCGCCGGTCAGGCCGCGAGCCTTGTTGAAGGAGAAGCCCAGCCGCGGCGTGTTCGGTTCCCGGCGATCGGGCGTGCGCGCTGCGTCCTCGCCAGTGTCTACTTGCGCTGATTGCGCTGAGTTCGCGCTATCGGCCGGCACTCCAGCAGCGACCTGCGGGTCGGCGCCTCCTGAAGCGAGGCAGGCCGCGGCCGCCGCGACGGTGCAAAGCGCTGAGCTGGCGAGCACGGGTGTCAACATGACGTATCTCTCGAAGACGCGGAGACGAGGTTGCACAATCTTACGAGACCACGAATGCGCCCCAGCCGTCGATCTTGCCTCCCACTGGTTGGGCGATGTCGTCGAGACGTTTCTCGATTTGCGTGATCGCCGCATGGTCGGGGAGCATCCAGCGACTGCACCAGCAAGTCCACGACGGCCCATTCTCGTCGTCATAAACGACCTTCGTGGCAAACCCCAGTTTTGACGCCGCATCCGCGACATGGCGCCCGGCCGATTCGTCGGGGACCGCAACGTGAAAGTCGATTTCATGTGGCTTCGAGAAATCGGAACCGTCCCTGAGCAGGCGGCGCAGCGCGCCGCCAGTAGCATCGTCGGGAATCCCATCGCCCTTCACGTCGTGACCCTGCTTTCTTCCATTCCATCCGCGTTCATCCGCGTTCATCTGCGGTTCGTACCTCTGCCGAGCCTACGGCCCCGTCATCGCCTCCACGAACTCCTTCGCGTCTGACAGGTCCACGTCGAAGTCGCCATCGAAGTCGAAGGCGCATTGACAGGTCGTATCCGCGGTTCCCCCGGCGCCCGTGAAGCATTCGGTCAACCGTCCGTAGTCGCTCAGGCTGATCCGCCCGTCGTGGTCGGCGTCGCCTTTGAGGACGTTCTCCGGCGTGCTGTTCGGGTCGGCCGGGTCGCTGCATGCGTCCAGTTCATCGCGGTCGAAGTATCCGTCCTCGTCGCGGTCGATGCCGATGCGCGCTTCGGAGACGAACGGGACCACGGTGAAAGTGATCTCCGCCCCCACGTCGGCCGAGAGCCGCAGTTCCTTGACTTTGATCGTCTCGCCGTCGCGGTCGGACTGCATCTTCGCGTTGCCCATATACGCGAAGCCGCGAGACTCGCCGTCGAAGATCCCCTTGGCCACGATGCCGATGCGCTCCAGGTCGGCTTCGAACGTCATGTCGTCGATCAGGTCGCGGACCTCGCGCGAATCGCGGTTCACCGCGTCCACCGTCACCTGCCACCCGACTCCCGCGTGCGTATCCTGGCTGAGTGGGCCGGGCAGTTCCTGCGGATTGTTCGGATTGCCCATCGGCAGGTCCGAGCCGGAAAACGCCAGCATGAACGCGACCAAGTCCGCCACCTGCTGATCGCTGGTGACGCGAAAGACCGGCTCAGTAAGAAACCGCGTCAGCGAGTCGATGCTGCCATCGTGCAGGTAGCCGAAGCCGGAGCGGTTCGACGTTTGCGTCATGTCGAAGCCGACCTTGTCGTACAGGTTGCGAAGCTGCGGCACCTTGATGCTGACGTTGGTCGAGCCATCCATCGAGACGATGTGGTGCTTCAATTCACCATTCGGCCCCGGCGGCAGCGGCGCATAGGGCGGGCCGCGATCGGAAAAGTAGTTGCTGCCCATCCCGGTCGGCAGCGTGTGGCAGGTGACGCAGCTAATGTTACCGGCATCGAGGAAGCCAAATCGGTAGGTGTTGACGATCCGCTCGGCGTTGCCGTTGGGCATCGGCTGGCCGGGCTGCAAGCCGCCCTGGTTACGGAAGCGGCCGGTCGAAAAATGCCCCGGCAGCGGCAGATTCGTCGGCAGCGAGTTGTCGAAGTTGCGGAACGGGTTGGGCGGGAAGTGAATCGTCGCCAGGAAGTCCTCGAACTCCTGGATGTCGTCCGGCGGCAGCGGTTCGTCCGCGCCTTGGAGCGTCGCGAACGCGGTGGCGAACTCCTCCAGCCCGTCCCGGTCGCCGCGCCAGTGATGCGGCTCTTTCTCGACGATATCTTGCAGCGTCTGCGTCATCATCGGCCCCTTCATCGGATGCCACGGCTGGCAGTCGTTGAAGTTGCCGTTGAAGCAGTTCTGGTTGAAACCCTTCACGATGCCCGACGGATCGCCAAGATCCCACGACAACCGGTCCATGCGGGCATCGACGTGGCACGACGCACACGCGATCTGGCCGAGGCCGGAGTTGCGATGCGTATCGTAAAGATGTTTGCGGCCCGTCTTGATCGCGTCCGGGGTGGGGTCGTATAGCCGCGTTCGCGGTGCGACTTCCCGCCTTTCGGCTACAGACAACGTCGAAATTGACCCCTCGAAGTGATTCAACACGTAAGCCAGCCCGCGGGCGTCGTCGATGACCACCCCAGTCGGCCCCTCGCCCACCGGGATCGGCTCATCCAGCACGCGCTGACCAGCCGCGTCGATCACCACGACGTTGTTCGATCCCTTACCGGTTACGAATGCCTCGGTCCCGTCCGCCGTCCAGGCGATGCCGCGCGGATCGCCCAGCGACAGCAAGCGCTGCTCCATCGGAACGCTCGGCTCGCTGTAGGTCAGATGCGGATTCAGGTCGGTAATGGCCGGCACGCCGCCGTCGGGGTCGGTGAGCGCCACGTTGACGCGCGTGAACGTCCCCGTAATGACCGGCTCGAAGCGAATCTCGTTGGTCGCATCCGTCCCGACCACCGCCACCTCGCCTGACGCCGGATTCACGGCCAGTGCCATGCACAGGTTCATCATGCGATTGAGATAGCTGACCTCCAGCGTGGCGGCGTCGATGACCGCGACATCGTGGTCGGGCAGATCCCACCCCTGCGGCCGGCCGGACTTCTGCGCCGACGGCCCGCTGACGAGTCGCGTCCAGTTGCCGCCGTTGTCGTCCATCCACCGGCCGCGGTCATCCTTGCGCACGATCAACCCGACGCGCGGCGGCGGCGGATTGTTGCGATTCTGCGGCGGGAAGAACGCGTTGCCGTCGTTCGGCGGAGGATTGACGCCGCCGTAGGGGCCTTCCGGGTCGCTGACGACGTTGGGCGGAAAGTTGATGACGTTGCCCTGCGTGCCGCCGCCGAGGATCGTCGTGCCGTTGCCCGACTCGAACACGGCCGCGTAGACGAACGCGCCCTCCGGGCTGACCGCCAGCGCCCGCGGATCTTCCGCATCGATCGCGATCTCGGCCGGCGGCGCGCCCAGATCCGCCGGGTCATACACCAGCACCGCATCCGCCTGCGAACAGGTGACAAACGCACGTAGAGGATTGCCCGCGAACGCAACGTCGGCCGGTTCATCCAGCGTCCGCAGCGTCGCCACGACGTTCATGGTGGTCAGATCGACAATGCTGACGGAATCCGACACGTGGCACACAACCCATGCCTCGCGGTTGGTTCGCGCCCGTACCGAAACCGGATCCAGCCCGACGGGGACCGACCCCTGTGCCACCGGACGCCCCGATCGCAGGTCGAACACCTCCAGCCGGTTATCGGCGGTATTGACCGCCAGCAGCGTGTCGCCGTCCGGCGTGATGTCGAGCGGCCGGACCTGCGGCGTCTCCCAGTTGACGAACGACGATTGCCCGGCCGCGGGCGAACCCAGCGCCGCCCACATCATGACCGCTCCCACAAGCACGCGCGAAGGTGAAACCACGTCTGTCTCCTCCAGAGGCAAGCAGAATCAGGCCGCCCGACGGGCATCCGGCCGACGGGCGACAGTATACCAGATCCCCGCTGCCTTTATGGACACGAAGTGTCGAAAGACGTTGGGCGAAACGGTCCCGGGGGCCGCAGACCC
>CAZYLK010000258.1:0-6495 GCA_964648365.1 uncultured Phycisphaeraceae bacterium
AAGGCGATTCGTGAAGAAAAGACAGCCGCATAGTGAACGGCGTTGCGTGCCACGACGTGCCACGCGTGCTACGTTAATCCGCGCGGGCTGAAGCCGGCGGCTCGGCGCCGGGGCACGAGCGTTTACGGCGGTTCAGCCGCGCAGCATGGCCGCTGAGAGGGAGTCCCCCGCGGCGGGGTCGTCGACGCGGCGTTGCAGCAGCGGGCGCAGCCGTTCGAAATCGCGTGCGGGGCGCGAATCGGGAAACAGCCGGCTGATTCTGCGACCGGCCGCCAGCGCCGCCCCGTAGTCGCCCTCGCGGACGTGGCGGGCAAAATCCGCCCGCAACGCGTCGAACGTCAACTGCGCCGCGGCGGCCAGTTCGGACTCCCGTTGGGCGACGAACGCCACCGGCCGGGATGTTCGCCAGCGATCGAGCATCGATCCCGCCTCGATCAGCGCGCCGCCCGCCAGTGCCTCGCGCCAGCGAGTAAGCGCACCGTTGCGAAGCTCAGAACTGGCCGGCGGCGGCTCAGCCGATACCTCGCGCCCGCGGGAACCGAAGCTCACGTCCGCCGCCCGCCGCGCGACGGGTGGGGCCTCGGAGGCGGCCGCGGACGCGCCCGCAGTCGCCCCGGCCTGGGCGCCGGGCGGACGCATGGAATCGGCGTGGTCCTCGCGAAACGGCCGTCCCGCCAGGCGCGGAAACGTGCTCTCTGCCAGCGTGGCCGCCACCAGTTCCGATGCGTGGGACGGCTGCTCCCCGGCCACAAGGTCGATGGCGTCCGAGGCCTGCAGCGCCTCGACGCGCCGCTCCATCGCCATCAGTCGATCCTCTAATTCCGCCGAGCGCCGCAGCAGCGGCATCCACCACGCCTGCACACTGAGCAGATGATCCAGCAGCGACCAGAGGCAGATCACGCTGAGCAGGAAGATCGCGCCGAGCACCGTATTGCCGATCTGCCCGGCACCGGCGGTGCGATACATGAAGTACAGCCAGAGAAAGACGTGGAGCGTCGCCAGCGCGAAGGCAAACTTGCGCGTCTGACGGACGTAACGTGAGACGTCGTGCGGCGTCATGCCCTGCCCCCCCCGATCATTCCGTCGAAAAATGAGAGCTGTGCCCCGATTGACGATCCTCCCATCGGCTCCTTCCTCCTGCAACGCGTCCCATGCGAGCGAGCCGCGCGTGGCCGAACCGTGGCCGGCCTTCCACCCGCGTTATACCCGACCGACCCGCGCCGCGACCAGCCTTTTTTTTGGGCGGCCGCCGGATCCGTCGCGTGGCGGCGGGCAGACCGGGGACTGACGCGCTATGCGCCCATGACCACCCACACCGTGCAGCTTTCGACCGCCTGCTACTCGTCCTTCATCGGTCGCGGCACGGTCAGCGGAACATACGACGGCGCGTGCGAACTCCCGGACCGCAGTTCCGCGCGCTCGGCTTCGTTCAGCGGCTCCAGTGTACTGGCGATCGGCACCGTCACCTCCAGCCACACGGAGTTTTCTCGCGTACGCACGCGGCCGTCCTTCAAACCCGCGGGAAGCAGCACCGTATCGCCGCGGCCGAAGCTCAGCGGCGTCGGCCCGCCGGCGTACACGACTTCTCCTTCACCCTCAAGCACAATCCACAGAACCATCTCGTCGTGCGGAATCGGCTGCTCAACGCCGTCGATCATGCGCACGCGTTCGATGACGAAGGCCTCGCACGCCACCAGTCGGGTGACGGCCGTCCAGACGCTGGCGACGTGCGAACGGGCTTCATGACCCGGCGGTACGTCTTCATACGTCACGCACTCCAGCGCCGACTCGACGTGCAACTCCCGTTTCACTCCCGTGGCGGGGTCGACGCGATCGAAGTCGTACAAGCGGAACGTCGTATCCGACGGCGTCTGCACCTCGGCCACCAGCACGCCGGCGCCGAGCGCGTGGACCGTGCCGCTGGGCAGGTAGTAGCAGTCGCCCTTTTTGACCGGAACGCGCCGGAGGCAGGACTCGACGTTTCCGTCACGGATCGCCGCCCGCAGGGCCGTCTCATCGGTGCCCGGTGTGAAGCCGCGGTAGATGAACGCGCCCGGCTCGGCGTCGATGACGTACCACGCCTCGTGCTTGACGCGGACCGGACCGCCGAGCCGCTGCGCGACCGCCTCAGTGGGGTGAACCTGAACGCTGAGCATCTGCGCCGCGTCCAGAAATTTGATCAGAAGAGGAAACCGGCCATCCACGAGCGGGGCACGGCCGGTCAGCCGCGGGCCCCACTCATTGACCAATGAACGAAGCGTGCGCCCCTTCGCGGGACCGCGCGACACGACGGAGCCATCGGACTCCAGGTCGGCAACTTCCCAACTCTCGCCGATGGTCACCCCGTCCGGCGGCGACTTGCCCAGCCGGGTCGCCAGCCGCGCGCCGCCCCACAATCGCTCCTTGAAAACAGGCTCGAAAACGAGCGGACAGACCTCCATGATCGACGGCGCCTCCTGTGGCGGCATTGTAGGGCGCGCGGTGAGGGTGGCAAGGAGAAGAAGGCACGGAGGCACGGAGGCGCGGTGGGTCGGAGGCACGGAATCGCGCACGCTGGTCCAGGCACGAAGGGAAGAGAGCCGTGGAGCCACGGAGCGACGAAGGCCAAGGAGCGGATGCGCGGATGCGCCGGGGCGTGACAACATCGGCAAGTGGCACCTGGTGGCACTCGGTGTGGCACGGTCTCGTCTTCGAGGCCGTGGGGACCATCGCATGTGCCGCACCATCCGCGAGATCGCGCCAGGAAGGTCACGGCCCGGACTCGGCCCGCCTGTCGCGGCTGACACCCATCCCGCGCTCCGCGGATTTGCCGACCCCGCGGCCGAAAACGTCACGCACCTGATGCGCGGGGGACAGTGGCGATGGCGTTGCGTGGGGCTGGACGGAGGCTTACACTTCGCGGTTTGCAGGCCGGACGGTCGGGGTCGGCGCTGCCGAGATCGGCGCGCGACCGGTGAATTGAGTGCAGGCCCATGAGCGAAGCATCGGACATCATCAACATCGGCGACTTTGCCAAGGTCAAGCTGCGCGTGGCGCGGGTGCTGGAGGCGCGGGAGCATCCGAACGCGGACAAGCTGCTGGTGCTGAAGGTCGATCTGGGCACCGAGCAGCGGCAGATCTGCGCCGGCATCCGCGGGCACTACACCCCCGAGCAGCTTGTCGGCCGCAACCTGGTCGTGGTCGCGAATCTTGCTCCGCGGATGATGCGCGGCGAGGAGAGTAACGGCATGCTCCTGGCCGCCAGCAACGCCGAGCACACGAAGGTGATCTTCCTGACCCCCGAATCGGACATCGAACCCGGCGCGGCCGTGTCGTAGCGCGACCCCCGAGGTCGCTTCGAAACTCTCGAAAACATCCCATCCATTCCCTCTCCCTCCTTTGCGCCTTCGCACCTTCGCGCCTTTGCGTTGATTTCCGCCCGCAGCCGCCCGCCCGCCCTGCCGCAACGCCGCCCGATCTGCTACCATCCCGGCCATGTCCGAACCCCGCAAGATCCGACGCGCACTGATCAGCGTGTACGACAAGACCGGCATCGTCGACTTCGCCCGCGCCCTCGCCGGCGAGTTCGGCGTCGAGATCATCTCTACCGGCGGCACGGCCGCGCTGCTGAAAGAGCGCGGCATCCCGGTCACGCTGGTCGAAGAGGTCACCGGCTTCCCCGAAATGATGGACGGCCGCGTCAAAACGCTCCACCCGAAAATCCACGCCGGCATCCTGGCCGACCGCGACAACCCCGAGCACATGCGGCAACTCGCCGAGCAGGGCATTGAGCCGATCGACATGGTTGTCGTCAACTTGTACCCGTTCGAGAAGACCGTCGCCGACCCGAACTGCACCTTCGAGCAGGCGATCGAAATGATCGACATCGGCGGGCCGTGCCTGCTGCGGGCGGCGGCGAAGAATCATCGGCATGTGCTTCCAGTCTCAGATCCGTGTCACTACGAGCGGACTCTCAAGTACCTTCGTGGCGATGCGGAGTCCTGTGGCCCTGAGTGGCCCACGTGGTTGCTCACCAAGGCATTTCAGCACACCGCGGGATATGACATCGTCGTGCATAACCACTTTGCACGGCGACATTGGGAGACAGTGTTCCCTCCTGTAATGTTCCTCGACCTGGGAGGCGGCTTGCCGACAACCGGTAATGAGTTTCGTTACGGTGAGAACCCGCACCAGCGCGGGACCATGTACTTTCTCGCACAAGCCGATGATCGATGCTCCGTTGTGGGGGCATCATTCGACGCGAACTCTGAGTCACTCTCTTACAACAACGTCAACGACGCCGAGGCTGCGCTATCGCTGATCCGAGAGCTTTGCAGGCCCGGAGACGCCCGTCGCGCTTGCAACTTTATCAAACATACAAACGCGTGCGGCGTGGGCATCGCTGAGAGTCCCGTCGATGCCTATCGACGGGCCTATCTCGGAGATCCAAACGCCGCGATGGGCGGCATTCTGGCCTGTAACTTCGATGTCGACGCACAATTTGCTCACGTTGTGATGGATACCTACGCTCAATGGGGCAAAGAGGCGGGTGCCGGCGGGTTCTTCGTCGAGGTCTGGATCGCTACCGCATTCAATGAGGCCGCTCTTGAGGTCATCAAGACGAGCAAGCAGTGGGGGGAGCGCGTCCGCCTCCTCGCTGTGGCCGGCATGAACAATCCAACGGACCAACCCGCGCTGGAATACCGATCCATCGCCGGCGGCATGCTGGTTCAGACCCAGGACAACCTCGGCCTCAATGAAGATCAGTGGAAAGTGGTCACGAAGCGCCCCCCCACCGATGCCGAGATGGCCGACCTGCGGCTGGCGTGGCTCGTCTGCAAGCACACCAAGAGCAACGCCATCACCATCTGCAAGGACGGCATGCTGATCGGCAACGGGGCGGGGCAGATGTCGCGGGTGATGAGTTGCCGCATCGCCGTCTGGCTGGCTCGGGAGAACGGGCATCTGACGGAGGAGCACTGCTCACAGAGCAGTGGCACACAGGGCAGCGGGACGCGTGAGAATGGCCCAGTGGCCGCGTCGGATGCGTTCTTCCCCTTCTCCGACGGCCCGACCATCCTCATGGATGCCGGCGTCACCGCCCTCATTCAGCCCGGCGGCTCCAAACGCGACGAAGACACGATCAAGGCCTGCGACGAGCGCGGCGTCGCCATGATCTTCACCGGCACGCGGCATTTCCGGCATTGAGCCGCGCGAGGCGCGAGCGTCGCTCCAAATCGCCCGTGCGTCGCCTGCCGGCGCAATCAAAAGGGGGGCGGACCTGATGATCCGCCCCCCTGCACTTACTGAACTTGTGTACGCGCGAGGCGTACTCTACAGCTTACTGGCAATCACAACGGGACAGGACGTGCTTGCACTTGCCCTTCTCGTCCGGATCGTTGCAACCGGAGGTCAGCTTCAGCTTCTTGACGCAATCGCCAACGTCCTCGCAGGCGCGCTCACTGTCGTACTCGCAGTTCTCGAACGGCTTCGTCGGGCAGCCCGACACGTCGCACTTCTTCTGCTTGTACTTCTTGGTGATGTAGTTGCAGCTCGGGCCGCCGGCCTCTTCGAAGACGACCTTCATCGTCTGCGTGGCCGCGCTGCAGGTCGGGCCGGCGATGCCGCCCCAGTTGGCGTTGGTCAGGCACGGCCGCAGAATGCTGGCCGGGTTGCTACACAGACAGGTCGTTCCCGCCGTGCTCAGTTCCTTGCTGACGCCACCGCAGGCGCCGATCCGCCAGTTGCGGCCGTCGCAGTCGATCGCCAGGTCGACGTTGTTCGCCAGCGCCTTGCCGATCGCCGTCGCGGCGTCCGGATCCGTGCAGGACACGCCGTTCGGATCGTTGGAGCCGGACACGGTAACGCTGACGAACTCCTTGTTCAGGAGTTCGGCCTGAAACGCCTGCCACGACACGCACTGCTGCGTCGCCGGCTGGCCCTGGAAGAACTCCTCCTCGTACACCACGTCCGCCGCGACCGGAAGCGTCGCCACGGCCGCCACCAGCAGACCCAGAACCAAAGATGCTCTCATTTCCGATTCTCCTCCAAACTAGAGAAACCACTAGCCAGGCGCACGAACCACCTTGGCACAGATTGCGCCTGCGATAACGCCTTGATCAGGCTCTCGAACAATCTTTCGCGTCTGCGGCTACCCCCCGATGCGCCGACGGAATAGATAGGGTCGGCTCCGGCTCCGCAGTAGCCCAGACTAGCAAAACAAACCATGCATTGCAACCCGTTTATTCAAGATGGGGAAAGTCGAGAACGCGGATGCGGCGGGGACGTCCGAGTCTGCGACCGCGCCCGTTGTGCAACTGCACTATTGCATCACTGATCCTCGTTGCCACTGAACAGGTTGTCACGCTTTCGCGCGATCCACGCGAATTTCGCGCGAACCCGGCGGCGCCTCGGCCGTACCTCCCTGTGGTGAGCATTGTTTGCGCGCTGGAAGGAGCGGGAAAGGCGAGCCGTGGAGAAGCGGCAATTGGAGACGACGCAATGGCGCGCCACCAG
>CAZYLK010000259.1:0-6467 GCA_964648365.1 uncultured Phycisphaeraceae bacterium
GTGCTCGACTTCTGGACCTACTGCTGCATCAACTGCATCCACATCCTGCCGGACCTGGCGTGGCTGGAGCACAAGTACGCGGCCGAGCCGGTGACGTTCATCGGCGTCCACAGCGCCAAGTTTCACAACGAGGCCAACCGCGAGACGATCCGGGCGGCGATCCTGCGATACGAAATCGCCCATCCGGTCGTCATCGACGACAACATGAAGATCTGGCGGGCGTACGCGGCGCGGAGTTGGCCCACGCTGGTGGTTATCGACGGCGCGGGATATGTCGCGGCTCAATTCGCAGGCGAGGGCAATCGCGACGCGCTGGACAAAGCGATCGCCGCCGCCCTGTCCAGCGGCCGCACAGCCGGCACGCTGGCGACCGGGCCGCCGTCCATCAAGAAAGACGCAAGCGTGCGAGCGACCGGCGGGTTGGCGTTTCCGGGAAAGGTGTGCGCCGACGCCGCCGGCAAGCGCCTGTACATCGCCGACTCGAACCACAACCGCATCGTCGTCGCCGAACTGCCCGACCAGCAGGGCCATTGCCGCGTCGTTCGCGTGATGGGCAGCGGCCAGATCGGCCGGGCGGACGGACCCGCCGAGTCGGCCACGTTCAATCATCCGCAAGGCCTTGCGGCCGCGCACGGCAAGCTCTACGTCGCCGACACCGAAAACCACCTCATACGCGCGATCGACCTGGAGACGTTCGACGTGACCACGGCCGTCGGCACCGGCGAGATGGACAACGACCGGGCCGGGGGGGGCATGGGCGTCGGGCAGGGCATCAACTCGCCGTGGGACATCGCCATCGAAGGCTCAACGCTGTACGTCGCCATGGCCGGGGCGCATCAGATCTGGCGCATCGACATGCCGGTCGGCTTCGCCCGCGCCTTCGCCGGCTCCGGGCGCGAGAACCTCGTCGACGGGCCGACGGAGACCTCGGCGCTGGCCCAGCCGTCCGGCATCTGCGCGGCCGGGGGCCATCTATACGTCGCCGACAGCGAAGTCAGCGCGATTCGCCGCATCGACATGGCCACCGAACAGGTCTCCACGATCATCGGCGAGGGCTTGTTCTCGTTCGGCGACGTCGACGGCGCGGCGCCGAAGGCCAAGCTGCAACACCCGCTCGGCATCGCCCCGCACGGCACGACGCTGATCGTGGCCGATACGTACAACCACAAGATCAAGCGCGTCGACCCCGGCGCCCGCACGGCCGCGACGCTCTTCGGCACCGGCAAGCCCGGCGCGCAGACGCCCGACGGCAAGCCCGCGTTCTTCGAGCCGGGCGGACTGTCCGTCATGGGTGACGATGTCTACGTGGCCGATACGAACAACCATCGCATCCTGCGAATCAGCCTCACTTCGGGCCGGTGGCATGAACTGGTGCTTGAGGGCCTCGAGCCGCCGGCGCGGGCGGACAACGCGGCGGAGGATGAGCAACGCGTCGAATTACCCCCCGCCGCACTCGATCCGGGCAAGGACGTGCGCTTGATCATCGAGCCAACCCTGCCCGCCGGCATGAAGCTCAACCCGGAAGCGCCGTGGTCCGTCCGCGTGCGATCGGAGCATGCCGCGTCGGACGGACAGACATTGCTTCAACAGACCGGCCGCGCCGCGTCGCTTCCGATCGAGGTCAGCGTTCCGGCACAGGCCGCGACCGCCGCGCGTGCATGGCTGATTGACGTCGCGCTGGCCGCCTGCGGCGGCGATGAGAGCGGGGTGTGCGTGCCGCTACGATTGGGCTGGCGCGTACCGGTCGAGGCTGGGGCAGACACCACCATCCGGCTGAGCTCGAGAGGCTGATTCCGCGATCGAGGGGCGTGGCCAGCATCCAGCCCGCCCGGCTGCGGCTACGGCCCCTGGAAGACCTGCTGAAAGCCGCGCACGTCTTCGAGGTCCACCGTCGCATTAGCGTCGAAGTCAAACGCTTCGCAGCCGTCCGGATACCCGTCGCCGGCCGGGCCGGTCATGCACTCCGGCCAGTACCGGTAGTCCGCCAGGTCGATGAGTCGATCGCAGGTGTAGTCGCCGATGCCGAATTCATACGCGCCCATGTCAACCCGGCCGCAGAGCACGCGCGGCACGCCGTCAAAATCACGTGCGCCCGGCGGCGCGGCAAAGGCTGGGTCGCCGGCGTTGATGAGCGGCGAGTCGGGGCTCAGGCGCAAATCGTCCGGACCGATGAATCCCGGGTCGCTCTGGAGGTTACCCTCTCCCCATTGCAACTCGCCGAACTGCACCACGACCCCGTTGCGCCCGCCCTCGATCGTATTGTACGCAAGCGAGATGTGCGCTCCGGTGGTTACCAGAGCAATCTGCCCGGCGACGGAGCCGGTGTTGCGCCAGAACACATTGTTGGCGCCGGTGGCGTACAAGGACGCAACGCTGCCGTTGCCGCCGCTGCACACCATCCCGCCGACGCCGTCACCCGATGTATTGCCCACCACGGTGCAGCCCGTCATCGTGGCTTCGCCGCCGCTCCACGCCACGCCGCCGGGTGAGCCGGTGCCGTGATTATCCCTTATGACGCAGTCGCGCACCGATCCACCGAAGTCCACCAGATACAGACCGCCACCCGTACGTGATTCATTCTCGAAGACCTCACAGCGACTCACGTCGGCTCGGCCGAGCCGGACGTACAGCGCGGCGCCGGCGCCGCCATCCGACCGGTTTCCCACCATGCGGCACCGTTCAATCACGCTATGACCGAATAGACTGTGGATGGCGCCGCCGTTGTCGCCGGCCGAGTTCCCCGTCAACAGACAATCCCGCACGGTCGCGAAGCTCTGGTCAAGGTAGAGACCGCCGCCGCGGCGCGAGGCCGTGCAGTTGGAGATGATGCAGCCCGAGATCGTGGGACTGCTCTCGTACGAATAAATCGCGCCGCCGTAGTTGAAGGGCGCCACGCCGTTCTTGATGGTGACGTTCTCGACCCGCATGTCCAGTGAGTTGTAGCGTTCGAAGAAGAACGCGTGATCTGCGCCCTGGCAGTCGATCACGCAATCCTCTGGGCCGGACGCGCCGCGAACGGTGATGCTCCGTCCGCCAAAGTTGATCCGCCGATTCCCGATGCCCGTATAGGTGCCATCGGCCAGCAGGACCGTGTCGCCGTAGATGGCCCGATCGACCGCTTCCTGGACCGCGTCGTAAGGATGCCGAGGCGATCCATCCTCGTTCGGATCGCTCACTTCGGGGTCGCCTGGTCCCGGATCGGAACGGGCGTCGTCGTCGACAAACCATGTTCGTACGGGTTCGCAAACGTCGAGCCGCAGATTCTCATTGAAGTCCTCGGCAGCGCCGAGGGTAATGTCGCAACCGTCGGGCTTTCCGTTGCCGTCACAGTCGGTGGCCCGGCCTTCGCGCAGATCGCAATCGTCGGGCGAGTCGTTTCCGTCGCAGTCATAGACGGCGGGATATGACACCGACAAGCGGACGTAGGAGCGATCGTAACAGGTCGTGCGGTTCACCTGCGAGGTAGGGTAGAAATAGAAAATCGCGTCGCCACCGTGCAGGTAGGAGTTGAACTGGTCAGCCCGGAGGACAAGCTGAACTTCACGTTCAACGCAGTCGCTGAACCTGCCGCCGTTGAAGGCCGAACCCACCCGCCGCCGGTTCAGGTAAACGTCCATCGCCTCGTCGGAGTCGCCGAAGTCCGCGGACGCGGCCATGATCAGGGTCACGTCGCCGACCGCGAACGGCGGCGACGGCAGGACGAACGTCTGCGGGCGTCCATGATCGAGCGGCGAGAGATCCGGTGACACGGCCTCGAACGGAACCACGCCGAGCTCGCACTCGTCGGGGATGAGGTTGCCGTTGCAGTCTTCGCTTTGACCGCAATCCGGCACGTCACATTCGCCGCCCGGCTCGCCGCAGTCGATGTCGCACCGGTCTGGAATCTCGTTGTTGTTGCAGTCCTGTGCCCGCGCGCCTGCTATCGTCACGGATACCAGCGACCACCCCAGCACCAGGGTCCACACGGACTTCGCTCGTCGATGCATCGTCCCGCTCCGTACCGCCGAGCCGGCGCCGGATCCGCCTCTGCCGCCGTCCGCCGATGAGTGCATTCTTCCGCCATCCTATGAACTCCATCCGCCAGCGACAAGCGCCGGCGAGGGTCGAGCCGACGAACAAGCGGGCGAGCCGTCGAAGTGCGACACCGCGGGTGGATCGCGACGCGCCGGCAGCCTGACGGCTGCGTTCTTACGAGACCCTCCGCGGGCTGGCGCTTCAGCCGCGTGCCCGCCCGACCCGATAACTCACGGATCGCGGCTCACGCCGGAAGCCAACCCGAGGAATGGTTCATCGACGCCGCTCTGGCTGCGTGCAGCGACGGTGACGCCAGCCTGTGTACGCCGCTTCGCTACGGCTGGACGCTATCCGTGGAGCGCGGTACTGCCGTGTCGATCCACGTTTCGGGTAAGGCGCCTCGTGCCACTGCTCTTGAGCAGTGAAGCTGAAGGACGCAGGCCCCGTACCGCCCCGTACCGCCCGGTTTCCGAGACTGGCACGGCCGCGCGGGTGGCCGCGCGTGGTTGCACTGCTCAAGAGCAGTGGCACAGCGCCCCCACGGGCCGCTCGCGATGAGGTAGCCGTCCGGCTCACGCCAAGCCGACTTCCGAGCCCGGAACTTCGATCACGCAAGAACGCGATCGTGCCGATAAAACACCCGCCAGGCGAGGCTGGCGGCGTTTGTCGCCGCCGCGGCATCCGTTTGACGCCCAGCCGGTCATCGCCTATAATGCAACTGCATCCCGTGGATAAACAGGCCATTGGAGCAGCCAGGTTCCGATGGCTTTTTGACTGACGCGATGCGCGTCCGACACATCCGCAGCCTGGGTTTTGCTAGAGAATTTGAATGCGATTTGAAGAACTGCGGCTCATCGAGCCGCTGCTGTCCGCGGTACGTTCCGAGGGCTACAGCGAACTGACCCCCATCCAGGAGAAGGCCATCCCGCACGTGCTGGACGGCCGCGACGTGCTCGGCTGCGCGCAGACGGGCACCGGCAAGACGGCCGCCTTCGCGCTGCCCGTGTTGCAGCGATTGAGCGAGGCCCGCGCACCGGGCAAGGCGTCCGACGGCCGCAGCCCCGGCGGGAGGTCCGCCGGCCGTGCGATCCGGGCGCTCGTACTGGCGCCGACCCGCGAACTGGCCCAGCAGATTCATGACAGCTTCGCCGCCTACGGCCGCAACACGCGCATCCGCCAGGCCACCGTCTTCGGCGGCGTCAACCAGAACCGGCAGGTCAAGGCGATCCGCGACGGCGCGGACGTGCTGGTCGCGACGCCGGGCCGACTGCTCGACCTGATGGGTCAGGGCCTGGTCAGCCTTGCCAGCGTTGAAATCCTCATTCTGGACGAAGCCGACCGCATGTTGGACATGGGCTTTCTGCCGCCGATCAAGAAGATCCTGGCGGCCGTGCCGAACCGGCGGCAGACGCTGCTGTTTTCCGCCACGATGCCGCAGCAGATCCGCAAGCTGGCCGCCGAGATTCTGCGCGACCCGGTACGCGTCGAGGTGACGCCGCCGTCGTCGGCCGCCGTGACCGTGGAGCACTGGGTTCACTTCGTCGCGGCTTCGGAGAAGCCGACGCTCTTGGCCAAGCTGCTTCAGGACACGCCGCACTCCCGGGCGCTGGTGTTCACGCGGACCAAGCACGGCGCCGACCGGCTCACCAAGAGCCTGGCCCGACACGGCATCCGCGCCGGCGCGATCCACGGCAACAAGAGCCAGGGCGCCCGCACGCGGGTGCTCGACGAGTTCCGCACCGCCAAGACGCCAATCCTGGTCGCCACCGACCTGGCCGCCCGCGGACTGGACGTCGACGACGTGTCGCACGTCATCAACTACGACCTGACGCCCGATCCGGAAACGTACGTCCACCGCATCGGCCGCACAGGCCGCGCCGGGGCCACCGGCACGGCCGTCTCGTTCTGCACCACGGATGAGCGCGAGAACCTGCGCGGCATCGAGCGTCTGCTGCAAGCGCCGCTTCAGCGGGCCGAGGCCATCTCGATCAGCGGGATGCCCATACCGGAGCGGGTACCGCGGCTGCGATCTTCGTCCGAGCGGGTCAGCCGCGTCGGATCGGCCGCGCCTAAGCGCGGGAAGCGGACGGCTAAGAACGGCCAGTCATCGCAGAACGGACAGACGTCGCGCGGCGGTCAATCCACGCCGGCTACGCCCAACGAGCAGCGCGGCAGCGTATCGCCCAGTCAATGGTCGCGGTTCGGACGGCGCCGTCGCACGCGCCGGGGCGCGGCCGCCGGCGCGAGGTAAGCTCGCCGGCGCGAGGTAAGACCGCCGGTGCGAGGCAAGCTCGCCGGTGCGAGGTAAGCTCGCCGGACAGGCAGGCTCATAGAATCAGACGGCGCCGACGCCCTGCACAGGCGCCGGCGCCGTCTTCGCGTTTCGGGCGCCCCTTGGTTGCCAGCACTGCTGAGCATTGCGCTCAACGGCTCAATCCGCATCGCGCTGCGGG
>CAZYLK010000260.1:0-6403 GCA_964648365.1 uncultured Phycisphaeraceae bacterium
GCCCCTCGCCGGGCAGATGACCCTCTTCGACGAATACAACGCGGGCAACGGCCGCGGCAAGAAACCCAAGGCCATCGCCGTCGTCGTCGTTCACGTGAAGGACGAGAACAACGACGGCGCGGCCGACATCGAAGACGCCAAGCTCTTCCTGGAAAAGAACAAGGCCAACCGCATCGCCCTCAAAGCCGACGACCAATACGATTCGGAGTGATTGATAATGGACGTGTACAACAGCATCGAAAAGTTGCTCGCTGACCAACACGGGAAGACCCTGGGGACGAGGAAGGCCATTGGCGATTTCATGCTGACGGATTCGCACGCAGTAAATGTGAAGAGCAACAATGTCGAGAAGCAGAATTACTCGCCCAATATGATCTCGATCAAAAAGATGCACGAGTGGGTGTTTGAAGATCGTCACGACCTCAGTTTTGTTTTCGTGGATTACAAACAGAAAGCGGGTAAGATCGAAGTTCTTAAACAAAGCGAGCTAATCCCGATCGAACAGCTCAGTTGGAACTGTCTGTCGATCGAAGCGCAGGGGTACGGAGTCATCCAAATGTGTCGCCCACTCGAGGTTGTTGCCGGACAGCGCAAGAGCGACTTCTACAGGGGATTTCTTGCGGCTTACGCGAAGTATTTGCAGAAAGAAAAGAAGAAGCATGAGAAATTCGCCAAGCGGTTCATCAACCCGGACAGCATTGACTGGTGAGAAGGCCCCATGAGCGTAAAGAAGGAATATGGAGACTTTCAAACCCCGCTGTCGCTGGCGAGACGCGTCATAGCGCTACTCAAACAGCGAGAAGCCGACGTTGGGACGATTCTCGAACCAACGTGCGGGGTAGGCGCCTTTCTCCAAGCCGCTGCCGAAGGTTTCGGCTCTTCGCCGCACTATTGGGGATTCGATGTCAATGCGGACTACGTCGAGACCGCACGTGACGCGCTCGCTCGCATCGGACCGCCCAACGCGACTGTTCAACAGCGGGACTTTTATGAGAATGATTGGGAAGCGTTCTTCGCGCAGCAACCGAGGGCCGTGCTTGTTGTCGGCAATCCTCCTTGGATCACTAATGCGGGGATGGGCGTAATCAACGGGTCCAATCTTCCGACCAAGGGTAATTTTCAGCGTCACAACGGACTTGATGCGAAAAC
The DNA here is from genome assembly GCA_964648365.1 of uncultured Phycisphaeraceae bacterium. Lineage (GTDB taxonomy): Bacteria > Planctomycetota > Phycisphaerae > UBA1845 > UBA1845 > SURF-32. The sequence goes on from CAZYLK010000260.1 coordinate 1,150, forward strand.
CGGAAAGGCGAACTTCGACATCTCCGAGTGGATGATTCTCAAGCTGATTCAGGCAATGCACGCAACTAAAGGCGCGATTGCGATGCTCTGCAAGACGGCGACTGCCCGAAAGGTGCTGAGATACGCTTGGGTAAATGGGCTTGGTCTAGGCCAGTCCTCCCTCCACTTGATTGATGCGGCAGCGGAGTTCGGGGTTTCTGTTGATGCGTGCCTTTTCTACACGCATACCGGAACCACGACCAGCGAAGCGAAAGCCACGGTGTACGGATCGCTTTCCTTTGATCGGCCGTCGCGGACCTTTGGACTCTCAAGAGGCGAGTTGGTCTCTGACTTGGACGCCTACTCTGAACTGCGCGATCTGGACGGCAACGAGCACCGAAAATGGCGCTCGGGCGTGAAGCATGACGCCGCACAGGTGATGGAGTTCACGCGTACTAATGGACAACTCTTTAACGGTCTCGGGGAGCGGTGCGAGCTTGAGGATGACTATCTCTTTCCCTTGCTGAAATCCTCTGATCTCGCAAACGGCAGGCTTCGGCCCACGCGCTTTGTACTTCTCACACAGCGCCGCGTTGGGGACCCGACGCAGAGCATTAAGCGGTTCGCGCCCAGAACTTGGCGATATCTGCTTAACCATGCGGCGTATCTCGACAAGCGAGGCAGTTCGATCTACGCGAAACGCGCACGGTTCTCGGTTTTTGGAATTGGTGATTACTCGTTCGCTCCCGCCAAGGTCGCTATCTCAGGCCTTTACAAGAATCTCCGGTTTCAAGCTGTGGGTACGGCCAGCGGAAAGCCAGTGATGCTCGACGACACGTGCTACTTTGTTCCCTGCGATTCAAAAAAGGAAGCGGAGTTCGTTGCAGACCTTCTAAACTCGGAGACTGCGCAGCGCTTCGTATCGGCTCTCGTATTCCAAGACGCCAAGAGACCCGTGACGGTCGATGTCCTCAAGCGGATTGATCTCAAGAAACTCGCGGAGCGCATGGGGTGTCCGACGGCGACCATCGACTTTTTTGCATCCCGTTCTGCGGAGAACGAACAAAATCTCTTGTTCGCCTGATTTGCCCGGACCAGCAGAAGAAGATTCGCGAATCGACCTGCTGATCTACGAATGCGAGGGGACGGAGACCGAGATCAAGGAGTGGTTCAAGACGATCAACATCACCGGCGTGCCGCTGAACGAGCAGGAACGGCTCAACGCCGTCTATTCCGGCCCGTTCGTCACCAAGGCCAAGGAAGAGTTCAGCAACAGTCAGAACGCGAACATCCAGAAGTGGATCGCGTATGTCCGGGGCACCCGCTCCAGAAAGTCCTGCCGATTGGCACCCCGTCGGCCTCGCCGACTCGTCCGTTGATCCGAACGGCTCGTCCATCGGCATCGGCCCTCAGCGGTACCGCACCCGCGACCTCTCGGCCCGCCCCGCGGTACAATCCCCCCATGCCGTACGAATACCGCATCGTTGACGCCTTCTCCGCTGAGCCCTTCGGCGGTAATCCCGCGGCCGTGGTGCTGGACGCACGCTTGCTGCCCGACGCGACCATGCAGCGGATCGCGACCGAGTTCAACCTGGCCGAAACCACGTTCATCCTGCCGCCGACCGACCCGGCGGCGGGGGTACGGTTCCGCTGGTTCACTCCGTCGGTCGAGGTGGACCTGTGCGGCCACGCCACGATCGCCGCTGTGCACGTGCTGCACGAACTCGGGCGGCTGGGCGAAGTCACCAGCCCGGATGGCATCATCCGCATCGAAACGCGCTCCGGCATCCTCGAATCTCAACTAGAGATGCTGCCGGAGGCGGCGGAGGCGGACCGGCACGCCGGCGCGGGCGCGGCCAGGGCGAACCGCGACGCAGGCGCGGACCCCGTGAGCGGCGAGGCGGGGGGCCGCTGGCAGGTCTGGCTGGAACTTCCGCCACCGGCGCTGCGGGAGTTCGTCATCAAGCCGTCGATGCTGCGCGACGGCCTCCGGATCGACGAGGCGGACGTGTCACGGCATCTGCCGTCCATGCTGACGCGCGATCGAGACCTGATCCTGTTCGTGCGCGACACGTCCCGTCTGCGGGCCATCCGACCGAACTTTTCCGTCCTAGCGGAGCAGTGCAGCGCGGGCGGCGTGCGCGGCGTGCTGGCGGGCACGGTCGGCAATCTGCCGCCTCACGTACAGGTGGAGACGCGGTTCTTCGCGCCCGCGGTCGGGATCTGCGAAGATCCGGTCACCGGCAGCGCGTGCGGTCCGCTTCTGGCGTACCTGGTGCTGCATGGACTGGTAGAGCCGATGGATGGCATTGCCGGGGCGACCTGCCTGCAGGGCATCCCGGGCGTGCGTTCGGGGTTGGCGCGGATCCTCGGGCGTGTGGACGGCCGAATCCTCACCGACGTGCAGATCGGCGGGCGGGCCACGACGGTGATGCGGGGTACGCTGGCGGTGTAGTCCGCGGAGCCCGATAACAGCGCCGCGGGCAGCGCCGGGGGGAAGCCCGGATCGTACGCTTGATGAGGGTCCGCGCGTATCACCGGTGACGGTTGGCGGGCCCCTTCGTCGCGGGAGTTGCGGCCTATGCTTGCCAAGCCAACCAAGGCGTGCGAGGTTGAGGTGGTTCTGAAGTCCGGGATGCGCGTGAGCGGCCTCTTTCCGGTCCCCGCGAACACGAGCACCTGCGTCCGCCCGTCGGACGCGATCCGCCTCGTCGAGGAACCCTACCTGTTGCTTTGCGACGTAACCGTCCACGACGGCGACGACAGCTACGAGCGGCCGACGCTGCTGGTGCGGGGCGACGCGATTTCGCACATCGAGTTCCCGTCCTCGGGTTGGGTCAAGCTGGTGAACACGCCCAGCCTGGCGATTGCGGCGTCGTAGCGTTTGCCCGCAGGGGCGTCCCCGCACTTCGCCACGGCCACCCAGCCGCCACGGCCTCGAAGACGAGACCGTGCCACGCGACCTGCCACGCCCAGTGAGCGTCTTCGTTGACCCGCCTGAGCCCTCGCGCACGCCGCCGCTCCGTCGCGCACCCGTCGCCGCGCCCCACGCGCCCCAAGGTGCGCCCGCGTGCCCGCGCGGGGCAGCCACGGACTTGACCCGACACCTTGCTGGCGTATATTGGAAGGTAGAGAGGTTCCCGGGTGACTGCGAATGCGGACGCCCGTCCGGTTTGTCTGCGCCTGTGACGGCCTGAAGTCGATGATGCATACGGCATGTTAGCGGTGGGTCCATCCCCGGCGGTCGCGCCGATGGTGGCCGCTGTGCCTGTGCGCCTTCGGTCTCAGGTTTTTTCATGCGCCGGTCGCTCAGCCGACGTGCAGCGGCCGCGCGCCTCAGCCGTGATGCGCGCGGCGGCGACCTGCCGCGCTGCCATACCCGGCGGATCGCCGCGCGACAGCCGGGCTGGCGGCGGCCGCTTCGCCGGACGAGCCGGTGTTCCGATCGTTTTTGGAGATTCGATCTGAGAGTCACGCTGCCTGACGGCAATGCCCTGGAATTGAACGCCGGAGCGACGACGTACGACGCCGCCGGCCGGATCGGTGCCGGTCTGGCCCGCGCGGCCATCGCGGGCAAGGTGGCCGTCGGCGACGGGGAGCCGGTCGTTTACGATCTGCATCGGCCGCTGCCGGGCGACTGCCGCCTGTGGATCCTCACCGCCAACGACGAGGACGCCGAATCGCTGGCCGTCCTGCGGCACAGCACCGCCCACGTCATGGCGGAGGCGATCTGCAAGCTCCACCCGACCGCCAAGCTCGCCTACGGCCCGCCGCTGGAGGACGGGTTCTACTACGACATCGACCTGGCCGAGTCGATCACGCCGGACGAGTTTCCGCGGATCGAGTCGGAGATGGAGCGGATCGTCAAGGAAGATCGCCGCTTCTGCCGCGTGGATATGCCGCGCTCGGACGCGATGGCCAAGCTCCACGCGGAAGGCAACCGCTACAAGGTCGACAACGCGGAGCGTGCCGAGGGCGACACGCTGAGCTTCTATGTCACCGGCGAAAACGTCGGCACCGATTTCGAAGACCTGTGCCGAGGGCCGCACGTGCCCTCGACCGGCGTCATCAAGGCGTTCAAGGTCAAGAGCGTCAGCCGCTCGTTCTATCGCGGCGACGTCAACGATCAGCCGTTCCAGCGCATCTACGGCACCGCATTTTTCAAAAAGAAGGCGATGACCGCCTACTTCGAGCAGCTCGAGCAGGCGAAGGCGCGCGACCATCGCGTCCTCGGCAAAGAACTCGGCCTGTTTACGATTAACCAGCAGGTCGGCGGCGGGCAGATCCTCTGGCTGCCCAAGGGCGCCGTCGTCCGCAGCGAGTTGCAGAAGTTCCTGACCGAAGAGATGGTCAAGCGCGGCTATGACATCGTCTACACGCCGCACATCGGCCGCCTCGACATGTACCGCACCAGCGGACACTTCCCGTATTACGAAGACTCGCAGTTCCCGCCCATGTTCGAGACGGACCGCGGGCGGATGCTCTATTCGCTGATGCACGTCGCCAAGCGCGCCGCGGAGATGCGCGGCGACGAGCGCGACGCGGGTGAGAAGGCCGTTCGCGACCTGGCGACCGGTCTCGACGAAGCCTGGCCGGGCGAGTCGCCGCTCGCCGACAAACCGCTGGACGAGTTGATCCCCGTACTCGATCGGCAGATCCGCGCCGAGGAGGGATACCTCCTGCGGCCGATGAACTGCCCGCACCACATCCAGATCTACGCATCCTCGCCGCGCAGCTATCGCGACCTGCCGGTGCGCCTGGCGGAGTACGGCACGGTCTACCGCTTCGAACAAAGCGGCGAGATGAGCGGCATGACCCGCGTCCGGGGATTCACCCAGGACGACGCTCACCTGTTCTGCACCGAGGATCAGGTGCTGGATGAGTGCCTGATTACAGTCGAGTTAACCCGGCTGGTGCTTGAGACGCTGGGCCTGAAGGACTACCGCGTCCGCGTCGGCCTCCGCGACCCGGCCAGCGACAAGTACGTGGGTTCGCCGCAGAACTGGGACAAAGCCGAAGACGCGGTGCGCAAGGCGGCCGAACGCTCCGGCGTCGAATATACTGTGGAAACCGGGGAGGCGGCGTTCTACGGTCCCAAGATCGACTTCATGGTTAAGGACTGCATCGGCCGCAACTGGCAGCTTGGCACGGTGCAGGTGGATTACAATTTGCCGGAGCGGTTCGACCTGACCTACATTGGGAAGGACAACCACCCGCACCGGCCGATCATGATCCACCGGGCGCCGCACGGCAGCATGGAACGCTTCGTCGGCAT
>CAZYLK010000261.1:0-6363 GCA_964648365.1 uncultured Phycisphaeraceae bacterium
CGCCCCACTTTCGTGTGCAAAGTGATTGCGGATACTGCGAATCTTGTGAAGCAACGCGTGCAATTCCTTCGTGATCAAGCCGAAGCCGTACGCAACATCGATTTTTGCGGAGAAAGCGGACAGCGATCGATCTGGGCCGAACAGTCTCTCGCCAAGCCTGCAGTCGTTCACCATGGAATGCCAGATCAATTGCGCGAGGAGGTCGTCAAGGTAGGCTGCCAAGACGAGCGCCATCCCTCGATCTGTCTCCTTTTCAAAACTACGGGCGATCGGTTCTAGGTTGCTAGGCGAGTAGTCTTTGGGATTGAATTTTCTTCGCTTCATAAGAACCTCCGTGCGCCAGCCGCATGATTGCGCCTGCTGCTACTTTGGCGCCGCCTCTGACCGTGTTAGATTTCGTGCCCGCACGTAGTCCCTTCCCTTGGGGGTGACCCGGAGTCATACGTTGTCCCACGCGTCTCGAATCCTGATAGGTACATGATGGCGTATAAGATATGCGACGAACGACCGCCGCGTCCAGAGGTTCGGGCATCGCCGGGCGACAACTGTTCGCAACCGCCGTCCTGCCCGCTCCGATCCCGATCTTTTGCCGGGGCGCCGCCCCCCGATCCTCCGATGCCCTCCCACCGTATCGCCCCGCACGGCCGCGAGATTCCGCCCATGTCGCGTCCATCCGCCCCGGATGGGCGTCGGGTAGGCCGGATCGCCTAGAATCGCCCGTATCGCGTTTGGCGGGCGTTCGGGAGCGCCGGTAACGGAACGGTAATCCCCATTCTGGGCTGGTGAATGGGGTTCAGTCGAACCAGCGACCTTCGGGTGCCTGCCGCAGAACCTTCTGTCGTCGGGTGCTGTTCCCGATGATCTCGCGAACGCTGGTAATTACCGTCCGGCACCCGACGTCCCCCGTTACCGCCCAGAAATGGGGGTTTTTGTTAGGGGTTGCAATGAACGCGCGGATCGCGTAAACTCCTGTCAGCCATAGGTTTCCGGCCGTGTCGGCGGAACGCCGGGGCAGCCTCATAACCCGGAGGTCGCAGGTTCGAGTCCTGCCCCCGCTATTCCGGCCGCCGCAACTTCACCGGTTGCGGCGGTTTCTTTTTGGACCACGCGGCCGTCCGGCAGGACGGTCATCGGCCCCACGACCTCGGCGATGAACCGGTTGACCTGGGTCGGGGTCATTAGCCCGGCGAAGTTCTCTTTGGCCTCCAGGAACGCCTGCCGGCAGTCGGCCATCAGGTCGTCCATGTCAAGGGCGGCCTGCACCGCCACGGCCTCCAGTGCCTGCCGCAGTTCCTCCCGCTTGGCATCCTGCTCTGCCAGTTGACGGGCGACCGCTTTCTTGGCGCCGGCCTCGATCTCCGGGTCGGCAAGCAGGCGCGTCAGGTTGCCGACGTACTTGTCCGCTTCCGCGATCTCGCCCTTGAGCCGCGTCGTCTCGCTGCGGTTCGCCTCCAGCGCCTCGCCCGCCATCGCCGCAACTTCATCGAGGACGCTGTCCATGTCGTCGAAGACGGCGCTCATCGCCGCCTGGATGCGGGCCATGAGCTTGTCCTCGCGGACCGACGCCTTGTTATCGCAAGCCTCCGGCCCGTGCGACTGCCGCCTGCCGCAGGCGTAGTAGCGGTAGGAGCCTTTGCGATTGCTGCTCTTGCGCGTGTAGTAAACGCCCCCGCAGCCGGCACAGAACAGGTGCCGGGTGAAGGGCCGGACCTCCGCCGCTTCACGCGGGCGGTCGATGCGATTCGCGGCAAGCTGCGCCTGCGCTCGCTCGAACATCTCATCGTCGATGATCCTGAGCGACTCATCGCGGTTGACGACGTGGCGGTCCTCATCCGTCCACCGTGGCACGCGGTGCCCGGTGGCGCGGTCCAGCTTGAAGCAGCGCCGCAGGTAGCGGACTTCGCCGACCAGCATCCGGTTCGTCAGGATGCTCCGAATAGTCCCGAATCCCCACGGCCCACCGAGCCGCGTCGGCCCGCCGCGCTCACGCACGCGGCGGGCGACCTCCTTGAGGCCGATTGACTCAGCCAGGTAGGTCTGAAAGACGAAGCGCACCGTCTCCGCCTCCTCGGGATGAATCGCGAGCCGCTTCTTTCCGTCGGCGGTCTGGACGATGCGGTAGCCGTAGGGCGGAGGCCCGCCAGTCCAGCAGCCTTCCTTGTGCCGCTGCACCAGCCCCTCGCGGGTGCGCTCGGCGAGCACGCGGCTGTAGTCGGCGGCGACGACGAGCTGCACGCCACGGGCCAGCGCGTTCGTGCCCTCGGTGACGCTCACCACTTCGACGCCGTGCTGTTCGAGATCCTCGACGAGCACGTGCGTCTCGGCCGCCCGGCCGAGGCGGTCGTACTTGTAGACGTAGAGCTTGTTGATGCGGCCGGCTTCGGCTTCGTCCATGAGGCGGAGCAGTTCCGTGCGGCCGCCCGTCGTGCGGCCTGTTTTCGCCTGGTCGATGAAGTGCTTAAGGGGTTTGCCCGCAGCCCGTTCGCACGACTCAATCTGCACGGCGATGCTCGTGCCGTCGTCCTGGGCGTGACTTGAATACCGGGCGTAGAGCGCGTCGTACTTGCGGCTGTCGCCGCTACCCTGCCCGTTCCGACCGTTCCTCGCTGAATGCCGCATTGTCGTGACCATCATCGCCGTCCTCACCGGGATTCGACCGCTTGCCGCGCTCGCGGTGGAGCTCCACTGCCCGTGCCGCGATGACGCGGACCAGCCACCGCCGGGCGGCGGCTTGGTCCCGTGTCACTATACGATCCGGCTCAAGAGCGGATGCGCCTTCCGCCGCATTTTCCGTGCGACGGGCGACGACGGCAAGCCGGGATGGACCATGCATCAGCACTCGGCACTCCGACATCCGGCCGTCAGGCGCTTTGCGCCTGCGCGTAGCTCTCCCTGAGCCGCTGGTATGCCGCGGCGACGTCCTTGAACCGCTGGACCGCGAGTTCGACCAGGTGCGGCTCGACGTTCTGGCCGGTCAGGCGGTCAGGGTGGTACTTACGGCAGGCAATCCGATACGCCTTCTGCACCTGCTCCAGGCTTGCGCCGCGCTTGAGGCCGAGCAGGGCGAGGTCGGCGTCGAGCGCGTGGGCGGATGCCGGCGATTCCTGCTCGCGCTGCCCCTCTTCGTCCCCCGGATACCAGCGATGATTGGGCCGCCGGCGGCGCTTCTGTCCCCCGCGCCGCTGCGATTGCTCGCGCGCAACCTGCTCCAGGTATCCCACGACCTCTGCGAACTCGGCTCTCGCCTGCTCCTGAAAGTACCTGAACCCGGACGCCGACGCGGACACGATGGGCAGCAAGCTGAAGTGCATGTGGAGCAGCGGCCGCCCGTCCTCTTCGGCGCACACCGCCACGATGATCACCGGCAGCGTGAGCCAGGGCGCATCGGCGGGACCGCGCAGGCGCCGGACGTACTCCCCGCGACGAAAGGCATCGCATTCGCCTTCGCTGTTCACGAATGTGCAACCACGCGCAGTGAGGTAGCGGACGACCTCACGCCGGGCGATGGCGGGCGGAAGCGAGATATGCACCGTCTCTTTCCACGCGACTCTCGGCCCGGTATCCCCGCCGCGCCGCCAGGCCGACCAGATCAATCCCAGCACGGCCGAAACGATGATGACAACGACCACGTCCATGAGCGGCTCCCTTCTGCGCTATCAGTCGCGCTCCTGCTGCGGCGGTTCGGGCTCGCGGCCCTTGTCCGCGTCGCGCTGCTGCTCCGCCTGCTTGAGGCGCTCTTCGAGGATGGAGGGCTGCTCGTCGGGGTCGCGCGACTCGCCCTGGCGTTCCTGCATCACTTCGCCGGGCGTCTTCGTGCCGTAGATGCCGTACACCGTCGGCTGCGCCACGTTCGACTCGGGATAGATAGCGCCGCGCAGTTCCGCCAGGCCCTGGCGGAACATGGCCGAGGCGTGCCCGGCGCCGATCTTTTGCGTTGACTCTTCGCGTGCCATGACTGTGTTCTCCTGTGATTGAGTGCGTTACCGTCCGTCGCGCATGCGGCGGAATGACCGGGCTACGTCTGATTGCTCCAAGAAGGCGTCGTGCAGGTCCATCGAGCGGCGATGCTGGAGCGCGCCGCTCATGCCGGACGAGACGGCGGCGCACATGCCGGCGAGCGCCAGGTACGCCGCGAGCGGCACGCTGATGGTCGCCAGGCACAGGGCGAAGCAGGCCATGTAGACCGGCTCGATGACCGTCTTGATCCGGTGCTCCGAGCTGCGCTTCCAGACCTTCGCAAGGGTGGGCGTGCCGTTGTAGAGCGTGTGCGGCTGCGGCCCGCCGCGCCGGATGCGCGCCTTCGTGCGCATCCGCGCGGTAAGCAGCGCCAGCCAGTAGAGCGCCAGGAAGACAAGCATCGGTTCGGCGCTGTGGCCCTCCCAGAAGACGGGCCAGAAGAGGATGCACGCGGCGCCGGCCGCAGCTTGAAGTCCGAAGAACCGTTCCCCAAATGAATCCGAGCGGCGCAGGAAGACCTCGACCGTGACGGCGAGCGCCCGCGTGACGAAGGTCATCACGCCCAGGAAGTTGTTGAAGTCCTTCTTCGATGCGACCGGTTCCGGTTCCTGCCGTTGCCACATGATCGAGTCTCCTGTCCGAGTGCGCGCAGCGACCGCGCGGGCGGTCCACGCCGCCTTTCCCTGCCGTTCACGTCACGCTGGCGTTATGCCCTCTGGTTGAACTGCACCGGGAGCCAGCCGCGGCCCGATGCGTTGAACACCTTTCCGTTCTGAAACACGATGCCGTCCACGATCCACGAAGGAGGCCCGCCCGTGCGCAGCCGCGTGAACTCGCGCGGCTCCACCTCCGCCTCCATGACCTCTGAAAACCCGCCGCTGGTCGTGCCGTTCTCGCGCACCCAATCGAGGCCGAGCAATGCGCTCACCTGGTCGTCCGCCGCGTGCGAGTGGTTGCCGCTCGCCCGGCACTGCAAGGTGCGGCCGATGAGCCGCGACGCCCACTCGTTCGTCACCGGGTCACTGTTGCCGTGGAAGACCTTCGTGTTGAGGTTGGCCAGCAGCGAGTCCGTCTCGACGCGGCCTTTCTCGTTGCCGCCGAGGGCGGCCACGAAGTTGCTGTAGTTCTGGCTGAGCAGCACGGTTGCGACCCATGCAGACCGGCACGTCGCCTGGAACTGGAAGTCGTAGCTGGTGAGGAAGTGCTGCGCCTCGTCGGCCCAGATGAACGCGGGCCGGGGATTCTCCTGCACATTCCGCCGTTCGAGTTGCTTCTGAGTGCAGTATTTCCAGAGCACCTGCGCGAACTGCCCGACTTCCCCGAACTCCTTCACCGGCAGGTCGATGAGGATGATCTTCCCGTCCTGCACGGCCTCCGGCGTCAACGTCGTGTCCGTGCAGAACATCTCGCGGAGCAGGCCGCGATTGCACGGGTCGAGCCACCCCAGGACCGTCGCCTGAATGGTGCTCCTTGTACGTTCCGCCAGGGCAGGCCACTCCAGCAGGAAATGGTCGCACGCCACCCCGAAATCATGCTGCTGACGCGGCGTCTTCGACTTGGCGTCCGCCGCCTTGATGTAGCGGAAGCAGGCCGACGATTCCTGGAACTTCGGGTCGCAGACCTGCGCCGGCGACGTGGGCGCCGTGAGGAACACCTTGACCAGTTCCGGCACCGACACGCTCCCGGTCGCCAGCGCGAGAATGTCCACGGCGCAGCGCAGGCCCATCAGGCCGCGATCCCGCCAGAAGCTCCCGTCGTCGCTCGCGCCGCCCGTCCGGCGGTTGCGATCCTTGATCTCCATGACGTTCTCGAACAGCATGACGATGTTCTCGGTCAATCCCGCGCCCGCTCCCTGCCGGGTCAGTTCATGCGCCAGAAAGTTGAAGCGATGCGTGCCGTCTGCCCCGACGACCACGAGGTCATCCAGGCGATTCGTGTCGCGGCAGTAGCCCTCCCACAGGGCGCGCTCGTCTGATTTCGCGGTGAGCACCAGGCCGCCGAAGCCGCACGAGAGCATCGTGCGGGCGATGAGCCGGCCGGAGCCGCTCGTCTTGCCCGAACCGGTCGCTCCGAGGATGAGCGTGCCCTCCACCGCGTCGCGCAGCGTCCACGCGTCGTCGCGCGACCAGTGCAGCAGCGGCAGCGCGAGCAGGTCGGAAGCCTCGCGCACAGCGCGCCTGCGTTTCCTGAAGAGTCCGAGCATGGCTACTTGCCCGCCTTCCGCTTGGCGTCCTCGTCCGCCTTCCACAGCGTGGCGATGATGAACAGTGTGAAGACACCGATGAGTTCCATGATGAATCTCCTTTACTTGCCGTTGCCCGAGATGCTCCTGGCGACTTCCGCCAGCGGCCGACCGTCGGCGCCGGCGTGCCTGAGCTGCTCGGCAAGGTCCATGAACCAGTTGAC
>CAZYLK010000262.1:0-6205 GCA_964648365.1 uncultured Phycisphaeraceae bacterium
AATGCAGCGTATGATATCACTTCTGCCCGAACGTCCACGGCCTCGAAGACGAGACCGTGCCACCCATCCAGGCTGAAACCGTGGCACCCATCCAGGCTGAAACCGTGGCACCCATCCAGGCTGAAACCGTGGCTCTCGCGCAGCCCAAGCCGTCACCCACCCCGCCGTCATGTGCATTCTTGCATTCTGCCCGCGCATTGACGCCGCGACCGCACTGCTTACACTCATCGGACACGTCGGTCCCCGTGGCGCAATTGGATAGCGCGTCGGTTTCCGGAGCCGAAGGTTCCAGGTTCGAGCCCTGGCGGGGACGTGGCGGGACGCCCGCCTAATCACACCGCCGATTTGCCGTGGACCTACCGCTCGTCACGCCGGTGTTCATGAACCGCGCGATGCGATCTCTGCCCGGCCTGAGCCGACATGGCTCACCCGGAAGCGCGGCCGCAGGGCTTGCGCGAACCGAGCCGCCAGTCCACAGGCATCCACGCGGAGTTCACCTCGCTTTCCCGCTTGCGATCGCCCGCGCCAACCTCTAGAATCGCCACTGCGCGAGGGGGTTCGCGCCGGAAACGCTTCATGCCTGATTCGTCGCAAGACAGGGTCGATCAGCCGCCCGTGCAAGGCTCCGGCGCGGGTGGGGCAGCTCCGGCCGCGCATCGGCCGACCGCGACGGACGGGCCGTTTCGACCCTCATCGGCGACGGCCGGGCCAGGCCGATCGCCGCACCCGGTGTTCTGGATGATCGCCGGCGCGCTGGGGGTCATCGCGTGGCAGCAGGTCGCGCGGCCGGGCGGGTCGCCGGCCGGCGTGGCCATGGCGCAGCCGACGGCCGGCGCCGGACTTCGCGGGGTCTACTCCTTCGCGGCGGAACTCGGCCGCGACCGTTTCGGCGTCTACATGGTGGACGTAGACACCATGACCATCTGGTGTTACGAATACTCGCGGGAAGAGGGTTGCCTGAAACTGGCGGCCGCCCGGTCGTGGAAGTACGATCGCTACCTGGAGAGCTTCAACGGCTGCGGCATCTCGCCGGAAAAGGTCAAGGAGCTGCTGGACGACCAGCGGGCGTATCGGAGTGAGTCACCCCCCGTCCCGTAGCGGGGAAGGATCGAGGAACCAGAGGCAGAATCGAATGGCAAGTTTCTATACCGCGGAAGAAGCCGCCGCCAAGCTCGGCAAGACGGCGGACCAGCTCAACCAGATGGCCCGCGAGGGGAAGCTGCGGGAATTCCGCGATGCGGGGAAGGTCACTTACCGTGCGGACGAGGTGGACGCCCTCTCCGGCAAGAGCAAAGGCGCCAGCGGCGAACTCGTGCTTGAACCGGGCGAGGATTCCGGCCTCGAGATCGCCATGACCGGCAGCGACGTGCTCAGCCTGGAAGAGGTCGACTCCAAGGACTCGGCCGCGGAGACGCGCACCGGCGCCGCGCAGAAAAAGAAGGAAGGCACCGTCGTCCCCTCGGTCGGCGTCTCCGTGTTCGACGACGACGAACTGGACGAAGTAGTCGATCCGCTGGCGCAGACCCAGGTCACCGACGGCATCGGCCTCGACGGCGTCGGCAGCGGCTCCGGCATCCTGGATCTGACCCGCGAGAGCGACGAAACCTCGCTGGGGGCGGAACTGCTCGACGAGATATCGCCTGCCGACGACGATCAGACTCTGGAAATGGGTGAGGACACCCGTGCCGGTCTGGAAGCCGCAATCGGCAAGGACGCACCCGGATCGTCTGACATCCTGGAGCCGGTCGGCGGCGTAGCCGCCGGCCCGGCCGTGGTCACGCGCCGCGTCGTCGAGTACGGCCCGGACGCGATGTCGAGCGCGTTGACCGGCGCGATGGCGGTGGCGACGCTCGTGCTGCTGGTCGGCGGCCTTTCCGCTGCAGCCATGGTTCGCGGCGTCTGGCCCGCACCGCTCGACAGCATTTTTGCCAACATGCCGGTTTTCGGCGGCGCGTCGTTCGGCGCCGCGCTTCTGGTCGCGTTGGTCACGTTCCTGCTGGCGCGGCGGCGGTAGTCGGCCGCGGCGGAGTCTCGCACGAGGGAGGATCTCGGATGAAGGTCGGTAAGGTGGTCTGCGGCGCGCTGGCGTGTCTGACGCTGCTGTCGTCAGGTTGTGTTTCGCTCGATGAACACCGGCGGTTGCAGTCGGCCAACATGGCGCTGCGCGGTCAGAACCAGGCGCTGGAGTCCGACCTGTTCGATCAGCGGGCCTTGAACGACTCGCTGCGGACCCAGAGCAACGCGATGCAGAGCCAGCTCGACGCGAAGAACGCGCTGGTCGCCAATCTGCAACGCGAAAACGACCAGTTGTCCGAGACCGCCCGCACCGTGCAGGCCACGCTCGAAGAGATGGCCGGCAAGTATCAGCCCGGCGACATCGCCATCGTCGGTCCCAAGCTGCCGCAGGAACTCGACAGCGCCTTGAAATCCTTCGCCAGCGCCCACGGCAACGCCGTCGCGTACGACCCGATCACCGGCACGGTCAAGTGGAAAGGCGACCTGCTGTTCGCCCTGGGCAGCGACGTTGTGGTCGAGTCGGCGATGGCCGCGCTGTCCGACTTCGTCCAGATTCTTAACTCCCCCGCCGCGTCGGGTTTCGAAGCCTTCGTCGTCGGCCACACGGATACGATCCCCATTTCGCACGAGGCGACCCGCCTCAAGCACCCCACCAACTGGCATCTGAGCACCCACCGGGCCATCTCGGTCGGCAACGCTCTGGCCAGAAACGGCTACGACTGGTCCCGCATCTGCGTCGCCGGCTGCGGCGAGCAGCGCCCCGTCGCCAGCAACGAAACCGAGCAGGGCCGCAGCCTCAACCGCCGCGTGGAAATCTACCTGCTTCCGCGCGGCTCGATCGTGGCGGCGGGGGTGCAGATGGGGGCATCCTCGGGCGGCTGATCGGACTCCAGCAGGGCAAAGCTCTTTCGACCTCCGTCACGGCGCCCGCGTCGACGACGCTGGCACGCCGGGCGGGCTTGATTCCAGGTCGCCGGCCCCGGTCGACCGCTCGTTCGCGCGATTTTGGGCAATCCAGGAACCTGTCTCGGCGTTGACACGGCCCCGCCTGCTCTGAATAATTCGAGCGGCCGGGAAAGGACCGCTTGCGGTGGCGTGGATCGCGCTCGTAGGTCCGGAAGAGGAAGAGAACCTCAGCCTTCGGTACGTCGCCTCGTCGCTGGCGTCCGCTGGTTTTGATTCCTCGATCGTTCCCTTCAACGCCGGGCATCAACTCTCACAAGTGCTCGATAAAATCCTGTCAGCGTCGGCGCCGCCGGTGATGGTAGGTCTGTCGCTGGCCTTTCAATGGCGGGCGAAGGATGTTCTGGCGCTGGCGGTGGCGTTGCGGCGCCGCGGCTATCGAGGGCACATCACCGCCGGGGGGCACTTCGGCACGTTCGCGTGCGACGAAATCCTTACCGACTTTCCGGAGATCGACTCGATCTGCCGGCAGGAGACGGAAATAACGGTCGTGGCCTTGGCCCGCGCGCTCACGAACGGACACTCCTGGCAGGACATTCCAGGTCTGGCGCGGCGCGACCAACAGGGTGGGGTCGTACGCACGCCGCTGCCGCCAACGCCTGATCTGGCCGACCTGCCCTGGCCGGACAGGCGCGGACCCTGCTCGACGTTCCTGGGCCACAACATGGCGCCCCTGGTGGGCAGCCGGGGCTGCTACGCCAACTGCTCGTTCTGCTGTATCGCCGCGTGGCACGGACTGTCCGAGTCGGGCGTTCGGTTTCGCACGCGCAGCGTCGAGGACGTCGCGGACGAGATGGCATGGCTGCATGATCGGCGCGGCGTCGACCTGTTCACCTTCCACGACGACAACTTTTTCATACCGGGCCATCGGCGCTGTCTGGATCGCATCGAAGGGCTGGCGGATGCGTTGGACGCGCGCGGCGTGGGGAAGTTCGCCACGATCATCAAGGCCCGGCCGAGCGACGTGACGCTGGATGTTTTCCGCGCCGTGCGCGACCGGCTCGGCTGCGTGCGCGTGTTCCTGGGGATCGAGTCGGACAGTGACCAGGGGCTTAAGACCCTGCGGCGCCGCGTCAGCCGCGGCCGCAATCACGAGGCCATGCGCATCCTTCAGGAACTCGGGATCTATGTCTGCTTCAACATGCTGGTTTTCGATCCCGACACGACCATCGAGAGCCTGGAGACGAACCTGGCGTTCATGGAGGCGCAGGCCGATACGCCGTGGAACTTCGGGCGCGTTGAACTCTACGCGGGCACACCGCTGTTGGCCCGGATGCAGTCGGAAGGGCGCTGCACCGGCGACTACCTGGGTTGGGATTATCGCCTGGCCTCGCCGCGGATGCAGCGCGTGTTTGCGCTGGCGACGCAGTGTTTCTTCGCCCGCAACTTCGCCCCCGACGCCCTGGCGAACCGCTTGCAGAGCACGCGACTCGACGTCGAGCTCTGCCGGCACTTCCATCCAGAGGTCTACCGCCCGGAATGGCTGGACCAGGCCCGCGGCCTGAGCCGGCGGCTGGCGCTCGATTCGGTGGCGGGGATGCGGCGCATCATCGACTTCTCACGGCGCAGGACCTTTGCGGATGTGCGGGCCTTTACAGTGGAACTTTCGGCCGCGCTGCGGCGCACGGAAGGCAGCGTCGGGGCCGGGGCGGAGGAGCTTGAGCGTTGCGTGCGCGACGCGGTCGGCGGCCCGCCCGGAGACAGGCTCGAGACGGGCGACCGGCTGCCGCTGAATACCGAGTGTCGAGCGATGAACGTCGAATGCTGATGTCGAACGGCGAAGGTTCGCACAGTCGACATCAGAGGAGAGATATTCAGATGACAGACAATCAAGGCAGCGATTCACGTTCAAACGCAACCGGCTTGCCCCCGCGGGCTGGTTCGGTGCGTGGGCGGACCTTGCAGCACATGAAGGATCTGCTGGCGAAAGGAGCGGTGGCGGGCACGGCGCTCTCGCTGACCGGTTGCCTGCAGATTGCATGCGATCCGATACCACCGCCGGTCAACTGCGACGTGCAGGAGCCGAACGACCTGTTCGATATGTGGACGCGTCGTTGGGCCGTCTGGTCGGAGCAGGAGGACGGCACGTTGGCGGTCGCTCTGGAGGTGTGGTTGCGGGCGAGCGAGTTGACGTTCGTGGGTGAACCTACGCTGGAGAACGCGACGCTTGTTTCCACCGTCTACCTGGATTCCACCCGCGTGCTCGCCCTGGCACCCGACGACGGCGTCACAGAGGCAACGGTGCGCATTCCGTTGCAGTGCGAAAGTGCTGATTACACGCTGGTGATCGTGCTGGATCTGAGCGATCCGCCGTTGAATGGCGACAATGTGCCGACGATGCTGGGAGAGTAGGTTTGAAGAAGGGAGTGGGGGAATAGGGGAGTCAGGGAAGAAAGAACAGAACAGCGCTTGAGTCGGGACGGTGCAATCCGAGCCGGTACCGTAATGCAGCGGACCCCGCGACAGAGAACGAGGCCGGAAGTGCTGCATGGCCTGACTCGCTGTCCCCAGGCGCGCCGTTGCAGGACGCCCGTGAAAAAAACCCGCATGAATGTGGGGGCTCTTGAGATGGAAGGATGAGCGGGGACGCCCCGGGCCCTTCCCCGACTCGGGTTAGCGGAAACAACAGCTATGAGCGGCGAGTTCCAGGCTCCGCAACGTCCTCGACGGCGGCGATGTGCAGCAGGGACAGCGTGGCGACGCGGTCGGGGAGGTCGCCGTTGCTCGCGCCGTACGCGACGACCATCCCTCCCTTGACGATCATCGCGTTTTCGGGATGCGCCACGTCGTAGACCTGGCCGCTGGACGTGACCACGCGAAATGGCTGGAAGGGACGCTTCGTCAGATAACCTTGGAGCAGTTCCAACGTCATGCGTGGATTATAGCGGGGCGGGTACGCGCGAACAATACGTTGCGGCGGTGGATGGTACGGCGGTGGGCAGGCAGGCCATGGGAATCGCCCGCGCCGCATCGTGGGATAGATACATAAAGAAACCCCCGCATGAATGCGGGGGCTCTGAAATTCCAACCTGTGCGGCTCGATCGACTCGTCGCGCCGCCTACGCCCCCAGCGCCGCGATCTTCCCCTGCTTGACCAGCAGATCGACCAGGATGATGGCCGCTTCCTGCGGGGAGTGCTTGCTGGTGTCGATGACGACTTCCGGGTTCTCCGGGGCTTCGTAGGGGTCGTCGATGCCGGTGAAGCCCTTGATCTCGCCGGCGCGGG
>CAZYLK010000263.1:0-6094 GCA_964648365.1 uncultured Phycisphaeraceae bacterium
CTCCACGGGTGCCACTGCTCTGCGAGCGTTGTCCGGGGGCGGCAGCGGCCTTTCAGGCATGCCACGGCTCTGTGAGCCGCCTCCCCGAGCGTCCGAATCCTCTCGTTGTGCCACTGCTCTGTGAGCAGTGCCCCGACGTCCGAGGTGTCTCCCTCACAGGCAAACCCGATCTGTATCGCACTGCTCACAGAGCAGTGGCACCAAGTGGCACCCCGTGTAAGCCGTGGACTACGACGCGATCATCATCGGCGCCGGGATGTCGGGGCTGGCGGCCGGGATTCGACTGGCTTACTTCGATAAGCGGGTCTGCATCGTCGAGCGGCACGAGCAGTTCGGCGGGCTGAATTCGTTTTACCGCCTCGACGGCCGGCAGTTCGACGTCGGGCTGCACGCCCTGACCAACTACGTCCCCCCCGGCGTGCGTAACGCCCCGCTGCCCAAACTCTTACGGCAGCTCCGCATCTCGCGCGACGAGTGGGATCTGCACGAGCAGACCTGGTCCGACGTGCGCTTCCCGAACCATCGGCTGCGGTTCAGCAATGACATCTCGCTGCTCACGTCGCAGGTGGCAGAGGTGTTCCCGAATCAGGCGGACAGGTTTGTCAGGCTCGTCGAACTCATCCGCGACTACGACGACGTGGCGCTCGATACGACCTGGCGGTCGGCGAGGGCGTCGCTGGCTGAGTACCTGAGCGACGCGACGCTGATCGACATGCTGCTGTGCCCGGTGATGTACTACGGCAGCGCCGAGGAGCGGGACATGGACTTCACCCAGTTCGTCACCATGTTCAAGAGCCTGTTCCTCGAAGGCTTCGCCCGCCCCCGCGGCGGCGTGCGGAGCATCATCTCGTCGCTGGTGCGGAAGTACCGCAGCCTGGGAGGCGAGTTTCGGATGAAGTGCGGCGTCTCGCGAATCGAGACGGCCGAAGGGCAGGTCCGAGCGGTCGAACTGGAGACCGCCGAGACGCTGACGGCGCGGATCGTGTTCTCGTGCGCGGGGTATCACGAGACGATGGCACTTGTGGATTCTTCATGTGGCACCGGTTTTCAACCGGTGGACTCTTCATGTGGCACCGGCTTGCACCCGGTGTCTGCCTCAGCTTCCCCTCCCGACACCCCCGGCGCTCTGTCCTTCGTCGAATCCATCTGCGTCCTCAACCGCCTGCCGCAGTCGCTGGGCCACGAATCGACCATCACGTTTTTCAACGACGCCGAGACCCTCGACTACGCCTGCCCCGACGAGCCCGTCGACGTCCGCAGCGGGGTGATCTGCTGCCCGAGCAACTTCGCCGGCCACGACGACATGCCCGAGGGCGTCATCCGCTTCACGTCGCTGGCCCGGGCCGACGCATGGGAGCGCTTCGGCGAGGAGGAGTATCGCCGGCAGAAGCAGATCTGGCACGAGCGCGTCGTCGAGCGCGTGCTGCGGTACATCCCCGACTTCCGCCCGCACGTCGTCTACACGGACACGTTCACGCCGCGAACAATCCGCCACTTCACCGGCCACCTCGGCGGCGCGGTCTACGGCGCCCCGAGAAAGCGCCGCGACGGCCGCACGCCGATCGTAAACCTGTTCATCTGCGGGACAGATCAGGGGTTTCTGGGTATCATCGGGGCGTGTTTGAGTGGGATCACGGTCGCAAACCTGTATGGTTTGGAATAGCGGATGTCGAATAGCGAATAACGAATGAAGAAAAAGACGGCGACATCAACTCGACTCCGAGGTAGCAGCTTCGACGCAAGGGGATACCGTCCTCCCTCTGCATTCGCCATTCGCCATTCGACATTCGACATTCTCCGCTCTTCATTCGTTATTCGCTATTCGCCATTCGCTATTCTCCGCTGTTCGCCATTCGCTGTTCTTCCATGATTGCCGACAACACCAAACTCCAGCGCCGCCCCAACCGCCTCGACGGTTGCAGCGACTACTACGACGTCATCGTCATCGGCAGCGGCCTCGCCGGGCTGACAGCGGCCAACTGCCTGGCTAAGTGCAACCGCAGCGTGCTGCTGGTCGAGCAGCATTACAATTTCGGGGGTATGGCCACCTGGTTCCGACGGCCGGGCGGGTACATCTTTGACATCTCGCTGCACGGTTTTCCGATTGGCATGATCAAAAGCTGCAAGCGCTACTGGACGCGCGAGATCGCCGACTCCATCCGCCAGCTCAAGGGCATCCGCTTCGACAATCCGCAGTTTCAACTCGACACGACGTTCGACCGCGAGGACTTCACCCGGATTCTGATCGAACGCTTCGGCGTCGCCGCGGAAACGGTGCAGCGCTTCTTCGACACCGTCCGTAAGATGGATTTCTACGACGACCAGTCGATGACGACGCGCGAGCTGTTTCAGCAGTTCTTCCCCGACCGCCAGGACGTCTGGCGACTGCTGATGGAGCCGATCGCCTACGCCAACGGCTCGACGCTCGACGACCCGGCCATCACCTACGGCATCGTTTTTTCCAACTTCATGAGCAAGGGCGTCTACATTTTCAGCGGCGGCACCGACAAGCTCATCAACGAGATGAAGGAGGAACTGAAACGCAACGGTGTCGATCTGCGGCGGCAGGTGGAAGTGGACGAAATTCTCATCGACGGCGGCCGGGCGGTCGGCGTGGTAGCCAACGGGCGGCGCATCCGGTGCGGTGCGGTGCTCTCCAACGCCAATCTCAAGACCACCATCGAAAAGATGGTCGGTCCCGACAAGCTCGATCCCCAGTTTCTTGATCAGGCCCGGGCCGTCCGGCTCAATAACAGCAGTTGCCAGGTCTACATGGGGATCCGCCCCGGCGAGACCATCCCGTACGTCGGCGATCTGATCTTCACGTCCGTCCATCCCGTCTTCGATTCCGACGCCCTGTGCAGCAAGAACATCACCAGCCGCACGTTTTCGATCTATTACCCGGACATGCGGCCGGAACTGAACCGCTACGCCGTCGTCTCATCCACGAACGCCAATTATCACGACTGGGCCGGCCTGTCGCGCGAGCAATACGAACACGACAAGCAGGAGATGATCGAATCCACGCTGACGGGCCTGGAAAAGTACATCCCCAACTGCCGCGACATCATCGACCACGTCGAAGCCGCCACCCCCGCGACCTTCGAGCACTACACCCAGCAGGCCGCCGGCGCGACCTTCGGCACAAAGTTCGAGGGCCTGCAAGTCAGCATGGACCTGCCCAAACAAGTCCCCGGCCTCTTCCACGCCGGCTCGGTCGGCATCATCATGTCCGGCTGGCTGGGAGCGATTAACTACGGGGTGATTGTCTCCAACGAGGTGGACAGTTATCTGCTATCTGAGACGACTGCGAGGGCGGAAGGAATAGCGAATGGCGAATAGCGAATTACGAATGGCGGACGCGGAAATGTCGAATGTCGAATGAAGAGAGGACGGACGCAGAATGCAGTATTGTCGAGTGCTGAATGGCGAACGTCGAACGTGGCTATTGATCTGTTGCTGAGGCGTTCGTCGTTCGGGGTGGCACGGTCTCGTCTTCGAGGCCGTGGCGTCGCCGTGGGTTTCGCTGCCTTCCCCGAGGATGCCGCCTCACCAATTCAGATGTTGCGCCTACGATCTGATCGGCAACACCACCGGCGTATGTCTGGAGTGCGGGAACCCGACCCGGCATCCGCTGCTGCAACGGTAGCCCCAGCCGCGCGCCGAGCCGAGCCTGCGCGACATCCCGGTCGCCTGCTCGCCCGTGTCTCGGAGCCGTAATGAGGGCGGTTCGGTTCGACCCGCGGCGCGGACCGGCGTCACCCAACGAGCTGCGATGCCCGATAAAACATGACTGTGATGGACGCATTCCAGGCCGGTGGACGACGCCGGGGGCGGATTGCTACCATCCGGCACGGCGCGATGCGCACAGGGGGTTTCCTGCCTGCGGGTGCGCCGCGGCGGGTGAGATCCGTGCGTGGGGTGATTCTTGCAGGGGCAAGACGAGGGGAGCGGTTCAGACATTGTGATCTCAACGAGAGGGGTCCACGCCGGTCCGGTCGTGCCCGGCGGAGGGCTCCCGCCTGATGGGAGAGGGAAGTCGATGAAGATTGCAGCATTGGCGGCCGCCGTTTGCGCGGCCGCGGCGTCAGCCGCGATGGCGGATCAGGTCATTCTTGGCTCGGCGCAGGACAACACGCTTTATGAAAGCCGCGACGGCCTGTTGAGCAACGGCGCCGGCGAGTGGATGTTCGCCGGGCGGACCGAGGCCCTGGGCGGCGGACTGATCCGTCGGGCCGTCATCGCGTTCGACGTGGCCGAGGCCATCCCGCCCGGCTCGACGATCACCCGCGTCGAGTTGACGCTCAACATGTCGCGTTCGATCACCGGCCCCGCGGACATCTTCCTGCACCGCGTTCTCAACGCCTGGGGCGAGGGCAAGTCGGACGCCCCCGGGCAGGAAGGCGGCGGCGCCCCGGCGGAGCGAAACGACGCGACGTGGAAGCACACGCACTTCGACACCGGCGTGTGGGACGGTCTCGGTGGTGACTTCATCGATCTTGTCAGCGCGGTCGAATCCGTCGCCGGGCTGGGTTTCTACACATGGGAATCCACGCCGGAACTGGTCGCCGACGTTCAGGGCTGGGTCGACAATCCCGGCACCGACTTCGGCTGGCTGCTGTTCGGCGACGAGGACTTCCTCGGCAGCGCCAAGCGATTTGACACCAAGGACAACCTCATCGAGGAGAACCGGCCGCGCCTGCTGGTCGAGTTCGAGCCAGGCCCCTGCACCGGCGACGAGAAGCTGAAGGCAAGCTGCAAGTTCAAGGATGGCAAGGGCGGCAAGATCAAGGCGAAGGTCTCGAAGGGTCTTGACGACGCCTCGGTCACGTTCCGACTCGACGGCGACCCGGACACGGACATCGTGAAGGTTATTCGTAACGGCAAGGCCAAAGCAAAGTTCAAGGGTGCGTCCGGCGGCGATCACACCGTATCGCTCGTCGAATGCGGCGACAGCGCCGAGACCGTCTGCGATTGAGTCGCGGAAGCGCGAGCCGCTCCAATGTGGCATCGGTTTCCAACCGGTGTCGTCCGGTGTGGCACCAGTTTGCAACCTGTTCTGCGGTGACGTGTCGGCTTCCAGCAGGTTCCAGCCGGATCGTACGCCCCTGTTGCCTGCCCCCGGGCTCGCCAGGGTGGCAGCCCCAGGGCGAAGGGACCTTCCCGATCGTGGCCTGCAAATGAACCGACTTGCACGGCGTGCAAGTAGCCGCTTCCTGACGGGCGCGGTTCGGATTGCAGACGCGAGGCGCCGGCTTACTCGGTCGCCTCAACGCCGAGCGCCTGCGCGACGCGCTCATACGGCGGTGGCTCGACGTCGCTGATCCAGCAGGCCAGCAGCGCTTCGATTTCGACCCGCGTCATCGGGCGTTCGTGCGCGGTCGTGCCGTCGCTGACGACCGCGCGCCAACGATGCCGCGTCTCCTGCCGAATCAGCAGCACGGCCGTTCGCGACGTGAGGTAGCTCATCGCGCCGTACAGGCTGTGACGGATCGCGGCCGCGCCGGGCAGGCCGAACCAGCGCTCACCCGAACTGGGCGCCCGAAAGAGCATGAACGCCAGCACCGTCAGCCAGAAGGCCATCGAACAGGTGACGCCGCCGCGGCGGTAGGAGTTCGCCACCGCCAGCGCCAGCAGCAGCAGCGTCACCCAGAAACTCGTGCGACCCTCTTTCAGGCGGATGTTGCGGCGCATCATCCGCCACAGCGACGGCGTGGGCGCGGCTCGACGGCTCCATTCGGACGGATCCAGCGTCATGAGCAGATCGCCGAACCCTTCGTCGGTTTCGTCGATGAGCCGCGGCTCGAACGTCACGGCCGCGCCGGCGACGCTGCCTAACTCGTTCTGACGGCCGTAGCGAAACACCGTACCGCGGTAGCCGAGCGTCGCCATGCGGGAGGCAAACGCTTTCAGCCCCTCCGTCTCACTGAACCAGCGACGCTTCCGGAATACTCCCGCGGCGATGTCGCGGGCGGGCGACGCGACGTGCTCGACGACGTAACGGCGGACGCGTCGTGCTTCTCGATAGTCCTGACTGATGGGAACGGGAATCAGGAGAACGACGACGATGATAAGCGGCGCCCACAGGAAGAGC
>CAZYLK010000264.1:0-6036 GCA_964648365.1 uncultured Phycisphaeraceae bacterium
TGTTGCCAACAACTTACGCTCGCTACCCCCATGATTAATTGAACGGCGTTGGGTGCCACCGGTGCCGCCAGGGTGCCACTTGTGCCGCTACGGTGCCACTGGTGCCGCCAGGGTGCCACTGGTGCCGCCAGGGTGCCACTGGTGCCGCCAGGGTGCCACTGCTCTGTGAGCAGTGCTGCTCGTGCATAGCAGAGCGGCGACATCCGTCGCCGACCACGGTCTGCCAGCGGCAGACGTGCCACCGTCGCATCGCGAGACCCGCGCGTACATCTTGCCGCCACCGCATGGTACGATCGCCATCGTCGGCATTGCGGCCTGTCGCGGAATTGACCCGCATCAGCCCCGGCGGCAGGCGTGCGACGGAATCCCTGACAAGCCCGAAGGGCGAGACTCCCTGACTGCGGCCGGAGTGACGTGCATGGACCATCCCGAGACGTTTCCACCCCGCATTCGCGAGATGTTCGAGCGGCAGGGCTTCGCCCGCATGGTGGGCGTCTCGCTCGATTCCTGCGGCGACGGCCGGGCTCAGGTGTCGCTGGTGCCCCACGACGGCGTCTCGCAGCAGCACGGCGCCGCCCACGCCGCCTGTCTGACGCTGCTGCTCGACGTCGCGGGGGGGTTCGCCTCCTGGTCGCTGATGTCGCAGGGCGAGGATCTGGTCAGCTCCAGCATTCACATCCACCTGCTGCGTCCCGCCGTCGGCGAGCGCCTCATCGCCCGCGGCCGCGTCGTCAAACACGGCCGCACGCTCAGCGTCACGGAAACGCAGATCCACGCGCTTCAGGACGGCCGCGAAACCCTCGTCGCCCAGGGCACCATGACGTGCGTGGTCCTGCGACATGATGAGTCGTGAGGATGCACGGGGACGATGGCACGCCCATCGACTGACCTCCGGACAGGCGACCGTCGCGGCGCGCTGGTCACTTCTTTCCCGTGAAAGCGTTCTGAAACCGAGCAAAGTCGGCCAGGTCGACGTCGTCGTCGTGGTCGATGTCAAGAATTCGGCAGTCGCAGAGGCAGTCTTCGGGGCCGCGGCTGACTCTGCCGGGGCCGGTCATGCAGTCGGCAAGTGCTCCCAGATCGGTGAGGTCGATGTCGCTGTCGAACTCGGCGTCGCCGGTACGGATTCTTCGAAGGAAGCGCACGCCGCCGCCCCAGAGGCCCTGTGGTGGGTACTCCCGTGCGCTCCAGACAGCCTCGCCTGAATCATTGATGTCGCCCGTCACGTCCTCGTTTCGGTCCTCGGTCAGACGATAGAACGTCGGTACCCCCTCGATGTCCCGGCAGATCGCGGTGTCCCACCAGCGATTGTCGACATGCCAGGGTTTGAAGAGGATGTCTCCTCGATTGTTGATCCTAGGTCCGGACACCGAGGTTTCCACAGGCAACCGCCAGAGGTTTCCATCGCCCCAAATGTAAATCTCCGACCTTAGCGGGTTCTCATTTGGCCGTTTCCATGCGATCATGCCGATGTCGTTGATCGACTGAAGCTGGTGCTGATGCAGCTTAGCAGTCACGCTGGAGACGGAATGGCCATCGTAGAGGAGGACGAGGCTCAGCCAGTACGGTTCCGCACAGAAGTCGTAGTGGGTCCATGTGACCCAGCCGTTGTCGTTAATCTCCGGATTCTGATCCGACCAGTCGCTGCGGTAGATTTGCCGCGACCGCCGACCATCGTAGAGCATGATATCGTGCTGACTGGCATTGCATGCCCGCCCACGAAACTGCTCGTACGCAATATGGCCGTGATTGTTGATTGAGGGCGACGTGCCAGCGTCAAGCACGCTTATTCGTCCGCCTTTCATCATCATCACCTCACCCATATAGCCTTCGGGCTTGCGATGCCACACGATGGTTCCGGCGTTGTTGATGTCGGGCGAGTGAACGAGCCAGCCACGGTCGTAATCCGTCAACTGCGTGATCCGGCCGTTGTCGTACAGGAACAGCCGTGAATCCGCGTGAAAGTCCTTCGTGTACACGATCTGCCCGCACTCGTTGATGGCGGGTATGCCCGTGTACTTATCGTTGACCCCGATTTCGACCAGTTCGAACCCGGGCGGCAGGTTGACCTGGGCCCATCCGGTGGCCGCAAGGAGCAGGACGGAGAGGGACGACCATGTCAGGGCGCGTGCGGCACGCTCGGGTCGGTTACTGCATGAGTCCATCACTTCTCTCCCGTGTACGCGTTCTGGAGCCGAGCAAAGTCGGCCAGGTCGACGTCGTCGTCGTGGTCGATGTCGACGAAGCGGCACTCGCAGAGGCAATCTTCCGCGCCGCCGCTGATGCGATTCGGACCGGTAAGGCACTCCACCGATGCGCCAAGGTCGCCCAGGTCGACATCTCCGTCGAACTCGGAATCACCAGTCCTGATCCTGCGCATGTAGCGTACGCCGCCGCCCCAGAGCCCCTGCGGCGGATACTCCATGGCACGCCACACTGCCTCGCCGTGATCGTTCATATCGCCTGGCGTGTCCTCGTTGCGGTCATCAGTCAGCCGATAGAATGAGGGATCGGGTTGTGATTGCCGATACAACCACGCGTCGAAGGATCTACTGTCGATGTTCCAGCGGTTGTAGAGTATGTCGCCGTGGTTGTTCAGCCTGGGCAGGCTCACCGAGATATCCACTGGAAGCCGCCAAGTTCGTTCGTCTTGCCAGACGTAGATCTCCGATCGTAAAGGGTTTGCGTTGGGCTGATCCCATGCCACGAGACCGCGATCGTTGAGTGTGGGGGCGCGATATTGAAAAGGCTCCGGCGTCAGAAACGAGACGCTGTTCCCGTCATAGAGTGGCACAAGGCTCATCCAGTAGGGTTCCGCGCAGAAGTCCGCGTGAAACCACGTTACCCAACCGGAATCATTGATTTCCGGATCCTGATCCGACCAATCACTACGATAGACTCGCCGCGACCTCCGACCATCGAATAGCATGATGTCGTTGCGACTGGCACCACACGACCGCTCCCGAAACTTCTCGTAGGCTACGTGGCCGTGGTTGTTGATGGACGGCGAGCCACCGACGTCGATCGTCGTCATCTCACCGTTCTTCAACATCATGACCTCGGAGTAGTAGCCGGCCGGCTTTCGATGCCACACAATGGTGCCAGCGTTGTTGATGTCGGGCAAGCTGACCAGCCAGCCACCGTCGTAGTCCGTCAATTGCATGATCCGGCCGTTGTCGTACAGGAACAGTCGCGAATCGGCGTGGAAGTCTTTCGTGTACACGATCTGCCCGCACTCATTTAATGCGGGAATATCAGTATATTTATCATTGACTCCAATCTCGACCAGTTCGAACCCCGGCGGCAGGTTGACCTGCGCGGCGGCGTTTACGCTGACCGGCGGCGCGGACAGCACGATTCCTGCAACAGCGACTGCGATCACGTTTCTTGACGACATCATCAACCCCTTCTATCCCC
Organism: uncultured Phycisphaeraceae bacterium; assembly: GCA_964648365.1. Taxonomy (GTDB): domain Bacteria; phylum Planctomycetota; class Phycisphaerae; order UBA1845; family UBA1845; genus SURF-32. The sequence continues at coordinate 3,418 of CAZYLK010000264.1, forward strand.
CTGAAACACCGATTCCTCGACTTTCAACCGCGGCGGCGACGTGACGCGAGCGCGCCGGCGGTGGATGTGCGGCCGCGAGGGCACGCGAGAGAGCGGAAGTGACCGCCGACAGTGCCGTGCATGATATTACCCAGAACGGTCGCGCGGTTCAACTCGGGCGGCATGCGTCCAGCCGTCCCGACAATCGCCACCGGCGGACCGGGGGTTCCAGGAAGCGCACGACGCTCCTCTTCCCATTGCCGTCCCGCCCGGCGCGACTGGCGGCATCGACTGGCCGGTCGAGCGCGGCAGTCGTATGATCGGTTGTCGTCGTGCCGCCACGAAGTCCCGGGAGGAGCGTAGAACGATATGAGCGATTCCATCGGCCCCATCCAGTCCATCGCCATCCGCACCGCCCGGCGCGGTCCGATGAAGGAGATCGCGTCCGCCCGCGCCGAGCAGGGCGGTGGCATCGACGCGGACCTCCACGTCTCGCCCGATCGCGGCATCACCTTCCTGGCGGCCGGGGCGTGGCGGCAGACGTGCGCCGCGCTCCAGGCGGACCTGCCCTGGCATACGCGGCGGGCGAATGTGCTGATCGATGCCGATTCCATCGCCGACCTGATCGGCCGGACCATCCGCTTCGGCGACGTGACGGTCGAGATCAAAGGCGAAACGCATCCCTGCGGGCTGATGGACGAGCTTCACGCGGGCCTGCGGGCGGCGCTGACGCCGGACGTGCGGGCGGGCGTTCTCGGTCGCGTCGTCACCGGCGGGACGTTCGCCGTCGGCGATACGGTGACCTACGCCGACTGACACACGAGCGCGACAACATCAGACCGCCGACTGACGCACGTGCGCGACAGCATCCGTCCGCCGACTGACGCCGGGCGCGACAACATCCGACCGCCGGCTGCTGCAAACGCGATTGAATCCGACCGGCCCGACTCGGTACCATATCCGCTGTGACATGGGGGTGCATGTCATGCCCAGGCGGCCGGCAGGACTCGGCCGCGCATGGCCGTGCGTCCGGTGTCCGGCTGCTTTGTCTTCCACGGCCGGGCGGACGTCCGTTCGCCATGAACCTTAACTTCCGAAAGAAGGAACAGGCCCCGTGATGAACCGCCCTTCAATGGTTGCAGCGCCGTTTTTCCGTCGACGCAGGTCCGCCGCGGCGTGTGCGGCACTGGTGCTGGCCGTCGCCGCGGCCGCGTCGGCCCAGCCGCGGACGCGCGTCAGCGATTCGGAATACGTCGTCGGCCCGCAGCTTTCCGACGTGATCACCTACGCCGCCCCCGCGCCGCCGGTCGGCCCCGACGCACAGGCGATCAGCATCCGCTTTGCGCACACGCCGATGGCGCGAAACGGCCAGGCCGTGCCCGGCGGCGGCACGCTCAGCCCGGGCGCGTGGAGCAACCCGGCGACGGTCAACGCCTCCGGCCAGATGGCCTTCTTCGCCCAGGTCAGCGGCAACACGCGCAATCAGGGCATCTTTGTCGCCGACAACGACGGCCTGCACGTTATCGCCCGCGGCTGCGGCGGCCTGGGCGGCAGCGGCAGTCCCGGCTCCTGCGGCGATCCGACGCCCGCGGGCGGAACCTTCGCGGGGATGTTCTTCGGCACGTTTTTCGTGCCCGCCATCAACGACGGCGGCGACGTGCTGTTTTTGTCCGACGTATTCGGCGGCTCGACCTCGCGCGGCCTGTTCCTCTATCGCGCGGCCGAGGGCGACATCATCAAGATCGCGGCCGTGGGTGACCCGTCGCCAATGGGCGGCACGATCGGCATGGTCGGCCCGGGCTCGATCAACAACCATCGCCAGATCGTCTTCCTCGCCTTCAACGGCCAGTCGCTGGACGGGCAGATTTTCCGCTGGGAGGACGGCGAGGTCACCAAGCACGTCGGCGTGGGCGATCCGGTCCCCGGGGGGGGGACGTTTACGATCCTGGCGGGCGAACGGGTACAGTTTCAGGACGGCACCTGGGTTCCGACCGGCGTCGCCCCGGACATCAACGACCACGGCCACGTCAGCTTCTTTTCCGTCATGCAGGGCGCGGAGGCGGACCGCGGCCTGTTCGTCACCCGCGACGGGCAGCACGAATGGTACGTCCACAGCACCGAGACGACGCCGCTGGGCGGGCGCTACCTGAACCTGTTCGCGCCGATCCTGAACAATAGCGGCGACATCACGTTCTACTGCGACATTCAGATCAGTCAGGGGCAGTTCAATTCCGCGTGGATCGTCGGGCGTCCCGGCGCGTACGAGAAACGGCTGGCCTTCTTCGATGAGTTCGACGGCGGGCGGGTGTGGGGGCAGGCACTGGGGCGCAACCCGATGAGCGCCCTGGACGACTGCGGCAACTTCACCGCCTGGTGCGTCTTGCAGATGCAGGATCTGTCCGAGGTGGACCGGATGCTGGTGTTCGGCCCCGATGGCACACGGCACGTCATCGCACGCGAGAACGACCCCACTCCGCTGGGCGGGCGCTTCACCGGCATGCAGGCCTGGCCGTCGATGAACGAGTTCGGCGACGTCACCCTGGGCGCGAACACGCCCGGCGCATCCGCGTCCAACGTTCAGTTCCTCTCCGGCATCGGCAACGCTCGCGGCGACGGCGACGACAACGCGGCCGTGAACCT
>CAZYLK010000265.1:0-6003 GCA_964648365.1 uncultured Phycisphaeraceae bacterium
GACGGTGGATGCAGAGGGATCCGTGGGGCGTCGGAGATCGAATCGTGATGTCGAGTCGAGGCCCCGGCGCATACTTGTTGGGCGAGGGCGAACTACAATACAGCGATGGGCTCGACTTATACGAGTATGTATCATCCAACATATACGCCTCTACTGATCCAACTGGGCGAATACGATACAGACGGATAGGTCTGAAGAAGGCGCCATGTGGCGGAAGACATGCTAGGTGGATAATCGAGTTGGAAAAGCCGGCGCCATGTGACGGCTACCTCGTTCAGGAGGTCGAAACAGCAGAGGAGATCTTGCCATGTAATGAAGAAAGCAACCATGCACCGAGGCCCGGGACCCCTGTTGAAGGAAGCCCTCCACCAACAAAGGCTAAATATTGGGAGGCCTGGTGGATCAAGAAAGGCGACACAACGTCTTGGGATACGCAGAACCAAGGTTGGACTGATTTCTCCATTCTTGCTACAATTCCTGATAGTCACGGCTTCAATGTTCAGTGGGGTCGGGTCAAGTTTTTTTGTGAAGCAGTGACGAAGGACCTTGGTGATCTCAACGAACCACCCCGAGGACATGATAATGTTCCGCCGAATCACAATTGGAGGCCTGGCGGTCATCCATCGAGCGCGAAACTGCCATCTACGACTATCGAGCCGACATGGTGGCCACGGGCTGGTTCGGAGGCTCTTGCTACGCGACAGGCGGACTCGTGGTGGCGCTGTTGCGATTGCCAATGGGATTACAACTATGTTAATGCATCACCATAAGAACGGCGAGCCGACGTTGCGCCGATACCCGCCCGCTGCTCCGCTCCGCTACGGGCGTGGGCTTGCACTGGTCCGGGGTATAGGGAAACGGGTAGCGATAGTTGTTCTCGTAGCACTCATGGGTAGCTGTAATAAGGCCGAGGATTCCACCACCTCTGGAGCCGACGCTTTGGTAAGCATGCTACGGTCCGTTGAGCCGTGGCGCGCATCTCGCGACTACACCGTCCCGGAATGGGACCGCGCCTTGAAGGTCGCGCGCCATGTTCAAAAGAGCGATCCCGACGATGTTCGACTTGCGATTCGCCGTTTCATTCCAGAGTGTCGCCGAGAGTCATTCGAACATTTTACCGGAGACTATGAGGATGAGTCGAAGGTGTTTATCGTATTGAGACTCGTTTTTGACTTGCCAGCGGGGCAACCTTCCGACAAACGCATCTGCTTTAAAGGCTGGACGAACTGGCCGGAGACCGAAATGATAGACTTGGGTTGGCCCGTGTCGTGGCAGCAGGGCAGGCCTAGGTTGGTTGCCAGGTGGCAGGGGTCGAACGGACCGTACGATGCATTAGGTGAATATGACTATCTGCTAATAAACTTCCGAATGCGCGAACTCGATTGTCTGGATTGAACAGGGTCGGAAACGGGCGAACGCGCCGAGACGTACGACTACGACCAGGCGGGCAACCGTCTGTCGCTGTTCTTTGACGCTTCGGGGGCGTCGTCGCTGTCGCTGGCGTACGCCTACGACGAACTGTCGCAGAACACGACGGTCAAGGGGCGGTTCCGACTGACTGCCGGCACGCCGGGCGGCTTCCTCGACCTGATCAGCTACAGCTACACCGGGCGGCTGCTGAACAAGCGGCAGATCACGACAACGTACAAGACCGAAGCCGTCGGGATTGCGACGTCCGATATGTTCCTCGACTACATCCCCAGTTACGACGAGCACCGTCGCATCGAGCAGGTCAAGAACCGCAACTGGTACGACGGAGCCGAGCTCGACACGCTGGCGCGGTACGACTACAGCTTCGACAAAGTCGGGAACCGACTGGAGATCGACCCGCGTCGCGGCGGGGGCGCCAACGCGGACGGCTTCTCCAAGATGCAGGAGATCCCGACGATCGACTACGACGGCTTGCATCGGCTGACCCAGGTGGACTATGATCTGGGGACGACGCAGTCGGAGGTATTCGAGTACGACGACTTGGGGAACCGCGTGACCTACCAGGACGAGCGCAACTCGGTCACCACGCTCTACACCGCCAACGAGGCGAACGAGTACCTCACGGTGGGCGGCTACACCGTCGCTCACGACGCGGCCGGCAACCTCACCAGCCAGATCATCGACGGCACCGCCCACCCCGTGCGGTAGCAGGCCGCGTGTTCGTCATCGTCACGCGCCGGACCGCTCCGCCACCGCACGCTCGCCTCGCGCGGCCCCTCCGGCATGCCCGCCGCGCGCTACCCCTCCCGCATGCCCGCCTCGTGCTGCGCATCCGGCACGCCGGGATCAGACTTTTTTTTCGATTCGTGTAAGACCTCGCCGCCGCCCGCCAAGACAGGGCACACGCACGGCCGCGGCGGGTGGACGCGTCGTCCGCCTCGCGGGCCGGGAGCAAGGACCAAAGGAGCGCGAAGAGTCATGTCCGCACGAGTTTTTTTATCGGCCGCACTGTCGGCGCTGGCCGCGATGCCGGCACTCGCCCAGAGCGAACCCAGTTCCGGGGAGAAGCACGCCATGGTCATGGTCATTTCTGTTTGGGACTCAGACTGCAGCGGCAGCACCCGCAGCAGTTGGGACAACATGTGCGACGCCTGGTACGACGAGATCCGCGACGACGGCTGGCCTTTCGGCCACAGCGGACGCGCGTGGACCGGCGACGGCTTCTACCACAACGGGCCGCGGGTCGACAGCGAGTTCGCCGACTGCGGCGACGAAAGCTGGGGCGACGATTGCAGCAACGACCACGCCGACGAGCCGGATGCGCTGATGGTCGGCATGCACGGCAGCGAACTGGGCGACGACCTGCAATGGGCCGCCCGCGTGAGGGACGACGAGAGCGGCAGCGGCAACTGCAACGCCTGGCAGGCGCACATGGATGCCGGCGACCTGGATGCGGAGTTCTGGCATCTGTCGTCGTGCCACAGCATGGACGAAGACGCCTGGTTCGGCAGCAATTCGTGGAAGGACACGCAAAACGACGGCGTTCACCAGATCGACGGGTTCCACGGGCTGATGTGGATCGGGTCGTCGCTGGTCAGTGACTACACCCACTTTGCGGATGACGCCTTCTCCGACGCGATCGCAGAGTCGTGGCTGGACAACATGTACGTTCCCAACATCTCCGGCAGCGACGACCAGTGCCCGGTCACGCGCGGCATCGGCACGTCCGCGTCCAACCTGTGGACCCGGCTGGATAACGAGGAGTACGACAACGTCTACAGCGACCCGTCGAGCATCACGCATCACGGCGTGTACTACATCGAAGGCTGCAACCCGGACGGCGACCCCGCCCTGCCAAGCTGAGCGGCGTGCGGCAGACATCGACCAACGAAACCGAATTCTACGAAACTTTGAACAAGGAATAAAACGATGAAGACTCCGATCCACTATTCGTTTTGGATGACGCTTGGACTGGTCCTGGCGGGGACGATGACCGCCCTAGCCCAGGACGAACCGCCCGGACCGCCCGATCTGCCGCGAGACCTGAAGCGCGAGGATTACGTCGCCCAGATTCAGCAGGCCCTGCCGCAGTACGGACAGAACCTGCTGCAAGCCCAGCCGGGGCCCGACTGGCTGGCCGAGCTGACCCTCGAACAGATGGCCGAGGCCGTTGGCGACCTGGTGCCGCAGGAAATCTTCCGCGAAGGATCACTGTTCTACGCCCAGGACGGCGATGATGCGCGATACATCAAAGGCGACCTTCAGAGCGGACGGATCCGCTGGGGCAACGCCGGGCGACGCTTCAACTATGACCAGTCGCCGCACGAGGCGGTCAACGCGCAGATCGCGGCGGCCGTGTTTCAAGGCGTCGTCGATGGCCTCGCCGTACCGCGCGAGGAGTTTGGCGAACTGCGGGTGGACACGGTCGGCGGCCAGATGGAAGGCCCCAACGGCGTCGAGCCTGCGTTCGAGCGCGAGCGGCTGGTGCAGGTGTTCCGCAAGGTCAACGGTTTCGAAGTGTATCGCTCGCGTGTGCTGGTCGCGGTCAGCAACTTCGCCGAGCCTGCGCGACTGCTGGTCGAGTGGCCCCAGTTCCGTCTGCGGTCCAATCTTGTCTTGCGGCCGCGACAGGCGGTGATCGACCGGCTGGCGGATCAGCTCTGGGAGTCCGAGTTCGGTGCGGCCGTGACGCTGAACATCCGGCTGGCGTACGTCCGCTTCGGCCAGGCCTATCTGCCGGCGGCCGTGGCGACCTACTCGGACGGGGAGTCCGGCGAGATCACCATCATTCCAGTCGTGCAGGTTCAGGACGACGCAGACATGGACGGGCCGCCCGACAACGTCGACAACTGCCCGGATCAGCCGAACGCCGATCAGGCGGACTTGGACGGCGACGGCGTCGGCGACGCCTGCGACAACTGCCCGCAGACGTTCAACCCGGACCAGTTCGATGATGACAACGACGGCGTCGGCGATGATTGCGAAGAGCCGGAGGGCGCGTGCTGCCTGCCGGACGACACGTGCGAGGTGACGACGAAACCGCTGTGCCTGGCGGACGGCGGCGAGTACGCCGGCGACGACACGCTCTGCACCGACGGCAACGTGTGCTCGCGCTGCACCGGCCGCGAGGCCGTCAAGCCCATCAAGTGCAAGAACAAGCGCGGCAACCGCCTGCTGGCGGTCAAGCTGCTCGGCGGACAGACGGGCGATACCTTCAGCGTCGAGATATCCGGCGGAGAAACGAAAGAGGGCAAGCTGAACGGTAAAGGCAAGGGCAATGCGAAGTTCGCGAACCTGCCGCCGGGCGCCGGCACGGCCACCGCCACGTTCGGCTGCGGCGCCGTGATCCAGCGGAGCTACAACTGCCCGTAAGCCTGTGATGGCGTCCGGCCGGCCCGGTCCGGTCGACGGCAAGGTCAATCAAAGCGCCGCGGCGGTTCAATCGAATCGCCGCGGCGCCCGCTTTTCTTGGAGCGGGCGCCCGCGTCGGTGCCACTGCTCTTGAGCAGTGTCTTGGCCGCGGCTCGAAGAGCAGTCTTTAGCGCGCCGCCGCCGCGCGATCGACCGCGGCGCCGCTCACTCAGCGGCCCCGCCTCGTGACACGGATTCCCGCGCGATCGCCAGGCGCAGAACGGCTCGCCACTCCGCGGCGCGGTCGGCGTGCCCGAGTCCCGGTTCCGCGGTGTCCCATGCTTCGTAGAGGCGAACCAGGTCGCCGGCCACCTGCTGGGCCGCATCCGTGTCGGCACCGACGGCGTCCCGCGTTCGCGTCCAGGCCTGCAGCAGATACTCGGCCGCCTCGGCATAGGCGCCGCGCTCGGTCAGGCATTGTCCCAGGCTGCGCAGGTGCCGCGCGTACTCCCAGCCGGGCAGCGACTCGGCGCCCAGCGCGACATTCTGGCGCAACATCTGTTCGGCCGCGTCGAGCCGTCCCGCGCTCATCAGGACCACACCCAGCACGTCGCGCGCGTACAGCGTCTGCACATGATCGCTGCCGTAGATGCGTTCGTAACCGGCGAACGCGTGACGGGCCATCGCCTCCGCGCCGCTGAGGTCTGCCTTCAAGCCCGCCAGCACGCGAGCCAGCGCCCGCTCCGCGCGGTAGGTCCATTCGTGCTCGGCCCCGCTGAATCGCCGGTGAGAGTTCAGTGCCTGCTCGCCGGCCTGGCGCGCTTCGGCCAGTTGGTCGCTCTGCCCCAGCGCCCAGCACAGGTAGACGCGCTGATAGGCCGTCAGTGGATGGTCGCGCCCGTAGACGGATTCGTAAGACTGGACGGCCGTGCGCGCTGCCGCCACTGCGTCGCGGTAGCGCCCGGCATCAAAGAGGGCGTCGGCGACGCCCTCGGCGGCGCGGGCATACAGCCGCCGGGCGTCGGGACGGTCGGTCAGCGCTTTCATGGTTTCGGCGTTGATGCGAAGCGCCTCCGCCGCGCCGTCGTGATTGCTCAGCAGCCGGGCCAGTTCCAGCCGCAGACCGATCACACGCTCATCGTCGGGACCGGCCGCGGCGTCCGCGGCGTCGAAGAGTGTTCGCATGAGGCTGATCGCTTCATCCGGCCGCTTGAGCGCCTC
>CAZYLK010000266.1:0-5944 GCA_964648365.1 uncultured Phycisphaeraceae bacterium
GCGTGCCGAGCGCATGTAGCCCGACGATGCACCCGGCCAGCGTCAGCCAGCCGAGAAGGCGGCGCGCGCCGCGATCAGCCGACGGGACGGCCGATTCGCCCGATGGGCCTGTCGGATCGCCGGGGCGAATTGCTGATCCGCTCGTTCCGTCGCCACGCCCCGCGGTGCGGCTATCGCTTTTCAGGTGGTCGCGTGACATGGGTCCATCCCGGCAAGCGCTTCAAGCCCGCGCCGGTGCCGCGGTTACGATTCGCGGACCGCGGTCAGGGCCACTCCGCGGCAACGGACGCCGATTGGGTCGCCCGGCGAACGTCGTTGCGAGCGTATAGTTGGTTGCCGGCGCGAACAAGGCGGCCACCCACGGGCTCCGTGGGCTGAAAGGCCGATTCTGTTAGCCCAGGTCGAAGGCTGCCGAATGCCTCGGGCGCCAGTCGCGGAGACCATTCGGCGCTGAACGGGCCGTTCGCGGTTCGTACGCCGCGCCTGCGTGCGCCTCCCTCGGACCCCCGCGCACGAACCCGCCGCCAACCGCGCCTTTGCGGTTCACGCAGCCAACCTTCGAGCGGTTGCCGCCGGGGGGGTACGCAGTTATCATAATCGACATAAGAGGCAGACGCCGTCGGTACGCGACTTGCGGCGGCGGACGATCGTGGCGCTGCGGGATTGGTTGAAGGCACGCCGAGTCAGACGTTTGTTTTCCTGAACGCCTGGACGATGTTGGCGGCGGTCATGCGGCGCATGGATTGTGTAACGCCCTACCGACGCTTTCGACAGCGCAACGATTTGCCGTAGTCGTTCAGCCCGGAGCAATTCGGGACGCAGCGTACTCGGCTGCGGTCAATCCGCCGAGCGTAAGCGAGAAAGCGGCGAAGATACTGGCGGGACACAAGTTCGCTGGTGAAGCGGACACATACGCAAAGCGTAACGTGTTGTCTGTCAGAACGGTATGTAGCGCAAGTGAGCGACACTATTTTACCGAACGGCACTAAATCCAAAGGACGGCAAACGTCGTGAGTGAACAGGAAGCGGCATTCCGAAATCACCGAAAGCAGCATTGGAGCCTTCCAAGTAATAGCAAGCGCTTTAAGTGTGGTTATTGCGGGGACTCTGTTGCCACAGACCTTGGATGGCTCAAGTCGTGGTCAGAGGGCTTCAATGGACCATCCTATTCACGAGATATTCGTATCTGCCCGACCTGCCAATACCCGACGGTCTTTGTAGACTGGAAGGAGGAGCAGGTTCCGCTTCCATTAGCGGGCAAGCGGTTTTCACTCAATCGCGATGATCCGAATGACCTGAAAACCATTGTCCATCTCTATAATCAGGCGCGCTTCGGATTGAGCCGGGCTGGCGCAACCGGACCAGTCCTGATCCTCCGCAAGTTGCTAATGCATATCGCCGTTCAACAGGGAGCAGTCCAGAAAAATACATTTGCTCATTATTGCGACTACCTAAAGACAGCCAACATTGTAAGCAAGCCCCAACACGATCTACTGGAACGCATTCGGAAGTCTGGCAACACCGAGAATCACGAGATTACGGTTGCAACGGACGCCGATGCAAACGACCTACTTTCGCTCATGACTCTACTCATAGAGAGCATTTATTTTGCCACCTAGCAACACGATGGACGGGCTGCGGGGAACCACATGCTGTTGCCTGTGAGGCGGACAGTTATCACGCATGGCCCTAATCCGATTTCTTAGCACTAACTGAAAGATTTGTCGCGACTCCTATTTGTTTGCAAGAACACAAGAGGGTTTCGACCTACGGCAACTCGGGACGTTGTGGTTTGCGAGTGTTGCTCAGCTTCTGTAGAGTCTGGAGTGTAGCTGTCTGCCTCGCTTCCAGTGATGAATTAGCGGATCTTGCAGCAGATGCAATCGAAGCGATGGCATCGCGTAGCGCGTCGATGTCCACGTGAGGTTCTTGCGCCACTTGCCTATCTAAGGCTTCCAGTTGAGCCGCAATACCAGTAAGTTGTGACTCCAATTGGCGTACGCCCGTCACAACTCTCTTAGGTTTTCCAATATGTTGATCGAGAAAGTTCTGCTCTTGCGTTGGTGACCAGCCCTGTCCGAAGCAAATGCTCTTCAGTTCCGCGACCGTATAGTATTCGGTCGTCTCAACCGCCTTCACACTTTTTTCTAGTTTAACAAACGACTCCCGCAACTCCGCTACCATAGTATCGGCAGGGCGCTGTGGACGATCGCGCATTACTGATGACAATTGCGCGCACGTTTCCGTTATACCATCAAGCGCTGTGCTAGTTTGCTGAATGTCAAGTATCCGCACACCGTCCGCGAAAATACTCTCCGCACTAGCAAGGAAGTAGTGATTATAAATCAGTCCTGGGACGGCTATGATCGCGCCGCTTACGACACCGCAAACAATCGTCTTTGCAGTTCCCCACTTCCGCTGCTTTGCCATGTCCATTCTCTCCTGCGGCGAGCAAAGTGCGCCGCCTCGCGCAATTCTTGTCCCTGCGCCGTTCAACCCCGCAGGATAGGGCGAGCGCTTCAGGCGCCCATACGACACGGAAAGTCTACGGCGCGAGTCACTACCCGTCCAGCGCCCTAACGAAGACGGAGCCCGGACATTTCATCCGGGCTCCGTTGCGAGAATCGCAGCGCTCAGTCGCCGCGGTTGCTACCTTGCGTAATCGGGTTCACTCAAGACGAGCATGTGACCGAGTGAGTCCGCCGCCTCGTCTCCCTTCACTCTGCGGATTGCCTCGACCTGCGGCAAGTCCGCGTCGCCAAGCCACGGACCAGCAATCCAGCGGAGTTCGCTCGACTTGACGATTAGATTGTCCAACGCGAAGCCCGAAGCCGCAGCAAACAGGGTGACGCGGTGCGGGGTCTTCCCACAGCCCCTTGACCGGCGGCTGGAACCTCGCCGCAAGTGGCACGGACTCTCGGGCGGTTCGTTGGCGGGCACCCGGACACGGCCTACCGCCCATGCCCGCTTGGCGGCCGACCGCCGGCTCACGCTCCGCTCCGCCGGGCCGACCGGCCGGGATTGGCGACCATTGCCGCGCCTTCCCCGATGGCGGGGATGCCAAACCGCCCCGGGCCGTGTATGATACGGCAGATGTCCGTGGCCAAGCGGAGGCAGGGCGGGCTCGTCGCGCTGGTCGCGGCGCGGCCCGCGTTGCCGATTCGGGGCCGGCGGACGCACCGGGGGCGATCGGATTCGACCGGGTGAAGTGAAAGTCAGGTTGCGTGTCGAGGATCGTCGGTTGGCCTCGTTAATCATCCGGCGGAAACCTTAAATGGCAACTACCAGTTCGCCATGGCAGCCTAATTTAGGCTGACCCGTCCTGCGGGAGACGCCCGCTATTTCGCAGGACGACGATAGTGGGCTGGCGACCGCACGACGCCTGAGCGTGCGGCCGTAAGAAAACACTCGGGCTGGAACAAAGCGAAGCCTGTCGGCCGGCGTCGCGGCGTTCGAGAAACAAACGACCGAATACACACGTAGAAGCCTGTCCGGATCCACCGCGGGACGGGGGTTCGATTCCCCCCGCCTCCAGTGCCACGTCACAGCGGCCGCTCGATGTCGGACCGCTGCGGGCGCAGCCGACGGACGGTTCGGTCACGAGGCGAAGCTGGCCTCTCAGCCGCCTGTGTCGCGACGCCGGGGCGGGTTGTCGCCTGGACCGGCGCCCCGGCCGGCGCGGGCCTTGGCCAGCTCCGATGTCGCGGTTCGCGTCAGTGCGTGTTCCGCACCGAGGACGCGGCGCATCAGCGGCAGGTTGCGTTCGAGCACGTCGACGGCCGCGCTGAAATCCCCCATCGCGTTGTACACGCCGCCGAGACTTGCGGCCGTGGAAAGCGTCTCGACGTGTTCCGCGCCGAGCACGCGGGTTTCGATCTCCAGGGCTTCGACCAAGAGGGGCGCCGCGTCGTCATATCGACCCAGCGTCTTGTAGAGCACCGCGAGGTTCTCCATCGAGGCGACGGTGCTGGGGTGGTCGCGGCCCAGTACGCGACGCTTGATGTCCAGCGCGCGGACGCACAGCGGCTCGCCGTCATCGTAGCGACCCTGCTCCAGATACAGAATCGCCAGGTTGTTCAATGTACGCAGCGTGTCCGGATGCTCCTCGCCCAATACACGCTGTTGAACCGCCAGCGCCTCTCGTGCGATCGGTTCCGCCTCTTCGTAGCGACCCTGCAGCGTGTACAGGCCGGCCAGGTTGCACAACGTTGCGAGCGTGGCGGGGTGTTCAGGGCCCAGGACGCGCTGCTCGATCGCCATCGACTTCAACCGTCGCGCCTCCGCCTCGTCGTAGCGGCCCTGATCCTGGTAGATCGTCGCCAGGTTATTGGCGAAGCTCAGCGCGCTCGGATGCTCCTCGCCCAGTGTGCGCTCCAGGCTGTCGAGCGTGCTCGCAAGAAGCGGTTCGGCCTCCGTAAAGCGACCCTGACTCTGGTAGATCAGGGCCAGGCTGTTGAGAAGGGCGAGCGTGTCCGGATGCGACTCGCCCCGGACGCGCTTCGTCAACGCCAGCGCCTGAAGGGTCAGGCGCTCGGCTTCTACGAACCGGCCCTGCTTTTGAAACAGAATCGCCAGGTTGCCCATCGCGGTGACGCTGTCCGGGTGCGTCTCGCCAAGATCGCGCGTCCGAACATCGAGCGTCTTTCGGAATAGCGGCTCCGCGTCCGAGTAACGGCCCTGATCGGCATACACCGCCGCCAGGTTGTACATGGCCGCGACGGTCTCCGGGTGCTCATCACCGAGCATCCGCCGACAGGCGTCGAGCGACTCGACGCCCAGTGACTCCGCCTCGCCGTAACGCCCCTGGCGATGCACAACCGTCGTCAGGAACCGCGCCAACACGCGTCGCAGTTCTTCCAGTTCTTCCCGATGCCCGACCTCCTGGAGCAGACCGCGGATCAGCAGTTCCGTCTGTGCATACTGGCCGCGATCATAGGCGACGCGGATCAGGCCATACCGCAGCCACGCCAACTGGGCGTCGTCGGAACCGGATTCTCGGCGGTAGAGGTCAAGCGCGGTCGTCAGATGCGGCTCCGCATCGTCCGGCAGGCCAAGCCCCAGGTACGCACTGCCCACCGTCCGGCGGATGGCTGCCTCGACGAGCGGTTGTCCCGCGAACTGCGTGCGCACCGTTCGACCGAAGTCGTCCAGCAGTTGCCGGACGGTGTAGTCGGCGCCCTTCTGCTCGTTCGGATCGGCCGAGTCGAACATGTCTTCGATCAGTGCGATGACGGCGTTGGCGCGGGCCAACTCGTGCCGGGTTGCCGTTTCCGCCCGCTCGGCACGCTGCTTTTCTCCCAGCGCTCGAATCATGCCCGTGGTGGTGCCGGCCAGGCCCAGCAGCAGGGACGCCGCGACCAGGCCGGCTGCGATCACCTGCCCGCGGCGGCGCTTGACGAACTTGCGCACCCGATAGACCGCGCTCGGGGGCCCGGCCAGCACCGGCTCGTCGCCCAGGTGCCGCTGGATGTCCGTCGCCAGCCCGCTGGCGGTCTCGTAGCGACGCGCGCGGTCCTTCTCCAGGCACTTCATCACGATCCAGTCGAGATCACCGCGCAGCGTCAGGCCGAGCCGGCGGACGTCCGTCCCGCGCCGGGTTACGACGGTGATCGCGGCCGCACCCAGGTCTGACAGCCGCGCGCTGGGCCGGGGCGGATCGACCTCGCGGATGGTCCGCAGCATCTCAATCATCCCCCGACCGGCCAGGGTACGATCGCCGAACGGCATCGCCCCCGTCAGCAACTCGTACAGCAGTGCACCCAGGCTGTAGATGTCGCTGCGCGTGTCGATATCCATCCCCCCGAGTTCAGCCTGCTCTGGCGACATATAAGCGGGCGTGCCAACGATCTGACCGTGCTCCGTGAAGAGCGATCTCTGCGTCAGTTCGGTGTTCGTGGCCTTGGCGATGCCGAAGTCGATGACCTTGGGCAGCGGCACGCCGTCC
>CAZYLK010000267.1:0-5844 GCA_964648365.1 uncultured Phycisphaeraceae bacterium
TCCGTCGGGCGGGTGAGGTGGCGGAAAGATGTCCGGACACTCGGATCACCTGCGTAGCCGACAGCGAAGCGGACATGTATGAGTTTCTGGCGGAAGGTACATCCGAGACGTTCCGCGCGGACTGGATCGTTCGGGCGGGGCAGAACCGGGCGCTGGCGGCCAAAGAAGGCCAGGAAGCGGCGGAAAAATACGTTCGCGAGCGTGTCGAGGTCCAGCCGATGTTGTTCACGAATACGATTCAGGTGCGCGGGCGCAAAGCGAAGATTGATTGCGACAAGCGGGCGCGACGGCAACCCCGCGAGTCGCGGGAAGCGGAGGTCGAAGTGCGTGCGGCGCGGGTGACGCTGCGTCCGCCGCAGCGCAGCGATCGCAAGCTTCCGGAGGTGACAGTAAACGTGGTTCAGGTGCGCGAGATCGACCCGCCTGAGAACGACGAACGCGTGGAGTGGCTGTTGTTGACCAGCCTGCCGGTGGATGAGGTCGCGTCGGTTCAGAAGGTGATTCAGACCTATGCTGTCCGCTGGATGATCGAGGTGCTCTTCAGAGTATTGAAATCGGGCTGCCGCGTGGAGGAGCGCCGCTTCGAGCACATCGACCGGATGTTGCCATGCCTGGCAGTCTACCTGATCGTGGCCTGGCGGACGCTGTATGTCTGCCGTCTCGGACGGAGCTGTCCGGACATCGACTGTACGGCCGTATTTGAGCCGGCGGAGTGGCAGTCGGTTTGGAAAATGGTTCGCAAATCCGACCCACCGCCCGACCCGCCGCCGCTGGGCGAGATGGTGCGCCTCGTGGCCCAACTGGGCGGCTACGTCAACAAAAAGCGTCCCGACCCGCCGGGGCCGCAGACCATCTGGATCGGATTGCAACGTACACGCGACTTCGCCGCCTGCTGGGTTCTGTTCGGCCCAGGCAGCCGAGAACCGGCAAGAGTTGTGTAGTACAACGAGGCGCCAGCGCCGAGGACATGGCAGGAAACGCATGGGCGGGAACGTCCTACGCGTTTGACAGCAGCACCGGCGCCGGCCGCACGCTCGGGGCGTCGGGCACATCCACGCTGAACGCGTCGTCGCCGACGGGCGATGGCCGTATCTACGCCGCCGGCCGCGGCGGGACGCTCTGGATCGTCGATCCCTCGACCGGCCAGGCGACCTCGGCCGCCTCGATTTCTTTGGCCGATGTGCGCGGTCTGGCGCTGGCCTCTTCCGGCAAGCTCTACGCCGTCAACGAGATCGCCTTCGGCCAGCCCGACGTCCTCCATTCAATCGATCCGAACAGCGGCGCCAGCGAAGAAATCGGGAGCATGAACCTGCCGGGCGTCTAGGGACTGGCCTATTGCGGCGACGTGCTCTACGCCTATGACCTCGGAGCCGGGAACGGCATCGGCGCCGGGTTGGTCCGGGTCGATCCGAATACTGGACAGATCACCGACGTGGATCCGAACCAGAACTCCTCCCCGCAGATCGGCATCCAGACGATTTCCTGCGGTCCTGACGGCAACCTGTATGGCGGACGGGCCGAGATGTACCGCATCGACACGGCCACGGCCGATGAAACACTCGTCGGCTCCGGCGGCTACAGCGACGTGCGCGGCTGGGACTTCCTCGAAGCGGGCGGTCCGGCATGTCGCTACGCGATCAAGAAGAGCAAGAGCAAGCAAGGTTGCGAGGTCTGCCCAGAGAGGGGATCGGCGTATCGCAGTGAGGCCGCCTGCGAAGACGTGAAAGACTGCCCCAAGAAGCTCAAGGCGACCATCGGCTGCCCGCGCGGCAACGGGGTCTGCAAGATCAAGGGCAAGCGCGACAGTTGCAGCTAGGCTGCGGCAGGCGAGCGATTCGTTTCAAGATCAGACGGGCCGTCCGGTTAGCCGGGCGGCCCGTTTTGTCATCACCCGCCACGGCCAACGCCCGCGACGCACTCATCCCGTTCGACCGCGCCGCTCCGACGGCGACACGACCGGTACCGCCGCGGCGTTGCGGCTGATCACGAATCCGCTGGCGCGAACAAGGTCATACGCCCCCCACAGCATGATCGTCACGCCCGTCATCTCCATCGTCTCTTCGAAGAACACCTGAACGACGTGCCAGGCTGAACCAAGAACGACGAAATTGGCCGCCGTCTCGACGCCGGACGCGCCGCCCACCAGCACCAGGAAGCCCACGATGAACTTCTTCAGCACACCCGGCGCCGCAGCGAAGTAGCGACGCACCGACATGACCAGCCCCAGCGCGAACAGCAGGAACGGAACACCGATCAGGAACATCCAGATGCCGGTGTAGCCGAACGGCGTCTGCTTGCGATCGCCGCCGGGCAGCAGCACGTCGCTCTCGTAGCCCAGGTACTCGTGAATCTCGGCGATCTCGTCCATCGACATCGCCAGAAACACCAGCGTCAGGCCCCACAGGAACCACGATCGCGGCTGCGTCCGATCGAACCGGCTGGCGGCAAACAGCCCGGTCATGACCGCCAGCACAAATAACTGCAAAGTCGAATACCAGGTTGGCAGGTTGCGCTCGGCTTCCAGGTTGAAGAAGCCGTTGAGCTTGCCGTAGGGCAGGTCCAGCGCCGACACGAACAGAAAGGCAGCACCCAAAGCCAGATTCATGGCGAAGAAGGGCACCACCAGCCACGGAATCCGCCCGCCGAGCAATCTCACCTGCTCGGCGTCGCCCGAGACACTCGGCGCGGCCGCCCGGTCGTCCCGCGTGAACTCGTCCAGTCGTGCCGGAATTCCCATCGCCACCGTTCCGTTCGTCAGGAGTAGAGCCATCCGCGCCGACCGGTAGCCCGGCGGGCCTCCGCGCGTGATTATTCCGACGCAAACCGCGCTTTCCACGAAGCCGTCGATCTGCGGACGCCGCGCAACACCGGACGCCTCCGCCGCGCCGGCATGACCGGGATTATCGTGCATTCCGCCGGATTCGCTATTGGACCCAGGTCAGACCCGCCAGCCGCATTTGACCTGAACCGAGCCGCGCACGTCCGTCGGCGGGTGCTCTCGAGCCGGAAAAGCCCCGCCCCTCACGGGCTTGCCGCGATGGGCACATCGGGCCTCGCTCTGATCACAGCGAGGCAAGGAACGCCAGCAGATCGGCCTTGTCGGCATCCGAAAGATCGCGGAACGCCCGGCGGACGGACGCGGCCTCGCCGCGATGCCCCAGGATCGCCTCCTCGATCGTGTCCGCCGACCCGTCGTGAAGGTAAGGCGCCGTCTGGCTCAGACCCCATAGCGGCGGCGTGCGGAATTCCGTCATCGTGGCATCGTCATCCTCGATGCCGACGCCGCCCTCGCCCATCGCATCATGCAGCAGCAGATCCGAGTAAAGCGGCACATCGACGCGCTGTCCTTCAAACGTGGCCGGCAGAACGGGCACGTGACACGTCGCACATCCGACCGACTCAAACAGCGCCAGCCCTCGCGTCGCCTCAGCCGACGTGGCCGTGGGTTGCCGCGGAGGGGCCGCCAGCATCTCGATGAAAAACGTCAGATCTTCCACCGCGTCCAGCTCAAGCTCGGGATCGGCCACGCCGTCCGCGTCACCGGTAAGGCCGAAGCTCAGCTCGTCCTGCATCGGCAGCGTGATCCCCATCTCCGACGCCATCGCATCGCGCACGAACTCCTCGACACTCGGAATCTGCGCCTTCCAGCCCAGTCGTCCCAGCCGCCCGTCCGACGTGACGTGCGCCCGCCCGCTGACCCCGTCGGCATCGGCGTCGTCCGGATCGGCGTTGGCGAGGATGTCGACGTCGTCGATCGCGTCGATCAGACCCATGCCGAACAGCGGCGGCGTCTGCCGGTGCTCGAACACGTTCACGTTCTCGTCCGGCAGGATCGGACCTGCGCCGATGACGATTTCCTTATGCAGGATCGTCGTCGGCACGTCCGTCGCGACCTCAAAAGCGCCCTGCCCGTTGAAGATGCCGTGTCGCATCACGTTGACGCCGCGCGGGCCGGCGCCGCCGATGGTCGGATCGATGTGGCACGCACGGCAACTGTCGCCATTGAAGCGGGCGAACCCGTCGCGCCCCGCCACGCCGCCGACGCCCGCGTCGAAGCCGAATCGTCGATCAAACACCTCGCGGCCGCGCAGGAACTTCGCCTCGTCATCCCCCGACAGGGCGCGGACCGGGCCGCCGTACTCGCCCACCGCCGCCGGCGTTTCGTTCGACGCCGCCACGCCTGAACCCTTCAACTCGCGGCCGCCGAGAGATTCCAGAAACGCGATCACGTCGTCCTTCGAATCATCGGACAGCGCCGCGAAGGCGTCACGGGCGCGCTGGCCTTCGCCGCCATGCGCCAGGATGGCCGCCTCCAGGGTGTCGGCCCGCCCGTCGTGCAGGTACGGCCCGACCGACGCGATGCCCCAGAGCGGTTGCGTGCGAAACTCAGACGCCTCGGCCAGCCCCTGCTGAATCCCGTCCGCGAGCGCCTCACCCATGTCGTGCAACAGAAGGTCGGAGTAGAGCGGGATCGCCCCGCGCGGCCCGGACAGGGTCGGGACGTGGCACTTCGCACAACCGATGCTCTCGAAGTGCGCCTCGCCGCGGCGCGTCTGGTCATTCAGCGGTTCCGGCTCCGGCCCGGCCAGCAGCAGGCAGAACGCCACCAGGTCGAACAGGTCGTCGCGCGAGAGTTCGGGGTCGGTCGCGCCGTCGGCGTCCACGAGTCGTTCATCGTCGCCGATCACGAGCTGCGCCTGACGATCATCCTTGCCACGCGCCGCCGGCAGCGCCCCCTCACGCAGAAACGGCAGCGCCAGCCGTTGCTCGTCTGTCAGAGGATCCGTGGTAATGCCGAGATGGTTGAGCAGCGGTCCGCGGATGAAGCCTTCCAGGTCGATCGTCTGCGCCTTGCGCCCCAGCCGGGCGATGACGCCATCGACGATGTTCGGCCGCCCGCTGATGCCGTCGCCGTCGACGTCGTTCGGGTCGGAGTTCCGCAGAATCTCACTGTCGGATACTTCGAGGATCAGGCCGGTGCCGAACAACGGAATCGGGTTGCGCTGGGCGAAGATCGTGACGGCCGGCGCCACGGCCGGCCGGGCCGGCAGCCCGTCGCTGCCGAAGTGAAACATGCGCAGCACGCCGCCCGTCGCGCCCAGCTCGAACTCGCCGTCGTCGTTAATCAGACCGGTGATGAAGAAATTGCGATAGAGACCTGCTCCGCCGCCGAGGACCGGCCGCTCGTGGCAGGCCATGCAGAACGTGACGTTGAGGTCCGGACCAAGTCCGTCGCCCAGGTCGAATCGGCGCATCGAGACGGCCTTGCCGCGTTCGAACTGCGCCCGCTCGTCCGCCGTCGCGTTCGGACGGACTTCGCCCAGTGCCGCCAGCACGCCCTCGGCAAATCCGCGGTCGTCACCTGTGTTGTCGTTGCCGTTGTCGCCGCCGGTGTTGTCGTTCGCGTTGTCGCCGCCGCTGTTGTCGTTGGCGTTGTCATCCGGCGGCCCGCCGTTCATCGTGCATGCAGGCAACGCCGTCAGCAGCAGGATCCCGCAAACGCACGTCAGCGCAGCCAGACCATTTCGCAGCATGTTTCACACCTCGACCAGAAACCGACCCGGGCGACTTTCCGACGCAGCATCGTCGGAAAGCCCGCTCACACTTTAACCGGAGTCGCCGTGCCGGCGAAATGGCAAGGCCCGGTGCGAGGCGGATGCGTAACGCAATCCGCGGCGCACTCAAGCGGCCAGCGGCGCGCGTGGCACGGGCATCTTGCCAGTGATGGCGACTCGGTATCTGGCTCGCCTGGAGGGAAACTGCTTCATGACTGGCAGGCGCCTGCCGCCCTCCGAATCACACGGCCTGGAAGTCGACGATCCGCCGTGGCGGGGCCGTGCCACG
>CAZYLK010000268.1:0-5801 GCA_964648365.1 uncultured Phycisphaeraceae bacterium
TGTTGACCAGGATGGCCTTGACCTTGGGGTTCTTGAGCATGATCTTGAACGCCTCAGTGACCTTCTCGGGCGTGGCGCCACCGCCGACGTCGAGGAAGTTGGCCGGCTCGGCACCAAACAGCTTGATCGTGTCCATGGTCGCCATCGCCAGGCCGGCGCCGTTGACCAGGCAGCCGATGTTGCCGTCCAGGGCGATGTAGGACAGGTTGAACTCTTTCGCCCGCAGTTCGTGCGGGTTCTCCTCGGCCGGGTCGAACATCTCCAGCAGCCGCTGATGGCGGAAGGTCGCGTTGTCGTCGAAGTTCATCTTGGCGTCGATGGCCAGGATCCGGCCGTCCTTCGTGCGGACCAGGGGGTTGATCTCCGCCAGGGCGCAGTCGTACTGGTAGAAGACCTTCGTCAGGCCGGTGATGACTTTCGACGCAGCCTTGACCTGCTCCTTGTCCGTCAGGCCCAGCGCCGCGACCAGTTGCGCCGTCTGGAACCCCTGGAGCCCGAGGTGAGGATGAAGCCACTGCTTGACGATGGCGTCCGGGTTCTTCGCGGCCACTTCCTCGATCTCGACGCCGCCTTCGCGCGAGACCATGACGACCGGGCGGCGACGGCCGCGATCCATGACCACGGCCACGTAGTATTCGCTCTCGATGTCCACGGCCGCGGCGATCAGCAGCCGCTTGACTTCGATGCCCTCGGGCCCGGTCTGGACCGAAACCATCTTGTTGCTGAGCATGAATTGAGCGGCCTCGCGGACGCTGGCGGCGTCGTTGCACAGCTTGACGAAGCCCGCCTTGCCGCGGCCCCCGGCGAAGACCTGGGCCTTGACGACGACCTGCCCGCCGATGTCCGCGTACGCGGCGGCGGCCTCATCGACCGTCTGCACGACCCGCGAATCGGGAATGGGGACACCGGCTTCGGACAGCAACTCTCGTGCCTGATACTCGTGAACTTTCATGCGTCTTTCCGTATGACCTCTGCATGTGGCACCGGTTTTCAACCGGTGGTGTTCTCTTGTGTGGCACCGGTTTCTAACCGGTGGTCTTCCGCTTGAGTGCCCCCGGTTCTCCCCGGTGGCCTTCAGCCGGCTCTTCACCTTATCCGGAATCGACCCGGACATGACAAGCCGCCGATCCGCCTCTGTCGCCCCGAGCTCTGAAGCATCCGGCGACACGAAGCCGTGGTCCGGGTTCTTCCTTCACTCCCTCTTCCCTGACTCCCTCACTCCCTTCTTCAAGGCCGGTTTCGCCGCCGGCGGCTTGCGGCTAGCATAGCCCGATTGACGCGAGAGCAAAAGGCGGACGACGCAGGCGAACCGCACCACGCAGAAGGACAGCCCATGCCGATCTCGAAACCCGTTCCCGACGTGCTGGCCCTGGTGGTCTGCGACCAGATCATCACCGACCGGCTGACCGGCAAACAGTCGCTGATCGGGATGTTCAGCACGATCCATTCCTTCCGTTTCCCGGCCGTCCACCCGCAGCTTTGCGTGTTCTGCTCTCTGACCGACGGCCACGGCTCCAGCCCGCTGACCATCCGCATCGTCGACTCCAACGACGCCCGCCCGCCGCTGGTCCAGGGGCAGGGCACGGTCCATTTTCAGGATCCGCGGGCGATCGCCAACCTCAGCCTCCAGTTTCACGGCCTCCGCTTCCCCGAGCCGGGTGAGTACCGGGTGCAGATCTTCTGCCGGGGCGAACTCTTGCGCGAGGCGCGGCTCATGCTGGTACGGGCGGAGAAACCCTCCGGCGCGCCGCCCGACGGAACCTCGCAAGCGCTCGACGTGGACGACGACGACGACGATGAGGAGTTTGAGGGCGACGACGACCTCGAAGAGGGCGACGACGAGTTTCGCGCCGAGTAGTCTCCGGCGCTCCGCCGCGATTCGAGCGCACTCCGGGCGGAGCGACGTAGCGGCGCGACGGAGCGGAGCGACGTAGCGGCGCGACGCGTGTGGACCGGCAGGCAGGCGGCGCTATAATCCCGCTACGGCTGAAATCTCACCGGGTTGAGTGGGTTCATGAAAGATACCTCAAGCGCGGCCGTGCTGGCGCTGAGTTTGTTCGCGCCGCTCCTTGCCGTTGTCGCTCGTCCGGCGGCGGCGGTTGCGAGCGCGGCAGCGGCGCTCCCGCTTCGACGGATACCGGCTGTCGTGAACCACCCCTCCGCGGCGCCCCCGACGCCGAGCGAGGGCAAGCCCACGGAGCCGCCGGCCGCCGGATGGAACGACGCCCAGCCCGAGCAATCGCGGACGAAACCCATGCAAGCTACCCCCGACGCGCCGCGGCACACGAACCGCCTCATTAACGCCACCAGTCCCTACCTGTTGCAGCACGCGCATAACCCCGTGGACTGGTACGAGTGGGGTGAGGAGGCCTTCGCCACGGCCGCGAAAGAGGACAAGCCCATTTTCCTGAGCATCGGCTACGCCGCCTGCCACTGGTGTCACGTGATGGAGCACGAGTCGTTCGAGAACGAGCAGGTCGCGGCGCTGATGAACGAACATTTCGTCAACGTCAAGGTGGATCGCGAAGAGCGCCCGGACGTGGACGCGATCTACATGCAGATCACGATCGCCATGAACCGCGGGCACGGCGGCTGGCCCATGACGGTGCTGCTGACGCCGGAGCGAAAGCCGTTTTTCTCCGGCACCTACTTCACGCCCGACCAGATGATGGGCCTGCTCGCGAACGTGGCCGATGCGTGGAAAAACAAGCGCCAGATGATCGAAGAGGACGCCGGGCGAGCACAGGCGTACCTGTCCGAATGGTCGACGGCCGCACAACCTTCGGACCGGATCCTGCCGGTCGAGGTCATCGACAAGTCCGCCCGTACGTCCGCCCAGTATTTCGACATGGACCGCGGCGGCTACCGCAGCGACGGCAACAAGTTCCCGCCCAGCATGGCGATGGAGCTGATGCTGCGGGTACACCGGCGGACGAAGGACGCGACGCTGCTGCGGCCGGTCGAAGTCACGCTCGACCGCATGGCCGACGGCGGCATCTACGACCACCTGGGGGGGGGCATCTGCCGCTACAGCACCGACGCCGAGTGGCTGGTGCCGCACTTCGAAAAAATGCTGTACGACCAGGCGCTGGTCAGCTCGATCTATCTCGACGCCCACCAGGCCACCGGCAACGCCCGTTATGCCGAAGTGGCGGCCGACATCTTCGATTACGTCCTTACCGACTTGCAGTCCCCCGAAGGCGGCTTCTACTCCACCCGCGACGCCGACAGCGAGGGGCTGGAGGGGGCCTTCTACGTCTGGACCGTCGAGCAGGTCACGGGCGTGCTCGGCGAGGCGGACGGCCGGCTGTTCTGCGAGTTCTACGACGTCACCGAAAAAGGCAACTGGTTCGAGTCGCGCGGTCACGCGCCGGAAGGCCCGAAGAACATCCTGCGCATCACGACGCCCAAAGCGAACTTCGCCGTCAAGCACGACATGTCGGTGTCCGAGCTTGACGCGAAGCTGGCCGCGTGGCGCGAGAAGATGCTGGCGGCGCGGTCGAAGCGCGTCGCGCCCGGCCTGGACGACAAGATCCTCACCGGGTGGAACGGCCTGATGATCGCCAGCCTGGCGAAGGGCGGCCGGGTGCTGGATGAGCCGAAGTACACCCAGGCCGCGGCGCGGGCGGCCCGGTTCGTTCTGGACAAGCTACGCACTGACGACGGGCGGCTGCTGCGCACGCATCGTGCGGGCCAGTCGCGCCTGACCGGCTATCTGAACGATTACGCGTTTTTCGTCGGAGGGCTGCTCAATCTCTACGAGGCGACCTTCGATCGTCAGTGGCTGGACGCGGCCGCCGGGCTGAACGACCTGGCGATCAAGCACTATCACGGCGACGGCGGCTTCTACTTCACCGCCCACGACGCCGAGCCGCTGATCGTCCGGACGCAGGACACGCGCGACAGCGCCATTCCCTCCGGCAACGCGGTGCAGGCGTCCAACCTCCTGCGGCTGGCGATCATGCTGGATCGCAAGGAGCTGCGCACGCTGGCCGAGTCGATCTTCAAGGTCTACGACACGCAGGCCGCCGACGCGGTGGGATCGTTTGACCGGGCGCTGTGCGCCGCCGATTTCTTTCACGACGCCTGCAAGGAGATCGCGATCATCGGTCCGCCGGATGCCGAAGGCACGCGAGCGCTGCTGCGGGCGGTCTATCGCGGCTTCGTCCCCAACAAGGTGGTCATGCTGTCTCCCGAGGCGGCCGGCCCGGACGCACCGCCGCTGCTGCGCGGCAAGAAGCCGGTCGACGGCCGGCCCGCGGCGTACGTATGCAGCGGCTACATCTGCAAAGCGCCGGTCACAGACGCGATCAGTCTGGTGAAGCTGCTGGAGGCGAATTAGACTGACTGCCGCGGATGCGATTGCGGGTCGAGAGGAGTTGACGCATGGTTGTGACGGAGCCTGGAGTGCATGACAGCCTGAGCGGAACCTCTGCCGGCGAGCCGCGCAGCCCCAGCCCGCGCGAGGTCTCCGCCGGCGGGACCGCTCAGGGCGATCGGTTCACGCGGATCGCGCGGGTCGCGCTGATGATGCTGCTGGTCGGTGTCGGCGTCTCGCGCGCCATCGCAGCCGCGGTGCCGCAGGATGCACCTGCGAAAACACCGCCGCCACCCCCTGCCGAGCCAAAGGACAAGCCCGAAACCTCCGACGACCAAACGCAGGAAGCATCGCCGGAGCGGAAGTCTGCGGACGAGGTGCTGGAGGACATCCTCCGCCGGCGCCCGCAGAAGCGGCTCGTACCGCCCGTCGGCCAGGCCGAGCAGCCCGATAACGGCGCCGCCACGTGGCACGAGGGGTGGCAGATTGTCAGCCGCGCCGGGCGCCTCGTACCCGACGGCGACAACTGGATCTTCGTGTTCGAGAGCGACTCGCCTGAGAATCCGGAGCCGCGGCTGCGCCTGCTGCCCAACCTGAAGCTGGAAGCCATGGTGCGTGAGACCACCGCCGCGGGCGCGTCGCCCGTATACATCGTCTCGGGCGAGGTCACTGTCTATTTTGGTGAGAATTACCTGCTGACGCGCCTGGCGCTGCGGAAGCCGAACGCGTCGAACCTGTCGAAATAGCGGTATACCGCCGATATCGAGTGAGGGGCCGACGACAAGGACGACTGCGACTGAAAGGAGTTGGGCTCGTGCAGATCGAAACGCAGAAGGACGGGGACGTGGTCCGGGTCACGCTCAAGGGCGAGCTGAAGTCGGAGAGCGCGGAAGCGGTCAACGAGGAACTGCACGCGCTGGTCTCCGTGCCCGATGCCAAGGTCGCCGTGGACCTGAGTGAGGTGTCCCTGATCGACTCCTCGGGGCTTAGCGCGCTGATCAACGTGGTGACGCGTGGACGACTGTGTACGGCCGACGTCGTCTTTGCCAACCCGACGCCGTTCGTGCGGAGCGTCTTTGAGGTCGCCCGGCTCGACACGTTTTTCGAGATCCACCCGAACATGGCGGCGGCGACGGATCGACTGACGTCCTGAATGCGGGCTCGCGGGATATCCCGAATGCGGATTTCGCCGGACGCCTTCCCTCGGCCTCGGCGGAGAGCAATCGGTCCGGCGGAACCGCGGGCGGCTCGCGTGGCACGGGCATCTTGCCCGTGATTGCGGCTCGATATGGGTCTGGCATGGACGGAGGCCGTTTCACGACGGGCGAGGGCATGCCGCGCATCGAATCACGGCCTCGAAGTCGAGGATCCGCCCGTGGCGGGGCCGTGCCACGGAGGGCTTGCCGCGCATCGAATCACGGCCGCTGATCGAATCACGGCCTGGAAATGTTGACAATTGTCCGGCCGCCGTCCAGGTCGCCTT
>CAZYLK010000269.1:0-5728 GCA_964648365.1 uncultured Phycisphaeraceae bacterium
AAAAAAAGGAGAGAACCCCACTGGACGGCAGCACTCTTTCAGGTACGTGCCACCCGTGCCACCCGCCGGCAAGTTCACGGGCCGGGGGGTCAGGAGGCAGGAGTAGTGCGTCAAGCCAGGCAAGTGCCGTAACCGCGCAATGTTCCCTACTCCCTCACTCCCTTACTCCCTTACTCCCTATTCCCACGCGACGCGAGGCGTCGCGCTACGACCGGCTGGCGATCGCGGCGGCGAGCGGATTCACGACGGAGGGCACTACTTGTTCCACCGCCAGCTCGTCGCACACCTCGAAGAGGGTCGACGCCACTTCCACCAGCGACGTGGCGTTGCTGACGCCCCAGTACTGCCGGGCGGTCAGAAAAATGCTGATCGCCTGCTTCTCGAATTCGTCGCTGCGCACCTCGAAGGTATGGGTCCGCGACTTGACCTCCAGATAGGCCTGCAAGTCACACTCCGGGCGCAGGGCGATCCCCAGGTAGGGCTGAGCGTCGATGACGCGCGCGGCCCGGTCCGCCATCAGAAACGCCGACAGCGGATGGTCCCGCCAGATGGTGTCCGCCAGCAGCAGGTCGTGGTTCCCGCGGTAGTCCAGGTCGAAACCGTACACCACGTCCATGTGGTCGTAATCGAGTTCGCTGAACGTCAGGTGATAGGGCGCCTGCTCCAGCACCAGCGACGTGAATTTTCGGACTTCGTCCACGCTCGGCGGGCTGGTGTGGCCCATCCGCAGACTCGACGCGTCCAGCCGGATCCAGCGCCTTCCGGTCTCCGAATCGCGATCCCCCTCCAGCAGCAGGCAACCGTCCTCGCGGCGGCGGAACCGGCACAGGTCTGGAAAATCCCGCCGGAGTCGCTCAAAAAAGTGCAGCACCGTTTCCCGCTCCAATGCCATGTCGAGCTTCAGGAAAAGCCGCGCGCTGACGTAGAACTCGTCGCAGATCGCGCCCAGGTGAGCACTCATGGTCGATCCTCGAACCGCGTATCGCCGACCGGCCAAGGCAGTCGAGCGTCATTCCATTATTGTATGCGCAGGCGATGCTTTCAACCGCACGGCCACGGCGCCCCCCGATGCGCCGCCTGCGTCGCCGGCCGGACTTGAGCGATTCGCCGGGTTCCGCAAAGATGCCTCGTCCGCGCGCGTGGGCCGCGGCGGCCCGCCGGAGGACCGGCGAGTAAGGCTCGACCGGTCGGCCGGAAGGGCGCAGGCGACGACTTCCGACGGCAGGGACCGTCGCCGCACCCTTGACCCGGTCGGTTCCGCGGCCGAAAGGTACCCTGGCGCGGGCCGGCGGCATCCGCGAGCACCAGCACGGCGGTTCCAGGCGAAGACTATGCAACCGATCATCTCCGGCACCTCAAGTGAACGTAAGGGACGCACGATTTTCATCACCATCATGCTCGTCGCCTTCAGCGCCTGGTACTTCTATGACGGCACGGTCAAGTACCCGAAGGACAACCTGTCCGCCGCCCGCGACGCCCTGAACCCGCGGCCGGAGGAACTGCCGCCGATCAGCCCCGACATCCACCGGCAGACCGCGGCCAACATCGCACCCGGCGAACCCATCGACGCCGTCGTCGCGCGGCTGGGTCCGCCGGGCTGGCAGCATTCAGACGAACGGCGATGGTTCGCCCCCGGCGGACAGGTCAAGGTCACCGTTCGCAATGGGACCGTGTCGGACGCCGAGTGGATCGACGGCAAGTTCGACACGACCGTCCAGTTATGGATCGGCTCCATCATGGGCGTCCTTGGGTTCGCCATGCTGGTGCAGTTGGTACGGGTGCTGCGAACGCGGGTCGTGCTGGACGATAACGGGCTGCACCTGGGATCGAAGCCGCCGATCCCGTTCGACGCGATGTCCAAGATCGACGCGAGCCGCTACAAGGAGAAGGGATGGGTCACGCTCTATCACTCGTCCGATGCCCGCGAGCGGCAGACACGGCTGGACTGTGACGTCATTGATCTGTTCCGGCCGATCATCGAGGCCATCTGCGCCCGCAAGAGCTGGGACAGTCCGTTGCCGCCGCCGCGCAAGGATGACGACGACGACGACGACGAATAGCCCCCCGACCTTGCGGCGCATCGCGGGGGGAACGAGGCTATTCCGGCGCTGACGCGCAGGCCGCCGAGCCATCCGACGCGAGACGGCCCAAGGCGGTCAATCGCCCCCGGCGGGATCGGGCGACTGCTCTGCCCGCCGCGCGAACAGCAGCCCCAGTTCGAACAGCAGGTACATGGGCACTGCCAGCATGATCTGGCTGATCACGTCCGGCGGCGTGAGGACGGCCGCGACGATGAGCACCCCAAGGGCGACGTACTTTCTGCCCGCCGCCAGCTCGCCTGCGCTGACGACGCCCAGCCGCGTCACCACGTACACCACGATCGGAAGTTCAAACGACACACCGAACGCAAGCATGAGCATCAGCACGAACGACATGTAGAAGTCGATCGCGAACTGGCTCTGAATGAATGAGCCGCCGGCGCCATGCTCGAGCCGCACGGATTCCACGCCGTCGGCCCGGCCCAGGTTCAGACGGCCGGTCGCCTCGTTGAACCAGATCTGGCCGACCGCCGGTTTCGCCGGATCGCGCCGGACGACGGGAATCGTGACCACGGGAATCGGTTCCTCAGTCGCGGCATCGCCGGCCGCCGCCACCGGGGGCGGCGCGAGGTCGGCGTAGCTCTCGTTAAAGCTGATGAAGTAGCCCAGGACGACGGGCAAAACCGCAAAGTACAGAAACAACACGCCGGCAGCGAACAGCACAATCGAGGGGAGCAGATGCCGCCGCACCGCCTTCTGCTCGCGCGGGTAAAGCCCGCTGGCCACGAACCGCCAGAGTTCCCGCAGGATCATCGGCATCGCGAGGATGATGCCCGCCAGAAGCGCCACCTTCAGGTAGACCATGAACCCCGCCTGCGGGGAAAGCGACTGCAATTGCGGGGGCAGGCCGCTGGCGATCTGCTGCTCGAACAACGGCTGGCACAGGATGAACTGGATCCGCTTGGCGAAGATGAGGCTGACGACGACGCCGGCAACGACCCACACCAGCGCCCGGATCAGGCACGAGCGCAGCTCCTCCAGGTGGTCGCCGAACGGCATCCGCGACTGCTCCATGTAACTCGTGTCGTCGGAGTGCGGCCGTCGGCGCCGCGCCGGCGTGGTTGAATCCCGTTCATCGGGCATGGGCCGGGATTCTAAAAATGGCGCGCAGGAGGGTCAACGCCGCCGGCGCAGGAGGCGCCACTGGGAGAGCATCGATACCGCAAACGTCAGCGCCGCGCCCAGCCCGCCCAGGCGCAACTGGCTGGCCAGGTTGGCGGGGGCGTCGGCCGCGGCGACCTGCCGCAGTCGCAGCCCCTGACCGGCCGCGTCGTCCACGCGCTCGCTGCGCAGGGCCGACATCTCGCGTTCGGTCTTGTCCACTTCGCGCACCACGTCCTGCAAGTGGAGCGATGCAAACTCAGCGGCCAGGCTCTCGCGCAAAAAATCGGCGGTCAGATCGCTGGAGACGTTCAAATCGTCCTGCATCTCGATCAGATGGGTCGCCACGTCGTCATACGCAAGCCGCGCGTCCTGCAAGCGGACCTCGGCTTCGGCCAGCACCCGGGCGTGCTCCTTCGTGGCTCGCTCCAGCGCTTCTGCCGCCAGCTTCTCGTCGATGAGCGCAACCGCGTCGCGAACCCGGCGGTCCAGACGGCGACTCGTGCGCAGGGCCGCGTCCACGCTCAGGGAGGGCCGCCGGGAAACGAGCAGGCTGAACCGGTCATGCACGTCCCGCAGCGATTCACGACCACGGACGACGTCCGATTCCAGCACGTGCAGGCGCGAGTCCGCCTCGCCACCGCCCAGATCGCGCGTCCGCGTCTGGAGGTTGGACAGCGTCTTGCCGGCGTGAAAGAGAAACTCGCTCTGGATCGACTCCACCCGACCCAGCAGGTCAAACAGCTCGCCCGACAAGGGCTGGGGTTGCAGCGACTTCAGCGTCAGGAACTGCTGCGTCCAGACCTCCGAAAACGCCGTCACCCGATCCTCGTACGCCTCCGCCTCGATCTGAATCAGCTCCAGTTCGACCTGCAAGCCGGCATTCGTCGTGCGACGCAGTGCGGCGGCAATCACCTCGATGAACCGCTGCGCCGTGGTGTTCAGTTCGTCAACGACCGGCGCCGTCGCCTGCCAGTCCTCCAGCGCGACGGACCTGAGGTCGGCCAGCTCGGCGGTGAGCTGGGCCAGATCCTGTTGGAGGGACTCGTCGGAGGCGATGGCGTCAGCGCGAACTTCCGCCCGGACCGACGCCCGCGTCGGCGCCGGCTGCGCCTTGAGCTCACGCAGATGAAGCGCACTGCTGCGAAGCGCTTCCCGTGCGGCCTCAAACTCGGTTCGGCCCTCACGCCAGCGGGCGAGCAATTCGTCGCGCCGCTGCCCGGGATTTTCCAGCGACGTTCGCGCGATGGAGTCGATGACGCGCTGTTCGGCCGCGTTCAACCGGTCGTGCAAATCGTCGAGCCGCGTCTTGAGCCACAGCTCGCGTGGCCCGGGCCGCGCCGCGGATTCGTCGAGCGTCGTCATAAACGATTCCGCCAGCGTCCGGGCGGCCTCCGTAGCAGCCTGCCGATCGGACGCGACGACGCTGAGCCGTAAAAGGTCTGCCGCGGGCGACTCCACCGCGAAGGAGACCTCCTGCGCGGCGGTCTGCTCCAGCACGAACTCATTCAAGCGGAGCCGCAACGCCGCTGCGGCCGCGGGCGACGGATTCTCAAGCTGCATCAGAGCGGTGGACCGGTACTCGAAACCCCCTGCCAGCGCGATGGCAGCGCCCACCGCCAGCGCGGCCAGGGCCGAGAACGCCACGCCCGGCGCGACGCGCTCCAGCCGTTCGCCCTCACCGAAGCGCCGGTGAATCTCGGTCGCGGCGGTCAGATCGTCCAGCGTGTGGCGCAGCCGCGGGCGACGCGACGTATCGCGCGGGCGAGGCCTTCGCGCGTCAGTCTGAACGGTGCCGGAGGAGGCGGCGCTGCGGGTCATGAAGGATCCTCGTCGAGAATGCGGGTAATGAGTGCGAGATCCTCGTCCGTGATCGTCCAGCCAACGCCTCCTACGTTCTCTTCCAACTGCGACACCCGCTTCGCCCCCACAATGGCGGCGGTGACGCCCGGCTGCGTCAGGCACCAGCGGATCGCGAGTTGCCCGATCGTGCGATCATAACGATCCGCGATCGGCCGCAAACGGTCCACGGTCCGCAAATGCCGGCGATACCGCTCGCCCAGAAAATCCGGATCGCGTGCCCGGATGCCCTCCAGCGGGGACTCCGGTCCGAACTTGCCGGTCAGCAGTCCCTTCGCCAGCGGGCTGTAGGCCAGGACGCCGATCTCGTGTTCGATGCAGAACGGCAGCAGATCCTCCATCGTTCGCCGATGGAACATCGACAGCGGCGGTTGCAGCGAGGCGATCGGCCCGTATTCCCGCGCCGCTGCGATCTGCTCGCAACTGAAATTCGACACGCCGATCGCCCGGATCTTCCCCAGGCGGCGCAACGTGGCGAGCGCCTCCATGGTCTCGCGGATGGGCGTTTCCGGGTCGGGCCAGTGAATCTGGTACAGGTCGATCACGTCGGTGCGAAGGCGTCGCAGGCTCGCCTCGCACTCGTTCTGGACGGACGCGGCGCTCAGGCACCGGCGGGGCAGTTCGCCGCCTCGGGGGAACAGCAACCCGCACTTGGTAGCCAGAACAAC
>CAZYLK010000270.1:0-5687 GCA_964648365.1 uncultured Phycisphaeraceae bacterium
GCGGAATCCACCAGCGCTCGGACTACGGTGCGGCGCGCCGTCTCATCAGCAGGGGGCAGTCGCTCGTCCATGTTCACCGCGTGGTCCTCCAATGAGCCGAGCGAGCACTGCCCGGTGTGTGTCACGCGCATCAGAGATAACGCGACTGCGAGCCGAGGACCTCGCCGAGACACTCGCGTGCCCGTGCGAGGAGCATGCGCACCGCGCCGTGGGAGCGGCCCATGCGGTCCGCGACCTCCGGCGCGGAGAGACCGCCGAGTTCGTAAAGCCGCAGCACCTGTTCGTAGTCGGGCGGCAGCTTTCGCAGCGCGTCGTCGATGATGGACTTCAACTCGGCGCGGCCGGCCGCGCGGCTGACGGTGGTATCGGCGCCCGGAATCCCATCCAGCAGCATGGTGTAGGAATCGTCGGCGGGGCCGGGGGCGGCGCGCCGCAACGGCGAGGGACGTTTCTCCCGATCGAGCAGGCGAATGGCGTCGCGGAGGTTGTTGTCGCTGATGCGGCGGAGCCAACTGAGGAAAGAGCCCGGTGCGGCGGGAACGAAGGAGCGGATGCGAAGGAAGGCCTCGAGAAAGGTGACCTGGAGCACATCCTCGGCGGCTATGAGGCCGCGATACGGGGCGCCGATGCGCGCTTGAAGTTCGGCGTGCAACTGGATGCCGACATGTTCGAGCAGCTCGCTGAGGGCCGCTTCGTCGCCGCCAATGGCACGTGCCAGGAGTTGATCGTCTGATTCGTCCACGAAGTGCTCCAAGACCCTCTGGGCACCATTCTACCCGCGGGGACCGAAAAAAGGCCTGGCGGCGCGTGACAGTTCGGCTCAAGGTGACGCTGGGCCCAAAGCGGCGTCCGCGAACTCCCGGGGCGGGAACTCGTCGGCGGGGCCGGCCAGCGCGGTTGCGCGGTCTTGACGAAGAACGGAGCGAAACATGCGACGAATGAACAGGACGAATGGGAAACTGGCAGGGTGCGTTCTCCAGACGTGCGCGGTTGCAGTGATGGCGGCCGGAGGCACGACCGAAGCGCGCGGTGCGGTCATTGCCGAGGATGATTTCAGCTACCCCGACGGCGACCTGTGGGGAAGCAACGGAGGATCGGGCTGGTCGTCTCCGTGGGGAAGTACGGCCATCAATGTGACGGGCGCGGAGGCGATCGGTGCCAATACGGTGACCAATCCCAAGTACGGCTCGCGGAACTTCGACAATCCGGAAACGACGGGAGAACTGTTCGTGGCCTGCGACGTGCGGACGCCGGCAGCGTTTGAGGTGGACGACTATATCGTGGTGGCCGCGCAGTCGGGGGTCAACGTGCAGAACCTGGTGTTCGGAAAAGTGCCGGGAAGCAACGAGTTTCAGGTAGGCAATGGGGGGCTGACGTCGACCGGGATCCTGATGGAGCCCAACACGACATACCGTCTGATCGGTTCGTACGATGCACCCGAGAACGTGTTGAGCCTGTGGGTGAATCCGGACGCGTCAGACTACTACGATCCGGTCACGGCGATGAGCAGCGCCGACGCGTGGCGGATCGAGCTGGTGGCGTTTCACATGTCGCGCGTGGTGTTTGCCACGAATACGGCAGTCGGGTTTGCCATCGACAACATCGTCGTCAGCAACACGCCCGAAGGAGTTGGATTGGCAACGCAGGCACCGGCGTGCGGCTGCGGGGATCTGGACGGGAGCGGGCTTGTCGACCTGCTGGACTTCACGACGCTGGCCACCTGCTTTGGACTGTCGTCGCCATCGGCGGATTGCGCGGCTGAGGCTTACATTTGTGCGGATCTCGATGGTGATGGAGCGATCACACTGAACGACTTCTCGAGGTTCAGCACGGCGTTCGGGCTGGCGCCCGTGGGATCCCCGCCGAACTGTCTGTGAGCGGGATGAATTGCGGTAGCCAAACGCATACCCCGAAGGGACAGGGCATGAGTGCTACTGCCCAGCGCGTGAGCTACGCGTTTCTGTGTATCGTTCCGATTCTTGCCGCCGGTCTCACGGCGGTACGCCCTCTCCGGGTGCCGTATGTCTATTCGTCGGTTGGTGTGGCGCATTTTGCGGCAATCTGCGTAGCAGCTTGGACGTTGGGCGCGAAAACGATTCGAGCGGGCGCAGACGATCGACGCAGGCTCGGGGTGATTTCGGTAATGCTGCTGGTTCCATTCGCGCTGTTTGCCCTATTATGGGTTGGAATTGGCACGCCTTGGGACGCAACTCCGATAGAGAATCGGATGCGCTATCTCGTACTTCTCAATGGTTCCGTGGCCGTGGCGGGCGCTTTCGTCCTGTTGAAGGATGTGCTCGGTGAGGCCGGCGAACGCTTCTACTCCACGATTGGGTTCACTACAAACATCTTTGCCGGCGCGGCCTACGTTGTCTGGTTGTGCTTCCAAGTCGGCATCTACGATGTCAAAGTGCGCGACCAACAGGTGCCTCCTGCCATCGTCTCGATGAGCGACATGTTCGACATCCTCCTTTTCGTTGCGTGCATTCTCACGTACCTCACGACGGCCGCCTTTGCGGCTTCGCTGGGGCGAGTTCGTTGGCTGAGGCGCGGCGCGACTCGCGCGTACCTTGCAGTGAGCCTCACGGCCACGTTCCTGGTGATCACTCGGGGATTGTCATTCCCAGATCCCACGGCTGGTCCTTCTCCCTGGTACACGCGTCCGGGGTTCGTTGCGGGAATCCCAGCGGTCCCCTGGATCATGCCGTTCCTGTTGGGTGTTGTTTTGTTGCGCCGTGCTGGACGGGAAGCGCGATCCAGTGCATGAAATGACCGTATGAGGTGCTTGCGCTGGATTGCCTTGACCCCCCCTGCTCGCATCCCTAAGCTGCGCGCGTGGGCGAGACGCTGTATCTTCTCGACGGCCATGCGCAGATTTTTCGCGCCTATTACGCGCCGTTTCCGCCGCTGACCTCGCCGGCCGGGGAGCCGACAAAGGCGGTGCACGTCTTCTTTCAGATGCTGCTGACGCTGGCGCGCGACAAAAAGCCGGACTATCTGGCGGTGACGCTGGATACCGACGACCGAACAGTATTCCGCACGGAGATTTACCCCAAGTACAAGGCGAACCGGGACGAAACGCCGGAGGACCTGATTCCGCAGATGCGGCGGATCGTGCAGGTGCTGGAGGCGGCGCGGATTCCGATCCTGCAGCTCAGCGGCTTCGAGGCGGACGACATCATGGCCACGGTGTGCGAACGGCTTGCCGGGCGGGACGTCGAGGTCTTTCTGGTCAGCAAGGACAAGGACCTCGAGCAGTTGTTGCGGCCGGGCGTGGCACTGTATGACCCCGGCAAAGACAGCGTGCTGACGGCCGAGGGGCTGGTGGAGGCCAAAGGGTACCCGCCGGAGAAGAGCATCGAAGTGCAGACGCTGATCGGTGACAGCATCGACAACATTCCGGGGGTCGTCGGTGTCGGGCCGAAGAAGGCGGCACAGTTGATCGCCAGATACGGCACGGCTGAGGCGGTCGTCGAACATGCGGATGAGCTGACACCGAAGATGCGGGAGAACGTGCTGGCAATTCGGGACCAAATGGCGCTAACGCGGCGGCTGGTGACGCTGCGGCGCGACGTGCCGATCGCGGTGGAACTCGACGCCTGGCGGTTTTCGGGTTTTCGCAGCAGTGATGTCGTACCGATTTTTCGGGAGCTTGGCTTTTCGAGGCTGACGGAGCAATACGCGGCGGCGGCGAGCCCCGACGATGCGGTCGATGAGACAGGCGCTGCTTCGCAGGCCGCGACCGTACCCGAGACGCTTCTGCCACCGCCGTCAGATCCCGCCAAGACGGCTGAGCGGTATCGGCTGGTCGACACGCCGCAGAAACTCGCC
Source organism: uncultured Phycisphaeraceae bacterium (assembly GCA_964648365.1). Lineage (GTDB taxonomy): Bacteria > Planctomycetota > Phycisphaerae > UBA1845 > UBA1845 > SURF-32. The sequence continues at coordinate 3,832 of CAZYLK010000270.1, forward strand.
GACTTCGCCCGCGACCTGCGCCGGCAGAAGAGATTCGCCTTCGACACCGAGACCACCGGGCTGAATCCGGTCTCGTCGGATCTCGTGGGGTTGTCGTTCTCCTGGCAGGCGGGGAGCGGCTACTACCTGCCGGTGCGCAGCATGTTCGGCAGTGTGCTGGCGCTGGACGACATTCGCCGGGAGATCGGACCGGTACTGGGCGACCCGGAGGCAGAGAAAATCGGTCAGAACGTCAAGTACGATCTGCTGGCGCTGCGGGCGGCAGGGATCGCGGTGCGCGGCGTGACGTTCGACTGCATGATCGCGTCGTTCGTGCTGGACTCGACGCGGCGGTCGCACGGGATGGACTTTCTGGCGGAGTCGCTGCTGGGGTACAAGCCGATTCCGATCACGGACCTGATTGGCCGGGGCAGCGATCAGATCACTCTGGATCAGGTTGACGTGAACCGCGTCTGCGAATACGCGGCGGAAGACGCGGACGTAACGTGGCGACTGTGGGAGGTGCTGAGGCCGCAGATCGACGCAGCGCCGTCGTGCAGGTTGTTCCATGAAACCGAGATGCCGCTGGTCGAGGTGCTGGCGGAAATGGAGTGGAACGGCGTTTCGCTGGACACAAAGCTGCTGGGGGAGATGAGCCGGGAGCTGACGAGCCGGATGATGGAACTGACGCGGCGGGTGCACGAGGCAGCGGGCCGGCCGTTCAACATCGACTCGCCCAAACAGCTCGGGGAGGTGCTGTTCGACGAGTTGAAGTTCCGGGTGATCCACAAGACGAAGACGGCACGCAGCACGGACGCCGAAACGCTGGAGACGCTGGCGGCGGAGACGGACCACCCGCTGCCGGGCCTGGTTCTCGAGTATCGCGAGTTGACGAAGCTGAAGAGCACGTACATCGACGCGCTGCCGACGTTCATCAATGCGCGGACAGGGCGGGTGCACGCCTCGTTTCATCAGACCGGCGCGGTGACGGGGCGGCTGTCGTCTAGCGACCCGAACCTGCAGAACATTCCGATCCGGACGGAACTGGGGCGGCGAATTCGCAAGGCGTTCGTACCGGGCTCGGCGGAACAGGTGCTGCTGGCCGCGGACTACTCGCAGGTCGAGCTGCGGATTCTGGCACACTTCAGCGAGGACGAGGCGCTGCGCGCGGCGTTCGCAGAAGATCAGGACATCCATCGGTTCGTGGCGGGGCAGGTGTTCGGGGTGCGGACCGAGGACGTGACGGCCGAGCAGCGTTCGCGGGCGAAGGCGGTGAACTTCGGCATTGTGTATGGGCAGACGGCGTACGGCCTGTCGAGGCAGACCGGCATGCCCGTTGGCGAGGCGCAGGGATTCATCGACACATACTTTCGGCGCTACCCGGGTATCCAGCGATTCATCCGGGCGACGATCGAGCAGGCGCGGCGCGATAACTACGTGGAGACGATTCTGGGGAGGCGGCGGGCGATCGAGGGGCTGCACTCGCGGAACAAGCAGCTCGCGGCGCAGGCGGAGAGGTTTGCGGTGAACACGGTGATCCAGGGGTCGGCGGCGGACCTGATCAAGCGGAGCATGATCCACATTCACCGCCGCATTCAGCGCGAACAGCGGCCGACAAAGATGCTGATTCAGGTACACGACGAGCTGGTGTTCGAGGTGCTGCGCAAGCACGCCGAGGCGGAAGCGGAGATGATCCGCGGGGAGATGGTCAGCGCGCTGCCGCTGTCGGTACCGCTGAAGGTCGATCTGAAGTGGGGCGACAACTGGTATGAAGTGAAGTAGCCGCGGAGCGATCACCCCGCGGCTGCGTCACGGCTTCTGCTTCTGAATCATGCGCTTCCCGCGCGCGGCACCCGTTATTCGATGTGGGCGGTAAC
>CAZYLK010000271.1:0-375 GCA_964648365.1 uncultured Phycisphaeraceae bacterium
CCGCTCTTCCCTGACTCCCTCACTCCCTGTTCCCTCACTCCCCCGGCACCGAAGCTGCCGCCCCCCTACCCGAACCGCCCCGTAATATAATCCTGCGTCTTGCGCACTTGCGGATTCGTAAAGATCCGCCCCGTTGCGTCCATTTCGATCAGTTCGCCCATGTACATGAACGCCGTGTAGTCCGACACGCGGGCGGCTTGTTGCATGTTGTGCGTGACCAGGACGACGGTGTACTGGGCCTTGAGCTTGTCGATCAGGTCTTCGATGCGGACGGTGGCGATGGGGTCGAGGGCGGAGCAGGGTTCGTCCATCAGCAGCACCTCGGGCTGGAGCGCGATGGCCCGGGCGATGCACAGGCGCTGCTGCTGCCCGCCG
>CAZYLK010000271.1:385-5599 GCA_964648365.1 uncultured Phycisphaeraceae bacterium
CGGACAGCGCCAGGGTGCTCTGGTGGAGCTTGTCCTTGACCTCGTCCCACAGGGCGGCCTTTTTTAGCGACTCCTCGACCAGCTTGCTCAGATCGCCGGTGAAGCCGTTGATGGCCGCCCCCCAGGCGACGTTCTTGTAGATGCTCTTGGGGAAGGGGTTGGGCTTCTGGAAGACCATGCCGACGCTGCGGCGCAGGTCGATCGGGTCGTAGCCGGCGTCGCGGATGTCGCGGCCGCGGAAGCGGATGGCCCCCTGGAAGCCGATGCCGCCGATGAAGTCGTTCATCCGGTTGATCGACCGCAGCAGCGTGCTCTTGCCGCAGCCGGACGGGCCGATGATGGCCGTGACCCGTCGCTCGGCGATCTCCATCGAAACGTCCTTGACGGCGACGTGCTCGCCATACAGCACGGACAGCCGCTCGATCGAGATGACGCTGGGCGTCCGTTCGGGCACGGGCTTGGGCTCCACCACGATCGCCGTTTTAACGGAATCCGCCGTCCGCGTCATGGGCGGTCGGACCTCCAGGCCGGTCAGTTTCATATCTGCTTCCTCTGCCAGAAGGCCCTCAGGGCGACGGCCACCCCGTTCATGATCAGCATCACCGTCAGCAGCACGACGATGCCGGCCGCGGCCAGCTTGTGGAAGATCGGCTGGGCCTGCTCCGCCCAGTTGAAGATCTGGATGGGCATGACCACGAACGGATCGTGGATGGCCTCGTTAAACCAGCTCAGCCAGCCGCCCAGCCCGCCGGTCGATTCATGCGTGCCGCCGGGGACGAACCGGATGTAGGTCAGCGCGCCGATCATGATCAGCGGCGCCGTTTCGCCCATCGCCCGTGCCATGGACAGGATCACGCCCGTCAGGATCCCCGGCGCCGCGGCGGGAAGCACGTGGTGCCGGACGGTCTGCCAGCGGGTCGCCCCCAGCGCGAAGGCCGCCTCGCGGATCGTCTTGGGCACCGCCGCGATCGCCTCGCGGCTGGCGATGATGATGACGGGCAGGATCAGGAGGCTCATCGTCAGCGAGCCGGAGAGCACGCTGCGGTCGAACCGCAGCCAGCGGACGAACACCGCCAAGCCCAGCAGGCCGTACACGATCGACGGAACGCCCGCCAGATTGGCGATATTGAGCTGGATCAGCCGCGTGAACCGGTTCTTCGGCGCATACTCCTGCAAATACACGGCCGCCCCGACGCCGGTGGGGATCGCGAAAAACGCCGTCAGGAAAATCAGCCAGACCGTCCCCCACAGGGCGCTTTTCACGCCGCCCTTCGCGGGGGCGATCTGCGACGGGAAGCTGTTAAGAAACTTCAGGCTCAGCAGGCTCGATCCGTCGTGCCACACGCGATAGAGCAGCACGCCCAGGACCACCACCGACCCTGCGGCGGTCATCGCGCAGAGGAGATAGAAGATGCGGGCGGCCAGCGCCCGTCGCTCCTTGCGCGGCTCGAACAGGGCGTCGGCGCTCATTCGTACTCCTCCCGGAACCGGCCGATCATCCGCTGAGCGACGACGTTGATCGTCAGGGTGATCAGAAAGAGCGTCAGCGCCACCGCAAAGATGCTCTGATACTCGATGGTGCCGTGCGGCGTGTCGCCCAGGCTGACCTGGACGATGTAGCTGGTCAGCGTCTGTACGCTGGTCAGCGGGTTCATGGTCAGCTTGGGCGTCATGCCTGCGGCCAGCGTGACCGCCATCGTCTCCCCCAGCGCCCGGGCCAGCGCCAGCAGCACGGCCGCCACCACGCCGGAAAACGCGCCGGGCAGCACCACCCGCACGGTAACCTCAAGCCGGTTGGCCGCGAGGGCGTACGCCCCTTCCCGCAGTGAGCGCGGCACCGCCCGCAGGGCATCATCGCACAGCGAGGCGATCGTCGGAACGATCATGATGCCGACCACGATCGCGGCGCTGGCTGCGTTGAAGACCTCCGCGTTGGGAAAGAGCCGCCGCAGGATGTCCGGCGTGATGAAGGTCAGGGCGAAGTAGCCGTACACCACGGTGGGCACGCCTGCGAGAATCTCCAGAACCGGCTTGACCACGGTCCGGACCCGCGTCGAGGCGTACTCGCTCAGATACACGGCCGCGCCCAACCCGACTGGCACGGCCACCGCCAGGGCGCCAAACGCGATCTGCATGGTGCCCACCAGCAGCGGCAGCACGCCGAACGTGCGCGGCTCCAGCAGCGCCGACCAGCGCGTGCCGGTCAGATAGCTCCAGATCGACACCTGCCGGAAGAACGGCACCGACTCCCCGACCAGCACGGTGATGATCCCGAGCATGGTTAAAACGGAGATCAGCGCGCAGACCAGCAGGAAGACGTAGATCAGGGCTTCCTTGAGTTTGCGAAGCGGTTGTCTCAAAGGAATCGTCTCGTCCGCCGTTCGCGAGGCCGGAGCAGCCGTCTAGTTGCCGAGGTACACCTGCTCCAGCGGCTTGCCGGCGTTCTCCGAGTCGGCAAACATGGTTCCGGTCATCCCCTTGTTGAGCCGCTCGCGGGCGGCGGCGTAGAGCTTGTCGCCGAGGCTGACGTAGTTCACCGTCGGATGCTCGACGATCATCTGCGCGTTGTCCAGGATGAAATTGATGAACCCTTTCACCTCCGGCCGGTACGACGCCTCCTTATTGATGTACACGAACATCGGCCGCGACAGGGGGCTGTAGCTACCGTCCGCAATGGTCTCGACCGACGGCTTCACCGGCTTGCCGCTGGTCCCCGTGATGGCCACCAGGCCCAGGCGGGCCTTGTTCGCGACGTAGTACGAGAAGCCGAAGTAGCCCATGCCGCCCTTGTCGCCGGTCACGCCCTGCACCAGGACGTTATCGTCCTCGCTGGCGGTGTAGTCGTTGCGGCAGGCCTTTTCCTTTTCGATCACGGCTTCGACGAAGTAGTCGAACGTTCCGCTGTCCGGGCCGGGTCCGTACAGCTTCAGCGGCACGTCCGGGAAGCCGGAGCGAACCTGGCTCCAGTTGTTGATCTTGCTGTTCGGCGACCAGACGCGGCGGAGCTCGTCCACCGTCAGATCCTTGCACCAGTCGTTGCTGGGGTGGATCACCACGGCGATGCCGTCATACGCGATCGGGATCTCGATGTACTCGACGCCGACTTTGGCGGCCAGGTCACGCTCGCTTGACTTGATGGGGCGGGACGCATCGCTGATGTCGGTGCGCAGGTCGGCCCGCTCCTCCAGGAACTTCTTGAACCCGCCGCCGGTGCCGGAGATCCCAACGGTGACCTGCACCCGCGGCTCCTCCTCGCCGTACAGCTCGGCCGCCGCCATCATGATCGGCGCGACGGTGCTGGAGCCGTCCACCTTGACCCGCCCGGAGAGCTTTTGCGCGGAGACCGACTGGACGCCCCATGCCGCGACGAACGCGACGCACGCGAAACGAGACATTGACTTGCTGAACATGACCTTAAGTCCTCGTGTGCTACAGACACCTTCGACGGCCGTGGTACGACCATACACAGCCGGAAGTATCCCGCCGAATTGTTAAGGTTTCATTATCGCCGCCGCAATCTTCCACGGCGAGCGCGACGCAAAGATCGCCTCTAAGTTGTGAAAATAGGTGGTTTGCACAATCAGGGCAAGATGTATCGTAAGATCGCACGAGCCGGGCCGGGCGGGATCGGGTAGAGTCCCGGCCATGACTGCCCGCATCGACCTGGACGAGCTGCCGCTGCGCTACCGGACGCCGCTGGAATGGGCCGGGGCCGTGCTGACCGAGCCGCTCAAGCTGCTGAACGACCACGCCCACCTGGAGAAGAAGGCCGCGGCCAACGCGCTGGAACTGCTGAACCGCTGGCCCGAGCCGTGCCCGCCGGAGAACTGGGTGCAGGCGATGACGGCCGTCGCGCGGGATGAGGTCGAGCACCTCGCCATCGTCACCCGCCTGCTGGCGCGTCGCGGCGGGCGACTGACCCGGAATCACAAGAACCCCTACGCCTCGGCCCTGCGCGACCTTGTGCGGTATGGCGCAGGCACGGCCGAGCTGATCGACCGGCTGCTGGTTTCGTCGCTGATCGAGGTCCGCTCGTGCGAGCGGTTCGCGCTGCTGGCGATGGCCTGCGTCGGGCAGGACGACGAACTCGCGAAGCTCTACCGCAGCCTGTGGGCCTCCGAGCACGGCCACTACCGCACGTTTCTCGATCTGGCGCTTCAGGTCGATCCCCGCGCGCCGGTCCAGGCTCGCTGGGGCGAAATGCTCGACGCCGAAGCGACGATCGTCCGCGACCAGCCGCGCGGGCCGCGCATGCACAGCGGGGGGAAAAAGGTGTCAGGATGATTTTTCGGGGCCGAGGAACCGCATCGCGGTGGGAAGCGACCGTGGCGACCTCTATCCCGGCTGGTACCGGAGACGCCGAAAAATCATCCTGACACCTTTTTCACAGCTTCTGCGCGGTCGGGCGGACGATGATCTCGTTGACGGCTACGTCGTCGGGCTGCTCGATGGCGAAGCGGACGGCGCGGGCGATGGCGTCGGGCGGGACGGCGATGTCGAGTGCGGGCTGGATGGCGTCGCGGGCGGCGGCGTCGGCGATCGAGTCGGGCAGTTCGGTCGCGATCGCGCCGGGCGAGACGTTCGTCACCCGCACGCGGCCGGCCAGCTCATGCCGCAGCCCCTCCGAGATCGCACGCACGGCGAACTTCGTGCCGCAGTAGACGGTGGCCGAGGGAAACACGACGTGACCCGCCACGGACGACACGTTGATGATGTGGCCGCGGCCGCGCTCCAGCATCCCCGGCAGAAAGGCCGCCACGCCGTAGAGCAGCCCCTTCACGTTAACGTCGATCATCCGGTCCCACTCGTCGACGCGCAGGTTTTCCATCATCGACAGCGGCATGATGCCGGCGTTGTTGATGAGCACGTCGACACGGCCGAACTCAGCCGTGGCCGCCGCCGCCGCTGCATCCACCGATGCGCGCGACGTAACGTCCATGGCGGCGCTGGCCGCGACGCCGCCGGCGGCGCGAATCTCCGCAACCAGCGCCGCCAGCCGATCCGCCCGCCGCGCCGCCAGGAACACCCGTGCCCCCCCCGCGGCCAGGTCGCGCGCGACGGCCGCGCCGATGCCGCTGCTGGCGCCGGTGATGAAAACGGTGGATTCACTGAGTTTCATGGCATCGATCCCCCGGAAAGGCGCGTTCACATCAAATGTCGGCGACCCGCCGTCCGACGACGGCCGTGTCAATAACGAAAGCAAGCATCGCCGCC
>CAZYLK010000272.1:0-5542 GCA_964648365.1 uncultured Phycisphaeraceae bacterium
TCGATCTTGTCCAGTTCGTCCTCCATGTAGGAGGTGAACTTGACGTCCATGATCTTGGGGAAACTCTCGATCAGTTTCTCAGTGACAATCTGGCCCTTGTCGGTGGCGAAGAACTTCTTGTCGAGCAGTTCGACGTAGCCGCGGTCCTGAATCGTCTGAATGATGGCGGCATACGTACTCGGGCGGCCGATGCCTTCCGATTCGAGCGTCTTGATCAGCGCCGCTTCCGTAAACCGCGGCGGCGGCGACGTGTAGTGCTGGAGCGGGTCGATCTGGAGGGGGGCGACGGGCGCGCCCAGCGAGATCGGCGGCAGCACCACGTCGTCCTGCGGCGGCACGCCCATGACCTTGTAGAACCCGTCGAACACCAGCGTGCGGCCGGTGGCCTTGAACTCCGCCCGGCCGCGGGCGGTGTCCGCGCCGATGATTATCGTCGTGCTGTCCCACTCGGCCGGCGTCATCTGGCAGGCGATGAACCGCCGCCAGATCAGGTCATACAACCGGAACTGCTCGCTGGTCAGATGCTTGCGGATCGACTCCGGCGTAATGGCGGCGTCGGTCGGGCGGATCGCCTCGTGCGCCTCCTGCGCCCGCTTGGCGGAGCCGTAGAAGTTCGGCTTGGCCGGCACGTACTGGTCGCCGTGGTCGCTCTGGATGATCTGGCGCGCCTTTTCGACCGACTCCTTGCTGAGGTTGCGCGAGTCGGTACGCATGTAGGTGATCAGACCGAAGGGCCCGTCGCCGCCGCCGATCTCGACGCCTTCGTAAAGCTGCTGCGCGACCCGCATGGTGCGCTGGGCGCCGAAGCCGAGCCGACTGCTGGCCGACTGTTGCAGGGTGGCGGTGATGAACGGCGGATTCGGCTTGGAAGTCGTCCGCTTGGTCTGCGTATCGTCGATCGTGAACTTCGGCGTCTGCTTGCGTGACGTAGTGCCCACCAGCCGGATGCGTTTCAGCCCGTGCTGAGCGTACTCTTCCCAGGGCTGCTCATCCACGGTCTCGCAGACGAAGCCGAGCGCTTCAGCCGCGGCGCGGGCATCGTCGACGCGCTTCGGATCGAACGACTCACCCTTGAGGCGCACGAGTTCCGCAAAGACGCACTTGTGTTCACTGAGCCAGCGGTTGCGGTCCTTGATCGTGGGGCCGTCGCCCTCTGCTGAGCCGAGAAACTTGACCCACGTGGCCGCCAGATCGTCCGCCTTGTCCGGTTGAGTCGTGAAGAAGCCATGAATGCGCCACGACTCCTCCGGCACGAAAGCCCGAATCTCCCATTCACGTTCGACGATCAGCCGCACGGCCACCGACTGGACACGGCCCGCCGAAAGACCCTTGGCGATTTTCTTCCACAGCAGCGGGCTGAGTTGGTATCCCACGATACGATCGAGCACGCGCCGCGCCTGCTGGGCGTCGACTTTCGCCAGGTCCAGGCGATGCGGATGGAGGAACGCCTCCTTAATCGCGCTCTTGGTAATCTCGTTGAAGACGACGCGGTGCGTCCGATCGTCCTTGAGTTTCAGCGCGTGCGCCAGATGCCACGCGATGGCCTCGCCTTCACGGTCAAGGTCGGTCGCCAGGTAGACGGCGTCGCTGCCGTCGGCGGCCTTGCGCAGCTCCGCCAGCACTTTGGCCTTGCCGGGCAGCGGCTCGTAGGTCGGTCGGAAGTTGTCCGCGATGTCGATTCCGAAGTCGGAGGCGGGCAGGTCGCGCACGTGCCCCATGCACGCCTTCACGGTGTAGCTGGAGCCCAGGTAGCGTCCGATCGTCTTCGCCTTGGCGGGCGATTCGACGATAACTACTGATTTGACATTAGTTTGCGCGCTTTTTTTTGCCACCGTGCCGATTCCGTCGTCCCGGGCCCCATCGCCCGGCGCGCTGTGATTATCGTCCGCCGAAGTCCTATACTCCACAATATGTCGGCGGGGGAGACACGACCATTCAGGGTCGCAGCCCTCGGGGGTCTAGTGGCGCCGGGCGCCAGTGTCAAATCGCGGCAGGCAGAGCGCGCGGCTGGCCCTCTTGCTTTTCCAGCGCCAGGCGCTATGATGGCGGTTTCGCCAATAATGGCGTAACTTGTCGTTTTTCAGGGACTTACGACGCCATGATGAAGTTCTTTCGCAAGCGCCAGAAGGAAATGCTGGCGATTTTTATGGCCGGACTGCTCATTATCTGGCTCGGCGGCACGGCCGTCGAGAGTCTGATGTACTCCGGGCAGCAGACCTTTCCCATGGCCCAGACCCGATACGGAAAGGTCACCAACCAGGACACGTCCGCGGCGCAGGCGTACACGAGCCTCATCGAGGGCGCGTTTGGGGAGTGGCAGTATCCCGCGGGGCGCCTCTCCCGCGAGCCGTTGACGCTGGTTGACTGGGTCGTGGCGACGCGCGAGGCGCACCGGCTCGGCACGCGGCCGCCGTCAGCGGCCGCGCGGGCGGAGTTGACGGACATCGGCGGCGACGGACTGATCGCCACGCTGGCGCAGCATCGCGAGGTCAAGACCGAGCACGTGGTCGATGCGTTCGCGGAACTGACCGGCGTCCGGCAGGCGGCCATCATCGCCAGCCGTGCCGCCGTGCCCAGCGAGGCGGCCTTTCGCGCGGCGGCGCACGATGCGCTCGAGACGGTGCGGATCAATGCCGTGCTCCTGCCCAGCAAGGCGTTCCAGGAACCGGACCAGCCGGTGACGGATGAGGAGGTTGCGGAGCTGTTCGAGAAGCACCGGACGTCCCAGGCGGGTATGGGGCTGGACTTCGGTTACATGATCCCGCCGTCCGTGCGGGTGCAGTACGTCAAGGTGGACGTCAACAAGATCTCGGACAGCCTCCGGGTTGCGGAGGAAACGCTCGACGCCGAGGCGCGTGAATTGTGGGAAAAGGACAAGGAGCGGCGCGAGTTCAAGCGGCCCGAGCCGGAAAAAAAGCTGGATGAGCCGACGACCGCCGATGACGCGTCCAGCGAAACGGACGCCGACGAGGGAGATGACGGCGAGGAAGAAAAAGCCGGCGACGAGGCGGACGGCGACGAGCCCGAGGTGGAGGGGCCTGAGTACTTCGAAACCTGGGAGGAAGCGCGCGAGGCGGCACGAGCCATCGTTCGCAAGGAGCGTGCCGAGCGCGCCGCCGACCGGATCATCACGTCCGTGTCCGACCAGATGCGCAACCATTGGTACGGCGCCGCGCCGCGCGATGACGGCTACAAGGATGCTCCCGCGGTCATGACGGCCGCGGGTTACGCGCTCGAACTGGTGTCCCAGGTTCCCGAGCGGTTTCGCTATCCTGACGCCGTCTCCGTCGTGACCACGGGGTTTTTCGCCCAGCGCGAGGCACGCGACGTGGCCGAGATCGGTTCGGCCTTTGGCGAGGGATTTCGGCAGATTCGCGACCTCGCGTTCCTGGTCCAGGGGCTGGTGGACATCCCGGAAGACAATCAGGTCGATCGATCACGGTTCCTGTCGCTCTATCAGCCCTCCTCGTACATCCTTGAAGATGCTTCCGGCGCTCGGTACCTCTGGCGCGTGGTCGAAACGCGCGGTGAGAAGGAGCCGGAGTCAGCGGCGGAGGTGCTCAAGTACATCCACGACGACGTGCGCACTTTGCGCGGCTACCGCGCCGCCCAGGCGGCCGCGGCGACGCTGCTGGAGGCCGCGCGGCAGGATGGATTGAAGCCCGCGTTCGACGCTTCGGAGGCGTTGAAAGATCACGTCGTTGACGGCGTCGCATTCCGCCGGCCGGAGCCGTTCGCGCGGCAGATGCGCTTCAACGTGACGACGGGGCGCTACGCCCGAACGAACATCACGATCCAGCAGGTGGCCACGGTTGCGCCCGAGGTTGTCGACAGCATCTTTGCGCTGGCCGACCAGCAGCCGCCGCTGACGTCGTTCGAGCTTGAAAACCAGGCGATGGTGCTCGTGGTCGAGTGGGTCGAGACGCTTCCGGCGCGGGAGGACGAGTTTGCCGAACTGCGGCAGCAGTCGTCGATGACGCTGGACTTCCTGACGCGACAGACACTGGCCGAGTGGGTCAGCCCGCAGAATCTGCGTGCGCGCAACGGCGTGGAGACGCCTTGAGCCTCGGATGCCAGGCGTTGACGGCGCAAGCACCGTCGTGCAATCGGGGAGCGTCGTCGGGCGTCGTGGTGTAAGGCGCGGCCGCGTTGGCGACGCGTGGAGAAGCCGTAAACTAAGGGAGAAGGGACCATGATGGGACATGCGATTCGACGGATCGGGGCAGCGGCGCTGGCCATGACGTTTGTCTGCACTGCGCTGGGGGTGGATCCGGATTACGAACGCAACTGGCCCACCTGGCGCGGGCCGCTTCATTGCGGCGTAGCGCCGAAGGCATCGCCGCCGACGACGTGGGGCGAGGGGAAGAACATCCGCTGGAAGGTCGCTCTGCCGGGCGAGGGGAACAACTCGCCGATCGTCTGGGGTGACCGCGTCTACGTGCAGGTTGCGATCCCGACGGAGAAGAAGGGCGAGCCCGCGCCAGCGCAGCCTGAAGGTCAGCGCGGCGGCTTTGGCGGAGGCGGACGACCTGAAAACGTCTACCAGTTCGCGATCCTCGCCTACGACCGCAAGACCGGCAAGGAGGTCTGGCGGCACGTCGCGCGCGAGGAGCAGCCGCACGAAGGCTCGCACCGCGATGGAAGCCTGGCGCCCTGCTCGGCGGTGACGGACGGCCAGCAGCTATTCGCTTATTTCGGTTCGCGCGGGCTCTACTGCTTCGACATGAACGGCAAGCTCCAGTGGGAGCGCGACCTGGGCGACATGAAGACGCGCAACGGATTCGGCGAGGGCGCTTCGCCGGCGCTGACGGACGACAGCGTGGTGATCACCTGGGATCACGAGGGCGACTCGTTCATCGTCGCGCTGGACCGCAAGACGGGCGAGCCGCGATGGAAGAAGGATCGCGACGAGGCCACGTCCTGGGCGACGCCGTTCATCGTTGAGACGAAGAATGGCAAGCAGGTCGTTGCGCCCGGCACGAAGGCCATTCGCGCCTACGACCTCACCGATGGCGGAGAGGTGTGGCAGTGGCGCGGCCTGACCGCCAATTGTATTCCCTCGCCGGTGCAGCACGGGCCGCTGCTGATCCTGATGAGCGGCTTCCGCGGCCAGGCGGCCGTCGCCATTCGTCCGGAGGGCGCGAAAGGCGACATTACCGACAGTGCCTCGGTGGTCTGGACCTTCAACGAGGCGACCCCGTACGTCCCTTCGCCGCTGCTGTTCGGCAACGAACTTTATTTCCTGGACAACAACAAGGCGATCCTCACCTGCCTGAACGCCGCCACCGGTGAAGTCCACTACAAGCAGCAGCGTCTCGAAGGCACCAGCGGCGGCGTCTACGCATCGCCGGTGGCCGCGGGCGACTACGTCTACCTGCCCACCCGCGACGGCACCACGTTCGTGCTGAAGCGCGGCCCCAAGTTCGAGATCGTCGCCACCAACAAGCTCGACGACGGCCTCGACGCGTCGCCGGCGCTGGTGGACGGCGAGATGTACCTGCGCGGGTCGAAGCACCTGTATTGCATCGCGGAGAAGTGACGG
>CAZYLK010000273.1:0-5490 GCA_964648365.1 uncultured Phycisphaeraceae bacterium
TCGAGGTGAGCGATCGCACCGTGGACATTCTGGGTTCGCTCGCCGTCGAGGGGTTCTTCGCGCTCCATTTCGGGGACGTCAACCTGGACGGTGAGGTCAACATTGACGACTTCGGCGAGTTGTTCCTGGATAATGCCACGGTTAATGCGGATGTATACTCCGAGGGCGACTTCAACGGTGATAACGGCGTGACGCTCGGTGACTTTCAGGTGTTTTCCGGCAGCTTCGGAATGGGCCAGCCGTTGGGAGATTCACCCGGCACCGGCAAGATGACCGTCGAGCAGGACTACGCGCAAAGCGATACAGCCACGATGGTGATCGACATCGCCGGCCGTAACCCCGAAATCGGTTTTGATTGGCTCAACGTCGGCGGCGTGGCCACGCTCGGCGGCACGCTCCAGGTGCGCGTGCCCGGTCCGTTCATGCCGGCGCCGGACGATGAATTCACGTTTCTGACGGCCGGTGCCGTGGCGGGGGAGTTCGACGCCGTCGACGTGCCCTGCCTGCCTGGCGGGACGTTTGATGTGGTCTACGGCGAGACGAGCGTCACGCTCCGGTTCACGGCGGCCGGGCGCGGCGACGGCAACTGCGACGGGCGCATCGATCTCGACGACTACCGACTGCTGGCCGTCTGCCTCAGCGGTCCCGCCGGCGGCATCGAGCCGGGCTGCGAAGCCTTCAATCTGGACTTCGATGCGGACGTGGACATGGCGGACTTCGGCGCGTTTCAGGCCGGTTTCACCGGCAACTGATCCGCGGCCGTCGCGGCCCGGATCGCGCTGTTCCGTCCCCGCCACACCGCGCCGCCCCCGACCCCACACCCTGAAACGCCGGGCCGCGCACCGCACCCGCCCGCCCGCCCCGTTGACGTCTCCGGTCGCGCGTCGCCGGCCACGGGTGCGGGCACAAAATCGCAACTTTTGCGTTATTTTTTGACTATTTGGATGAAAATCGTCCATTAAATGGACGATTTTCATCCGGCATGGGGTTGATTTGCACGGGCCGGAGGGCTAGTCTCCACGCATGATCGAACGCCGCCTCACGGAAAAGGTCCGGCAGAGCCTCCGGGACACGCCGGTCGTGCTCGTTCACGGCGCCCGGCAGACGGGCAAGAGCACGCTCGTTCAGGCCCTCGCGGGCGATCGCAAAGTCGCCAGCTATCTGACGCTGGACGACGCCGCGACCCTGACGGCCGCGACGGACGACACCCAGGGGTTCGTCGCCGCGCCGAAGGGGCTGGTCGTCATCGACGAAGTCCAGAAGGCGCCACAGCTCTTCCCCGCCATCAAGCGCGAGGTGGACCGCCGCCGCAGGCCGGGACGTTTCCTGCTGACAGGCTCCGCCAACATCCTGCTCGTACCGACCGTGTCCGAGTCGCTGGCGGGTCGGATCGAGATACTCACGCTGTGGCCGTTTTCACAGGGCGAGATCGAGGGCGTCCGCGAGACCTTCGTGGATGCACTCTTTGCGAAGGCGACTCCGCAGGGTCCGGCCGCGCCGCAGGAGGCCGCTCAAGTGATGGACCGCGTGCTGCGGGGCGGCTATCCGGAAATCTGCACGACCCGGGGCACGTCGCGCCGTGGGGACTGGTTCCGCTCGTACGTGTCCACCATCCTGCAGCGCGACGTTCGCGACGTGGCCAACATCGAACGCCTGACCGAATTGCCGCGGCTGCTGAAGCTGCTGGCGGCGCGGGCGGGATCCCCGCTGAACTTCGCCGACGTCGCCAGGGATCTGGCCGTGCCGCAGACGACGCTCAAACGCTATTTCGCCCTGCTGGAGATGACGTTTTTCGTGCGGACGCTGCCTGCATGGTCGAGCAATCTGGGCAAGCGGCTGGTCAAGGCGCCAAAACTCTACCTCAACGACTCCGGCCTGTTGACGCATCTGCTGGGCACGAGCAAACAGCGGCTCGGCCGCGACCCGAAACAGCGCGGGCCGCTGGTCGAAAACTTCGTCGTCATGGAACTGTGCAAGCAGGCGACATGGAGCCGCACGCGGCCGGAACTGTTCCATTTCCGCACGCAGGCCGGGCGCGAAGTGGACGCTGTGCTGGAGGATTCCACCGGCCGGATCGTGGGGATAGAGATCAAGGCCGGCGCCACGCTCAGTTCGGACGACTTGAAGGGCCTGCGCGAACTCGCCGACCTGGCCGGCGAGCGGTTCCATCGCGGCGTCGTGCTCTACCTGGGAGAGGATACCATCCCGTTCGGGCCGCGGCTCCACGCACTGCCGATCGGTGCGTTGTGGGAAACGGCGGCGACATGAGCTGCGGAAGCCGCGCCGCCTCGCGGATTGCAGGGAGACCGGTATGAACGATGTCGGAACGGACCTGCCTGACACCGCCGTCTGTCTGCAATGCCGCTACCCGCTCAGAGGTTTGCCGACGCCCGTCTGTCCGAGGTGCGGCCGCGCGTTCGAGCCCGGTGACTCCGCCTCGTTCGGCGATCCGGCCCGCGAACGCTCGCGCCTGCGGCCGCGTTTTGCAAGGCCGCCGCAGGCGTGGCACCGGTGGACCGTCGCCCTGCTGACGGGATACGCCCTCATCGACATGAGTTCGCCGGGAAGCTGGTTCGCCGTGGGGTATATCTTCACGTGCGCCGCCTTTCCACTTTATGTGATCATCGCGGCGGATTACGCCCTTCGCGTGCTGTTTGCGCTGACTGGTCGGCAACGCAGGACAGAGGAACTCGACGGAGGTCTGGCAGCCAACGACCAGTCGAACCCTGCGCGCCGGCGCCGTTCGCACTGGGTGGTCACCCCGGTCTGCCTGTTCCTGCTTGCCAGTTCCATCGCGTACCCATGGCCTGCCTGGGCGCGATTCACGGCAAGCCGGGGGGCATTGCAAGAGCTGGTTTCCACCAGGCGTGACGTCCGGCAGCCGGAATGGGTCGGCCTTTTCCCGGTTCAACGCACGAAGCGATACGACGACGGGTCCGTGTTTGTCGAGACGGGGAATGTCTACATCGAGTCGTGGGGCTTTCTGTACTGCCCCACGGGCAAGCCCACCCCGCAGCGCGCCTTGCATGTGATGGACGCGCTGGCACCCGCGTGGTTTCTCGCCGCGATACGGTGATGCCGACGGTCTATCCCACGGGACGACAGCATCCTGGCGAAACTCCGCGCGGGCGGAAGTCCGCGGCTCCCCCGCGAACGTCTGCCTGGCGCGTCGCGCACGCCCAGGGCGGGCCGCGCCCGATGCCCGCCGGGCCCGATTCGCTCTCGGGCGATCCGAGCATGAGTGGCGGGTGGCCAGGTGACAGCAGCCGGCGCGACGACGTCAGTGCCGAGCGCGCCAGCGGTGGGCGGCGCACGGTTTTCGCGCGAGTTCCGTCAATCACCGGCCCCCTCGCCGCCCGCGTGCCGCAACCCCATCGGGGCTGTACGCCTGTTCTGTCGGCCCGGACGCTGACCGTGGAGGCCGAATTGCGAGCCCTGTTTGAGAAGCATAGACTGGCGTTCGATGAGCGGTATGTGTGGGATTAGCCTTGACGGATGCGTGCAGCAAACGACGCGGACTGCGCTTCCCGGCTGCGGTTCCTGTGCGGCGGGGATGGGTCGCGGGGGTTGGCGCGGGTTTTGACGGCGGGTGAGGCCTCCGCAGAGTCGCGCTGCTCCGCTGCGCCGAAGGCGTTGTGGCGTAGCGCCCAGACTTTCCCGCTCTTGCGGGCAAACCTGGGCGGTACGATGCGACCCCGTTGGGGTCGTCGGAGGGGGGTCGAGCCGCGTTTCTCGCGCCGCGGGATGGAACGCAAACGGGTCGTAACGGCAGGATGCGGAAGATAATCGCGGAATGGCGCGGCTCTTGAATGGAACGATTGCCGCCGAAAGGCGTGACCTTTTGAACGGAATGATGGCTTCGCATGAAAAAAGACGCACAAACGATGGAGAAGATCGTCGCCCTTTGCCGGCGGCGGGGGTTTATATTCGGCAGCAGCGAGATCTACGGCGGCATCGGCGGCTTCTGGGACTACGGGCCGCTGGGGACCGAGCTGAAGCGCAACATCAAGGACGCCTGGTGGCTCGACATGGTGCGCAACCCGCCCGTCGGGCCGGAGGGGCGCGAGTACCAGATGGTCGGCGTGGATTGTTCGATCATCATGAATCCCAAGGTGTGGGAGGCGAGCGGGCATCTTGCGGGTTTTGCCGATCCGATGCGCAAGTGTCCCGGCTGCGGTCACTTTGTTCGGGCTGATCAATTGTGGGAGGCCCTGGCGACGGGGTCTACGTGGATGGATTCGCTTCTGCAGGTGTTTACCCCGGTCTCCGGCCACATCGACTCGCCGCGACTCATGCAGTGGGCCAGGACGAAGGGAAAAAAACTGGCCCCAAACCTTGCACTCGTGCGCAATCCCGAAGTTACGCTTGCGTTCCTGACGACGCGGGTCAATGGACAGCCTGACGCGCCACCGTCGTTGGCAGAGTTCACGTCGTATGTCGCTACAGAACAACTCCACCAGACTGGCCTCCAGGATCCCTGTCCCCGATGCGGGGCGCCCCTCGGTCCATCGTCCGCGTTCAAACTAATGTTCGAGACCCATGCGGGTGTGGAGCAGACCGAAGACAGTAAGGTCTACCTGCGTCCGGAGACGGCGCAGGGAATCTTCGCCAACTTCATGAACGTCATGGACACGTCGCGGGTCAAGATCCCGTTCGGAATTGCGCAGATTGGAAAGGCGTTTCGCAACGAAATCACACCCCGCAACTACACGTTTCGCTCGCGCGAGTTCGAGCAGATGGAGATCGAGTTCTTCTGCCATCCGGACGAGTCGATGATGTGGTACGAGTTCTGGCGCGACGTGCGGATCAACTGGTATAAGTCGCTGGGCATCGCGTCGGACAAGCTCCGGCCGCGGCAGCAGGGTAAGGACGAACTGGCGCATTACAGCAACGCGTGTACCGACATCGAGTATCTGTTCCCATTCTCTGAGGAAACGCAGGAACTGGAAGGCGTCGCCCACCGCGGGTCGTTTGACCTGAATCAGCACGGCAAGCACGCCAAGGGCAAGGAAGACGCCTTCGCCGTGTTCGACGACGAGGCGTGGGAGCGGGATAAGGATAAGTTCACCGCTGAGGGCGCGGAGGGCGCCGAGAAAGCAAAGCTCGCGGAACGGGCGAAGGAGGCGAAGTCCCGGCCGCCGTATCGTTATGTGCCGCACGTCATCGAACCCTCCGCCGGGGCGGACCGGTTCACGCTGGCGGTGCTGTGCGAGGCGTATTCGTTCGACGAATCCCGCGCCAGTCCCGAGTTCCTCAAGTTTCACCCGCGGCTGGCCCCGATCAAGGCGGCCGTGTTCCCGCTGGTCGCCAAGGACGGCATGCCCGAACTGGCCGTGCCGATCTATGAAGCGATCCGCAAGGTCATGCCCTGCCAGTACGACGCCAAGCAGTCGATCGGCAAGCGCTACGCCCGCATGGACGAGGCCGGCACGCCTTTCTGCTTCACCATCGACGGCCAGACCAAGGAAGACGGCACCGTCACCGTCCGCA
>CAZYLK010000274.1:0-5450 GCA_964648365.1 uncultured Phycisphaeraceae bacterium
TTCGAGTGGAAGGGCGAGTGCGACGCGGAGTGGTTCACGGTCTGCGACGTGGGCCCCTGCCCCACCGACCCGGACAAGCGGCATTACAAGAACAACTGGGGCAAGGAGGGTTGCTCGCCGGAACTGGAACTGCCCGGCCCGCCAAGCCGCGTCGATCTTAAGGGCGCCAACGTCGAACTGGTTCACGAGAGCAACGTCGAGATCACGAGCCTGGTATCCGGGGGACACTTGCTGCTGTCGCGGCCGCTGAGCGTCGCCGAGTCCGCGCACCTGGGCGACTTCACCTTCGTAAGCCACACGCTCACGGCCGGCGGCGCCATCACCATCAGCGGCGACTTCAACTGGCGCGGCGGCGAGCTGATTGGAACCAGCGACGTGACGGTTCGGAACGCGGTCAACATGACCAGCCTGGGCGCCAAGACGCTGAAGGTTCCGCGGCTGGTGTGCGAGGGGCCGGTCCAGTGGCGCGACGCGGGCGACATTCAGCTTTTCGATGGGGCGGTTCTGCAGAACCGCCTGACGATGACCGTGCGCAACGACGAGTGGATCAGCGGCAACGGCGGGACGCTGCAAAACGACGGTGCGTTCAGCAAGGTAGACGGCTTCGGGGCGACGCGCATCTTCGAGACCATCCGGTTCGTCAACGGTGAGACCGGCCGCATCGACGTGCAGAGCGGAGCGCTGCTGCTGGAGGGCGGGGGCGAGAGCCGCGGCGCGATTGGCCTGTCGGGCGACACGACGCTGCAACTCAACGGCCGCGGCGGCAAACCCTTCACCATCGCGAACGACACCGCGATCGGCGGCGAGGGACTGCTCTGGATCAGCGGCAGCGGGCCGGGTCTGGTGGTGGCGGACCAGAAGGAGTGTTCGGCAAGAAACGTCCTGCTGACCGGCAGCCTGCGGGCGGATGGGCCGACCTATTTCGACTCGATGACGTGGCAGGGCGGGACCATTGAAGGGTCGGCGCCGGTCGAGATCAGCGAAGAACTGCTTCTACCCTCCGGACTCGCCTGTGCGATAGGCGGCGGCAAGCTGCGGAACGCGCCGGGCTCGATCGCGGAATGGTCGGGCAGCGGCGAACTGCGCATCCTGGCCGGGGGCGAGTTGCGCAATGGCGGCACGCTTGCTCTGCTGGGTCCGCAAAAGCGCCTTTCGTTCGGCAACGGTGGCGAGAAGCTGATCAACGAGGCGAACGGCGCGCTGATCGTGCAGGCCGACACCATCTTCGGCTCCGGCCAGCCGGGAACCGTCGTCAACGAGGGCGTGTTCAACATCCTGGCGCCGACCACGCAGTGCGAGTTCACCTCGGGCGCGCTGCTGGAAAATTCCCGCATCATTAACCTCGGCGCCGGCACGCTGATGCTTCGGGGGGGGGCAAGCACGGGGGGACTGATCGACATCTCGCCGGGGACGGTTCTGCTCCTGCAGAGCCAGAGTTTCGCGGTCAGTTCGACGCAGTTTCCCGGCATGGGGCTGCTGCGCATCGGCGCGGGCGCGCTGGACGTGAAAGCGCCGACCACCATCCCGAATGTGGAACTGGCCAACGCCGCGGGGTCCGTCACCGGCCCTGGACCGCTGACCGTGACCGGCAAGCTCGACTTCCTCGCCGGCACGATGAGCGACCAGGGGCAGACGGTCAACCAGGGCGACATGACGCTGCGCGGCACGTCCGACAAGACGCTGAGCGAACGCACGCTGGTGAACGAACAGAACGCCACGTGGCGCGACTCGGGCCGCATCGTGCTCAGCAACGCCGCCGTGCTGGACAACGACGGCACGTTTCAGGCGGCGTCGGACGCGGTGATCGCACCGGTCAGCGGCGGCGGCACGTTCAACAACGACGGCACGTTCAAGAAGGCCGGCAGCGCGGGTTTGACCAACATTCAGACCGCCTTCGACAACGCCGGCACGGCCGCGGTCGAAGCCGGAACGCTGCGACTGACCGGCGGCGGGACGAGCAAGGGCAAGTTCACCATCGCCGACGGCGCCGCCCTGGAAGTCGCCGCCAAAGACTACGTCCTCGAAGACGCGGCCGAGTCCACTGGCGCCGGACCGCTCAAGATCATCAGCGGGTCATTAACGGTTCCGGACGGTGCGACCGCCACAGCCGAATCGCTCGAACTCGCGGGGGGCGCGCTCAAAGGTCCGGGTGTGCTCAACGTGACACGGGCGATGGCCTGGACCAACGGAGCGATGCAGGAGTCAGGCACGACACGAATCGCACAAGGGGCGACGCTGTCAACGTCAGGCGTCAATCAGAAATCCTGCTCCGCGCGCACCGTACTCGTGGAGGGCAGCGCGACGATCGCCGGCGGGAACCTGGCGCTCAACGACGGCACGCAATGGAGCAATGCCGGTGAAGTCGAGGCCCCGGCCGAGACGGACTTCGTCCACACGAGCGGCGACGACGCGGCGTTTCTCAATGAAGGGACGTTCCGCAAGACGGGCGCGGGCGTAACGTCGTTCGGGGCAGGCGTCGGCTTCATCAACGCGGGCTCGGTGGAGGTACGGGCCGGTTCGCTGACCCTGTCCGGCGGCGGCCGCAGCCTGGGATCGTTCGACATATCTGAAGCCGCCGGCGTCGAGTTCGCGTCCAACTCTTACACACTGGACGAGGACACGCGCGTCACCGGCGCCGGTTTCGCCCGGATCGGAGCCGGTCAATTGCGCGTCATCGGCACCAACGTTGAGGTCGCCAACCTGCGCTTCTCCGGCGGCGCGCTCGACGTGGCGGGCAAGTTGAAAGTGTCAGGCGCGTTCAATTGGTCGGAGGGCGTCCTGAGCGGCGCGGGAACCACCGAGAGCACCGGCCAGTTGACGATGAACACGGACGGCATCAGGGTATTAAGCACGCAAACGCTCATCAACGCGGGAAGGGCGACGCTTGGCGGCACGCGCCTCTCCATCCAGCGCGACGGTATCCTGCACAACACGGGAACCATCGACCTGCCGAGCGACGGCGAGGTTTTTCATTTTGCCGGCAATCCCGGAACCATCAGGAACGAAGGGCTGGTAGAGAAGACCACCAGCACGCTCACGGACATCCGATCCCTGGTTCGTTTCGATAATCATGGCTCGGGCACCGTGAATCTGCTGAGCGGAATCCTCAGACTGGCCGGTGGCGGGCGCAGTGCCGGCGCGTTCTTTCTGGCCGGCACCGCGGAGGTCCAATTTGCCAGTGACTACACACTGGACGGCGGCCGCTTCGTGGGCAGGGGTTTCGGCAGGCTGATGGCGGGTACACTGACGGTCGCCGGGGATGTCGAAGCGCAGAGATTCGAGATGATGGACTCAGCCAGGTCACTGGAAGGGCCGGGCGATTTCACCACCACCGAAACGTTCAACTGGCGCGGCGGCCGGCTCGTCGGCCCCGGCGACTTCATCGTCGCCAGCGGCTTTCTGAACATCACCGCCGCGCCCAAGGAACTTCGCCGCCGCATCGACAACCGCGGGTCGGTCGAGTGGATCGGCGGCGGCATCACCAGCCACGATGCGCTCTTTGACAACAGCGGGTCGTTTACCTCCATCCACACGTCCCAGACGCTTCGGTATGACGGCGTGGGCACGTCGCAGTTCGTCAACCGCGGCACCTTTATCGGGAGCGGCCTGAACGAAAACGGCCAAACGGTCATGAATGTGCCGTTCGTCAACACCGGCCGGGTCGTCAACCGCAGCGGCACGATCGTCTTCGCGCAGCCGTTCAGTCAAACGTCCGGTTCCATCGTCGTGGAGAATGGAGTTATCGAGTTCTCCCTGCCCACCAGCATCCGCGGCGGCACGGTGGGCGGAAACAGCGCGGTCAACGTCGCCCGCCTGAACAACCAGGGCGGCAAGCTCACGCCGGGGCAATCGGCGGGCGTGTTGACCCTTGAAGGCGACTACGAACAGTCGCCCGAGGCGGCGCTGGAGATAGAACTGGCCGGCTACGCTCCCGGCGACGAGTACGACGTACTGGTCGTGACCGGCGACGCTGCGCTCGGCGGCACGCTCGACGTGAGACTGCTCGACGGCTTCGAGCCGCAGATCGGCGATATGTTCACGGTGATGACATTTGGCTCGTCAAGCGGCGCATTCGACGCCGTCCGCGCGCCCTGCGGCTACGAGTTCGCCGTCCACACCAACGCAAATGACGTGACGCTGGAAGTCACCGCCGTCGGCGTGCCGATGCCCGGCGACTTCGACGGCGATTGCGACGTGGATCTGCTCGATTACGGAATGCTGTTCGACTGCCTCACCGGCCCCGGCGGCGGCGTGCCCCAGGGATGCGAGCCGGCCGATCTGACAGGAACCGGCCACGTGGGACTCGACGACGTCGCGTTGTTCCAGCGCGCGTACACCGGCCATTGACCGCCACGATTCGCACGTCGGCGGCCGCGCCGGCTCCACCGTCGGGCCACCCCGGCCACCCCGGCCACCCCGGCCACCCCGGCCACCCCGGCCACCGCACCGGTTGACTCTGCTGCCGCCGAATCGGTACGCTCGCAGTTGCTCAAGAGCGCTGCGCAGGCGGGACCGCGCGCGGAAGCGTCGAGCATGATGGGGGACGACATGAATCCTATCCGGTTGAACCAGCGCCGCACGACAGCGATCGCGGCGTGGGTGGGTCTGCTGGCGACGGGCGCGTCGGCGCAGGACATCCTGGTCTGGTCCAGCGGCAACTCCCGCGGCGGCAACACGCCCGGCGTGGCCGATTACCTGATGGACACCGGCCACTTCGCCAGCGCCGTGGGCATCAACCAGGACACGCCGTTCAGCCTGAATGAACTGCTCCGCTACGACGGCGTGCTCTACTTCTCCAACGGAAACTCCGGGCAGGACTCGGTCGGTATCGGCAACGTGCTGGCCGACTATGCCGACGCCGGAGGCTGCGTGGTGATCGCGGTCTTTTCCTGGTCCGGGCAGCAGACCAACACGCTTCGCGGGCGCATCATCGAGGACCAGCTCAGCCCGTTCGTCATGGAGGGCCAGTCGGCCTACAGCGACGTGGTCATGGACGACAACGACGGATCGATCTTCTTCGAAAACGTCGAGACGCTGTCGGGGCACTACCACGACCGGGTCAAACTGACGCCCGACGCGATCTTGCACGGCACATGGGACGACGGTTATCCGCTGGTGGGCAGTAAGGCCAACGTCATCGGCGTCAACCTGTTTCCCGATGACATCCACGGCCACATCGGCGGCGACTATCCCGACCTGTTCGCCAATGCCCTCCGCGGCTGCGACCTCGGGTCCACATGCAAGTACGTCATCAGGAAGAGCCGCCCCAGGCGCGGCTGCAACGCCTGCCCGGCCCCGGGCGAAACGTATGAATCCGCGTCGCCCTGCGAAGTCGTGCGCGACTGCTTCAAGAAGCTCGGAACAACCACCCACTGCCCCGACGGCGGCCCCGGCAGATGCAGGCTGAAGGGCAAACGCTCAGAGTGCTGACGGCGCGATCGAACGGCCGC
>CAZYLK010000275.1:0-5397 GCA_964648365.1 uncultured Phycisphaeraceae bacterium
GACGCCGGCTCGCGCCGCCAGCCACGCAACGAGAGGTTGTTCGCGATCAGGCACGGGCGCTTCTCACGGATCAACGATGCAGGAAGTGTATTGCTCGGCGAAGGGATAAGAGGACTACGCTTCCAGCCGGGAGCGGTACTCCGCGCACGCGGACTCTAGCGACGGCGGCGCCGGCTGGCGCAACGCGCCCTGCTGACACATTTGGTAAAGGCGCTCGACGTGATGCTGGCAATCTCGCGGACTTGCAAGGCGTGGATATTGATCGCTCTCGTTGACGGTCTGCCCGTCCAGGTACGCGAGCCAGGTCTCGATGTTGCGCGCGGGGACGAAGATCAACACCCGCTCTTCCGGTCCACGTGGCGCGCCGCCGCCTTCCGTGGCGGCCTGATCGAACTGCCTTGCTCGTTCTCCCATGTCTCGACCATCGGCATCAATCACCACGATCAACGCCTGTTCAACGCGATGCTGCCGCTCTCGGTAGAACGCCAATTCCCTCGCGAAACGCGCCCTAACGAACTGCTCGCCAGAGCCGCGACCCTTCGGGCTCACCTCTACCCGCTGCACCCTCAGCCCTTTGCCCGCCTGCGCCAGAAACCGCCGGACAAACGCTTCATGCTGGCGATCTTCGCAGAGGATGACCGTATTGACGCTCCGACTCATTACTCCCACCCTCGTGCGATAACCTCGGACAGCTTCAGCCCTCCGTCAACCGCCAGCTCACTCGAAGCTCGCACAACCGTTGCCCCCGAACGCTCCCGTCGAAGCACCAGCCCCCGGTCGCCGCCCAGATAGTCGATGAGTTCCGGGTGGTGCGAACAGAGCACCGCCTGAGGCACTTCGGCGCCGCACGCGTCCGCGAGTTCGACGAGCCAGGGTTGAATCTCGGTCAGCGCGACGTAGTTGTCCGGCTCGTCCAGGAACAGCGTATATCCCTGGCCGGCCGCGAGTCGTACGAGCGAGTACAGGGCGATCAAAGCGCGTTGCCCGTCAGACGTTTCATCAAGTCGCAGTTCGTACCGGGCGCCGAACTGGTCGAACATCACCATCAGTGCCCTTGTATCGAGGCCGACCTTCTCCATGCGGATGCCACGAAAGCCTTCGATCACTTCCTGAAGTGCCTTGGTAAACTCAGGAACAAGCTCCTGCCGCTCCAGGAGCAGGTGCCGGTACCAGGACGCGAAGTTGCCGGCATCGCGACGGAGGACGGCGTCTTCCGTGGAGCATTCCGTCTCGAAGCTCGCGGGGTACAAGCCACAGACGATCACCTTTCGCATGTAGTCCAGGAATGCCGAGAGCCTGGTGTTGTCGTGGCGGGACGGGACGCGCCCCAACGCCGACTCGGACCAATCTGCGCTGTAGGGCGGCCCGGGTGAATGATCGTCGCGATAGAGCTTCACTTCACCCATCTGAAAGAGAAAGAGCGGCTTGCCTTTCGATTCCAATCGTTCCAGCGATATCCGCGCCCTCCGACTCAAGCGTTCGTGCTCTACCTCGAGCCGATAGCGCAGTTCATCTCCTGCGAGCACCGCGTCGACTTCGATGACCTGTACGTCCCGGTCCTGCCAGCGCGTCAGCGTCGGAGTCGGAAAGCAATAACGGTCAGTAACCCTCGCCTCACCGCTGAGCAGGCGCCGCAGCGCGAACATTACGTCGAGCACGGAGGTCTTGCCCACGCCGTTCGGCCCCAGCAGCAGCGTCAGCTCCCTGAGGGGAAGCTCGAAGTTCACCAGGCTCTTGTAGTTGTCGATGTAGAGCCTCTTGATCACGATCAGACCTTTCGTGTGACGGATCCGGCGTTGTCGCCTGCCCTGCGACCCTATATCGCTTCGTCGGGCAACGAGCAAACAACGTGCCCAGACCCCCTAATCGGCGACCGGGATCTGACGGGTTCAGACCTCTCCGCGACCCGCTTCCTCGGCCAGTTGGGCCGTCGCCGAAACGGCGGTATGATACCCTCGGACCGCCGTTGCGTTCTGTCCTGTATTGGCGCTGCCGGGCTCGGCGGCCCCGGACTCCGCGTATTCGGACGGATGAACGCCCCGGCGCCGTATCGGCCGGCGGAGTCTGCCGATCCGTTGGTTGGTTTCGGGCCGAGGCCCGGTTGCGTCTGAAGGAGCCTTGTTTGATGACTTGTAGCGTTCTTCCCGCACTGCTGCTTGCCCTCGGCCCGGCCTTGGAACCCCAGGCGCCCCCGTCGCAGGACGAGACCCGCGACGCGCGTGCTGTGCTGCGCGATGCGGTGGAGGCGGCGCGTGCGACCAGAACGGCCATTTACAATGCTTCCGTCGTTGATCGCGCCGGCTTTATGGGACCGATCACCCAGGTCGAGGCGGCCGTAAAGATGGCACGCGGCGGCGCGGAGTCGCCGACCCCGCTCGGGGGGCAGGTCGCGATGCGCGGCCGCATTCTCCGACAGTGCTTCCAGTACGATCCGGAGAACCCGGACAGCAGCATGTGGCTCTCGCATGACGGCCGCGAACTGAAGATACGTTACGAGGCCAAGCCCTGGCTGATCACGGTTGACCAGGCGCAGCATTCGCTGACGGCGCTCGCCCGTCCCGAGATGATGCTCTGGATGTCCGATCTGTTCGCGGCCACGCCCTACGAGCGGCTGGCGAACGGCGCGGCGCTGACCTACGGCGGCGTTCACGATATCGACGGTCACGACTGCGAGCGACTCGACGTTCGGCTGTCGCCCGCCGACGCCCGCCAGCCGAAGCCGCCGCTGCGTCCCCTGGCGTCGCGCTGCCCGATCCAGCACTGGTACTTTTCCACCGCGGATCACCTGCCGCGCCGCGTCGAGTACTTCCCGTCAGAGAAGGCGCGGGGGCCGATCGTCGTGACCTTTGCGGATATCGAGACCAACGGTGAGTTCAGCGAAGGCATCTTCGCGCTGCCACGGGCACGAATCTGGGCGCCGACCTTCGCCGAGCCGATTCCGCCTCCGCCGGCGCCGCCGCCGCCACCCTCGACGCTGGCACAGAAGGACGAACCCGACGCCGACAACCGCCGGGCGGCGGACGACCGGCGCAAGTCGGACGCGGACAAGCGCGCCGAGCGTGAGGCCATTCGCAACAGCCCGAAGCCGGAAGTCGGTGGGCAGGCGCCGGATTTCGAACTTAAGGACATGGAAGGCAAGGAGCACAAGCTCGCCGACTATCGCGGCAAGGTCGTCGTGCTGGACTTCTGGGCGACCTGGTGCGGCAATTGCCGCAAGACGCGGCCGATCCTGAACAAGCTGATGGAACAGTATAAGGACAAGCCGACGGCGTTTCTCTCCGTGAACTGTCTCGAGACCGGTGGGGATCCGGAGGCGTTCGTCAAGAAGTACAAGTACCCCGGCACCCAATTGATGAAGGGTAACAAGACGTCGCGGATTTACGGCATCAAGTCGATCCCGTACATCCTCGTGATCGACAAAGCCGGCAAGATCCTGCGGGCCGACTCCGGCTACTCGGAGGATCTGGCGGACGAGTTATCGAAGCTCATCGACGGCGCCCTGGCGGGGTAACGCGGTCACGATCAGGACTTGGAAGCGACGGACCGGAGCCCCGCGCGGGTTGTCGTCCCGGACGCAAGCACGAGAGGAGTGAGATGATGTTACGCAAGTTGTGGATATTCGGCGTTGTGATGGTCGTGGGGATCGCGGCGCAGCCTGCCGCGGCGCAAGACGCGCCGGCCCCGCCGCCGCCCGCCAAGGCGACGCCCGCTGAACAGCCCAAAGAGCCTCCGCCCGGTGACGCGCCGGCCAAGCCGGCCGAGCCACAGCCGCAGGAGTCGGCGGCGCCGCCGGATGGCGCGCAGACTATGTTCGAGAACGCCGTCCGCGTCTTCCGCCGCTCGCGCAATCTCGAATACCATATCCGCGGTCAGCTCCCGGCCGTCGGGTCGCTCAAGCCGGAGACGGTCGAGGGCATGGTCTGGGTCAAGCCCTCGCCCGAGGCGAACGATGCCAGCCAGATGCGCATCAAGGCGGAACTCAAGGGACAGATTGAAGGCGAACCGGACACGCTGAAACTGTTCTGGAACGGCGATCTGCTCATCATGCTGAGCGAACGGCAGAAGCTGTGGGCGGAAGTCGACTTCGGCGGCCGAGACAAGACGCCGCCGGGCGGCGACTGGGTTAACCGCATCGTCCCGCGCGTCATGTTCCGCGACCCCGAGGATTTGAAGCTTCCCAAGATGGGCGAAGGTCTTGAATATGCGGGGCAGAAGGACGTGGACGAGCGTCCCTGTCACGTCTTCGTGACGCGCGACAAGACGCCCGAGCGAAGCACCGACCCGAAGCCGCGCGACCGCGAGGATCGGTGGTACATCGGCGTCAACGATCTGATCCTGCGCAAGTATGAACAGGTAGAGGCCAGTTCCGACGATGCGAAGAACCCGGTGCAGGGGTTGCGGCTGGAGATTACCGCGATCCGCTTCAACGTGAACCTCGATGAAGATGCGATCTTCACCCTGCCGCCCCCGCCGGGCGCGGAGCCGGCTCCGAAGACCAAGGACAAGTACGGCAAGCGCAAAAGCGAAAAGCGTGACAAGGGCCGTAAGGGCGGCGACGACGGCGACGCGGCCGCCGGCGGTGATGACGACGATGCCGCCGAGGGTGACGGCGACAAAGCGAAAAGCAAGAAGGACCGGCTGGAAGTCGGCGAAGTCGCCCAGGATTGGGAGCTGAAGGATCCGGAGGGCAAGCCCATCAAGCTGTCCGACTTCCGCGGCAAAATCGTGATGATGGACTTCTGGAAGAGCGGATGCAGCGCCTGCATGGACGCCGTTCCGTTCCTCAACAAGTTCCACGAGCAATACAAAGACAAGGACTTCATGGTGCTCGGCGTGAACGTCTTCGACAGCAAGGATCCCGTCGCCACCATCAAAGAAAAGAAGCTCAATCACCCGCAGGCGCTCGGCGGAGACGCCGTGGCCAAGCTCTACGGCGTCAAGAGCACGCCGACCTTCATCGTCGTTGGTAAAGACGGCAAAGTCGCGCTCCGCGCGTCCGGCTACTACAAGGGGATGGACGAGGATATGGCCAAAAAAGTCGAGCGGATCGTCGAAGGCAAAGTCGCCGACGACAAGGACAAATCCGACAAAGACAAGCGGAAAGCCGACCCCCACGCCGGGCACGACCACGGCGACCACGAGGGGCATGACCACGATTGAGGTCGGCGACGGGCGGGGGGGGCCTGGGTGACGGGGGCCGGATACCGGGTTGGGCATGCAGCCGGGAGGCCCGGTCACGCGACGAATGAAAACGGCCGCGCCTTCGGAGGCGCGGTCGTTTCGTTATGTGTCTGTTCGTACTGCGTCAGCGCTGCGGCGTCGGGTACGCGATCCTTGCCGCTTGCTCGTCGGCCCAGCGTAGCGGGCGGACGGCCGGGCGCGTCGTGGGCCAGGGGC
>CAZYLK010000276.1:0-5377 GCA_964648365.1 uncultured Phycisphaeraceae bacterium
CTTCTCCGGCGGCGAGAAGAAGCGCAACGAGGTGTTCCAGATGGCGGTGCTGGAGCCGCAGCTGGCGATCCTCGACGAGACCGACTCCGGCCTGGACATCGACGCCCTGCGGATCGTGGCCGACGGCGTCAACAAACTCCGCAGCGCCGGCCGCGGATTCATCGTGGTCACGCACTACCAGCGGCTGCTCCAGTACATCGTGCCGGACTACGTTCACGTGCTGGTCGGCGGGCGCATCGTCAAGTCGGGCGGCAAGGAACTGGCGCTGGAGCTTGAGGCGTCGGGGTACGCCGAGGTTGAGAAGGCGGCAGCGATGGCTTGAATGGCGAATGTCGAATAGCGAATAGCGAATAACGAATAACGAATAACGAATAACGAATTAAGAACGCGCCGAACGCGACTTGAGCAAACAGAATCGTGACCTCGAGGGAATGGATTCTGGCAGCCAAATGTCGAATGGCGAGTGTCGAATGTCGAATGTCGAACGAAGGAAACGCGGCGGCGCTCGCGGGTATTGAAAGAGCAACATGGCATTAGCGACTGATAATACGATTGACCTGTACGCGGCATGGTTTGAGCGTCTGGCAGCTTCGCGTGCGAACGAAACCGCCGGGCTCGCCGAGTTGCGTACGAAAGCCCTGGCGTCCTTTCGCAAGCTCGGCTTCCCCACCACGCGGCTGGAGGACTGGCGCTGGACGAACGTGGCCGCGATCGCCAACACGGCGTTTGAGCCGGCCCCCGACGCCCGCGGCCAGGTCACTGCTGACGCATTGCGCCCGTACTGGCTCGACGGCGCGGCCACGGCTGTGGTCGTCAATGGCCGGTTTGCACCGCAGCTTTCGTCGCTTGCCGGATTACCCGCCGGCGTGACCGTCGCCAGCCTCGCCGAGCGCATCGCCAGCCGCGACCCCGTCGTCGATGCCCATCTGGCCAAATACGCAAAGCTCGACCAGCCCTTCGCGGCGCTCAATACGGCGCTGATGGAAGATGGGGCGTTCGTTCACGTCGCCAAGGGAGTCGTGTGCGAGAGGCCGATCCAGATTCTGTACGTAACCACCAAGTCAACGAAGCCGATCACGGTCCAGCCGCGCTCGCTGATCGTTGTGGATTTCAACGCCCAGGCGACCGTGGTCGAGACGTTCATCTCGCTCGGCGACGAGTGCTACTTCAACAACTTTGTCACCGAGATGGTCGGCGGCGAGAACGCACACCTTGATCACTACCGCTACCTGCTGGAGTCGCCGGAGGCGTTTCACATCGCCACGGTGCAGCTCGAGCAGGGCCGCAACGGCCGGCTGGATTCCAGCGGCTTCTGCTTCGAAGGGCGACTGACGCGCAACGATTTCAACGCCGTGCTGAATGGCGAGGGCGGATACTGCAACATCGACGGGCTCTACATGGTCCGCGAGGACCAGCACGTCGACAATCACCTGGTCGTCGATCATGCCACGCCGCACAACGGCAGCCGTGAGTATTTCAAAGGCATCCTCGAAGACCGCGGCCGGGGCATCTTCAGCGGCAAGATCATCGTCCGCGAGGGCGCCCAGAAAACCGACGCCAAGCAGACCAATATGAGCCTGCTGCTGTCGGACGAGGCCCAGATCGAAAGCAAGCCGCAGCTCGAAATCTTCGCCGACGACGTGAAATGCACGCACGGCGCGACAATCGGTCAGGTCAACACCGACGCCATCTTTTACCTGCGCACCCGCGGCATCCCGGAGGAAGAAGCCCGCAGCATGATGATCTTCGCCTTCGCGGACGAGAGCATCGCGGACGTGCGCGTCGAATCGCTCAAACGCCTGCTGGAGCAGCACATTCTGCGGCGGCTGCCGCAGGCGGTGATGCTGCCGGAGGATCTATGATTACGGCCACGGACCATACAAACAGGTCGCTTGCCGGCGACGGCGACTCGCGGGCATTCGACGTCGAAGCCATCCGGCGCGACTTTCCGGCGCTGGCACAGTCGGTCAACGGCAAGCCGCTGATCTACCTCGACAACGCCGCCACCTCACAGAAGCCGCACCGCGTGCTGGAGGCGCTGCGACACTACTACACGCACGATAACGCCAACATCCACCGCGGCGTCCATGCGCTCAGCGTGCGGGCAACGCAATCCTACGAGGCCGCCCGGGCAAAGGTGGCGCGGTTCATCGACGCCGGCCGACCGGAGGAGATCGTCTTCCTCCGCGGCGCGACGGAAGGCGTCAACCTGGTCGCCCAGGCGTTCTGCCGGCCGATGCTGCGCGAAGGCGACGAAATCGTCATCACGGCCCTGGAGCATCACTCCAACATCGTGCCCTGGCAGATGCTCTGTAACCAGACGGGCGCAGTCCTGCGCGTCGCCCCGATCAACGACGACGCCGAGTTGATGCTGGACGAGTTCGAGGCGCTGCTGACCCGGAAGACGCGGTTCGTCTCGCTCAGCCACGTCTCCAACGCGGTCGGGACGATCAATCCGGTCGTGCAGATGGTCGAACTGGCCCACCAGCACGACGTGCCCGTGCTGATCGACGGCGCTCAGGCCGTGCCGCACATGGCGGTCAGCGTCCGCGACCTCGACTGCGATTTCTACGTCTTCTCCGGCCACAAGGCGTTCGCCCCCACCGGCATCGGCGCGCTTTACGGCCGCTTCGACCTGCTCGAGCGTATGGAGCCCTACCAGGGCGGCGGCGAGATGATCAAGTCCGTCACCTTCGAAGAGACCAAGTACAACGACGTACCGTTCAAGTTCGAGGCGGGCACGCCCAACATCGCCGGCACCGTCGGTCTGGGCGCCGCTATCGACTACCTGACCGCCGTCGGCATGGATCGCATCGCAGCCTACGAGCATGAACTGCTGGAGCACGGCACGCGCGTGTTGGGCGCTATCCCGGAAGTCCGCCTGATCGGCACGGCGAAACAAAAGGCGGCCGTGTTGTCATTCGTCGTCGAAGGCATCCACCCGCACGACGTGGGCACCATCCTGGATCAGGAAGGCATCGCCGTGCGGACCGGTCATCACTGCGCCCAGCCGGTCATGCAGCGGTTCCGCGTGCCCGCGACTGCCCGGGCGTCGCTGGCCTTCTATAATACTAAGGAGGAAGTCGATCGGCTGGCAGCGGCGCTGCGCCGCGTGATCGAGGTGTTCGCATGATGTCCGATCTCGACGATCTGTACCGCGAGGTGATCCTCGACCACAACAAGAACCCGCGCAACCGCGGGCGATTGGAAGGTGCGGACCGTTCGGCCGAAGGCTACAACCCGCTCTGCGGCGATCACGTCACGGTCTTCCTGAAGATCCAGGACGGCCGGGTGGCGGAGGCGACGTTCGAAGGCTCCGGCTGTGCGATCTCGACGGCGTCGGCGTCACTGATGACGGAAGCGGTGAAAGGCAGGACGCTGGACGAGGCGAAGGCGCTCTTCCACCGGTTTCACCATCTCGTAACGCAGGAGGAGCGCAGCGAGGACGAAGCCGGAACGCCCGCGCTGGGCAAACTGGCGGTCTTCTCGGGTGTCTGCAAGTATCCCGCGCGGGTGAAATGCGCCACGCTCGCGTGGCACACGGTCAACAACGCGCTCGACGCCAGGGACGACGTGGTGACGACGGAGTAGAGAACGGCCCGTCGTGGAGATGTTCCCATCGGCGCGACACGCGAGAAAACGACCGGCGTAGCTGCCGGTCCGCCGACGATCGCGGCCTGCTCGACCGGGCTGCCACTGACGATCGGCTTTGCGTTTCGCGTCGGCGGTGAAGCAGCAGCCGCCGAGGTCGTTCGCATGCTGTTTCGCGAGTACGCCGCGACGCTGCCGATCGACCTGTCTTTTCAGGGATTCGAGCGCGAACTGGCGGAACTGCCGGGTTGCTACGCCGAACCGGCCGGCTGCATCCTGCTTGCCCGGCTGGGCGGCGAACCGGCGGGCTGTGTGGCACTTCGACCACTCGATGTGCATGCGCCCGCCCCGTCGGTCAGCGGCAGGACCGCGGGAACGCCCGACGCCTGCGAGATGAAGCGCCTTTACGTTCGCGAAACGGGCAGAGGCCTGGGGCTGGGCCGGCGGCTGGCCGAGCGAATCATCGCTGAGGCCCGCCGGATCGGGTACAGACGAATGTTGCTGGACACGTTGCCGACAATGGCGGCGGCCAACCGATTATATGAGCTGCTCGGATTCTACGACGTGGAACCATACTACCACAATCCGAACGATGCGAGGTTCATGGAGAAATGGATACGGGGATGAGTCTTCCGGGCGCGAAGGCGGCACCCGCGGTGGCGCCATCCTGAGGGACGCGACGAGATTCACTCACGTAGGCTCTCTAACACATTCCACTGTTTTGATCACCATGCCTGAATCACCCATCGACAAGCTCAAGAATGAATCGCTGGCGGCGTCGATCACTGAAGTCCTGCGGACCGTGTTTGACCCGGAAATACCGATCAACATTTACGATCTGGGCCTGATCTACGACATCGCCGTCGACGGCGGCAACGTTGATCTGAAAATGACGCTGACCTCGCCGAACTGCCCGGTGGCCGGGGCGCTGGTGAGCCAGGTCGAATCACGGATCAAGGCGATCAACGGCGTCGAGACGGCCGCTGTCGAACTGGTGTGGGATCCGCCCTGGACCCCGGCCCGCATGTCCGAGGCTGCCAGACTGGAGCTCAACATGGAGGGCGACGAAATGCCTAAGAAGCGGGAGAGCTTTTTCGATATCGGCAGGCGATGACCCCGCCGGATTCGAGGGTGATCCGCCCCCCGCCAGGATCAGAAGATCATGCACCGGCCAGCGCGAGCTGAACTTCAGCCCGCTTGATGGCGGCGTTGCGGGCGTCGTATTCCTCGTCGGTGAGATTCGGCAACTCCTTCGCGGCCGCGAGCGCCTTGCGCTGCGCCTCGCGGTCGATGGCGTCGGGCGTGGTACACTGCTGCGTCAGAATCGTCAGCACGTTGTCCAGCATCTGAGCGAATCCGCCGTCGACGAAGAACGTCTTCTCGCCGGAACGCCCCGACACGCGAACGGTTCCGATCCCCAGCTTGGTCAGCAGCGGCGCGCGGCTGAGCAGGATTCCGACCTGGCCGTCGTGGGCGGTGAAGACCGCCGACGTGGCGTCCTCACGCAGCACCTCGCGCTCGGGCGTAATAATCGTGCAGAGAAATGTGTTGCCAGCGGCCATCGATCACCTCGCGGTGAATGGCGAATGTCGAATGGCGAATAACGAATTACGGAAAAGCTCGCACCGCCGTTCCCTCTTCATTCGTTATTCTCAATTCGTTATTCGCTATTCTTTTGCCATCTTCTCGGCCTTTTCGGCCGCCTCTTCGATCTTGCCGACGTACATGAAAGCCTGCTCGGGCAGGTGGTCCCACTTGCCGTCGCACAGCTCCTCGAACGAACGGA